>NZ_CP120997.1:2860000-3160000 GCF_030719295.1 Streptomyces sp. Mut1 | reverse complement strand
GAAGGCCGGCGGCCCGGTGCACGGCGTCGTCTTCAAGGGCCGGCGCTACGACACCGGCGACCGCAGCGACTATCTGCGTGCCATTGTCAGACTCGCGTGCGAACGTGAGGATCTGGGGCCGGAGTTCCGCAGCTGGCTCCGCAGTTACGTCACCGAGGAGATGTAGCACGTTGAGCAGCACGATCTGGTCGGTGGACGAGCACCTGGAAGACATCCTCGCCGCGGTGAAGCCGCTCGAACCCATCGAGCTGCAACTGCCCGAGGCGCAGGGCTGCGTCCTGGTCGAGGACGTCGTGGTGGAGGTCGCCCTGCCGCCCTTCGACAACAGCTCCATGGACGGTTACGCGGTGCGCGTCGCCGACGTCGAGGGCGCGACCGAGGAGTTCCCCGCCGTCCTCACCGTCATCGGCGATGTCGCCGCCGGCGACGACGGCCTCGGCACCGGCCGGCGCGTCGGCCCCGGCGAGGCGGCCCGCATCATGACCGGCGCCCCGCTCCCGGAGGGCGCCGAGGCCGTCGTCCCCGTCGAGTGGACCGACGGCGGTACGGGCGAGGGCCCCGCCGCCGCGATGCGCGCCCACAGCGACGCCCCCGAGGACGCGGGCGGTGAGGTCCGCGTCCACCGCCCGGCCGAGGCCCGCGCCCACGTCCGGGCCAGGGGCAGCGACGTACGCCCCGGCGACCTGGCGCTCAAGGCGGGCACGGTGATCGGGCCGCCGCAGATCGGACTCCTCGCCGCGATCGGCCGCTCCACCATCAAGGTGCGGCCGCGCCCGCGCGTCGTCGTCCTGTCGACCGGCAGCGAACTGGTGCAGCCCGGCGGCGAGCTGAGCGGCGGCCAGATCTACGACTCCAACAGCTTCGCCCTCACCGCGGCCGCCCGGGACGCCGGAGCCATCGCCTACCGCGTCGGTGCCGTCGCCGACGACGCCGAGACGCTGCGCGCCACGATCGAGGACCAGCTGATCCGCGCCGACCTGGTCGTCACCACGGGAGGCGTCAGCGTCGGCGCGTACGACGTGGTCAAGGAGGCCCTGTCCTCGGTGGGCGACGAGGACGAGCCGGGCGGCGGCGTCGACTTCCGCAAGCTCGCCATGCAGCCCGGCAAACCGCAGGGCTTCGGTTCCATCGGCCCCGACCACACCCCGCTGCTCGCCCTGCCGGGCAACCCGGTCTCCAGCTATGTGTCCTTCGAGCTGTTCGTGCGGCCCGCGATCCGCACCCTGATGGGCCTGCCGGAGGTCCACCGCCCCACGGCCAGGGCCACGCTCGCCACCGACAAGGCCCTGGCCTCACCGGCCGGCCGCCGCCAGTTCCTGCGCGGGAGCTACGACGCCGAGGCCGGCACCGTCACGCCCGTCGGCGGTTCTGGATCGCATCTGATCGCCGCACTCGCCCAGGCGGACGCGCTGATCGTGCTGCCCGAGGACGTCACCTCCGCCGAGCCCGGCACCGACACCGAGGTGGTCCTGCTCCGCTGACCCGGGGCCGGTGGCGGTACGGTATCTGCCGCTGTGCCTTCGGGGGCCACCCCCCGGGCCCCGGCCCCGCACCCGGTGCGGCACCGGGGAATCGGCGCCCTACCGCTAGGCGGAGTGAGTTGAGTACGCAGAACAGGCTGACGCACATCGACGAGGCGGGGGCCGCCCGCATGGTCGACGTCTCCGGGAAGGACGTCACCGCGCGCGTCGCCCGCGCCAGCGGCCGGGTCCTCGTGTCGCCGCGTGTCGTCGAACTGCTCCGGGGCGAGGGGGTCCCCAAGGGCGACGCCCTCGCCACCGCCCGGATCGCCGGGATCATGGGCGCCAAGCGGACCCCGGACCTGATCCCCCTCTGTCACCCGCTGGCCGTCTCCGGTGTGGGCGTCGAGCTGAGCGTGGCCGACGACGCCGTGGAGATCACCGCGACGGTGAAGACCACCGACCGCACGGGCGTCGAGATGGAGGCACTGACCGCGGTGTCGGTCGCCGCGCTCACCGTGGTCGACATGGTCAAGGCCGTCGACAAGTCCGCGGTCATCACGGACGTCCGCGTCGAGGCGAAGTCGGGCGGCAAGTCCGGCGACTACGTCCGCACCGCGCCGCCCGGAGCCGACGCGTGAGCGCCGGGCCCCCGTACCGCGCCCTTGTGGTGACCGCGTCGAACCGCGCGTCCGCCGGGGTCTACGCCGACAAGGGCGGACCGCTGATCGCCGAGGCGCTGACCGGGCTCGGCTTCACGGTCGACGGCCCCGAGGTCGTGCCCGACGGCGACCCGGTCGAGCGGGCGCTGCGTGCCGGGGCGGCCGCCGCGTACGACGTCATCGTCACCACCGGGGGTACGGGCATCTCGCCCACCGACCGCACCCCCGAGGCCACCCGCCGGGTCCTGGACCACGAGGTCCCCGGCATCCCGGAGGCGATCCGGGCCGAGGGCCGCGACAAGGTCCCCACCGCCGCGCTCTCGCGGGGCCTCGCGGGCGTCGCCGGGCGCACCCTGATCGTCAACCTGCCCGGCTCGACCGGCGGGGTGCGTGACGGGCTCGCCGTCCTGGAGAGGCTGCTGGTGCACGCCGTCGACCAGCTGCGCGGCGGCGACCACCCCCGACCCGGGAGCCCGAGCTGAACGTCCCGACCTGGCCGGTGATCCTGGCGGACGGCGATGTCGCCCTCCGGCCCATCAAACTGCGCGATCAGCGCGAGTGGCGCGAGGTCAACCGCCGCAACCGGGACTGGCTGCGCCCCTGGGAGGCGACGGTTCCGCCGCCCGCCCCCGGCGGCCCGGTCGCCCAGCGGCCCACGTACCGCCAGATGGTCCGCCACCTGCGCGCCGAGGCCAACGCGGGCCGGATGCTGCCGTTCGCCATCGAGTACCGGGGCCGTCTGGTCGGTCAGCTGACCGTGGCCGGGGTCACCTGGGGCTCGATGTGTTCGGGGCACGTCGGCTACTGGGTGGACCAGGAGGTGGCCGGGCGGGGAGTGATGCCGACGGCTGTCGCTCTCGCCGTCGACCACTGTTTCCGCGCGGTCGGACTCCATCGGATCGAGGTGTGCATTCGCCCGGAGAACGGGCCGAGCCGCCGCGTCGTGGAGAAACTCGGATTTCGCGAGGAAGGGCTGCGTCCCCGATATCTGCACATCGACGGGGCCTGGCGGGACCACCTGATCTACGCGCTCACGGCGGAGGAGGTGCCGGACGGGCTGCTGCGCAGATGGCACCGGACCCGGCCGGAGCGGCCGGAGCATCGCGCAAAATGAAATACATGTTCGAATTGGATCGGCACTGTCCGTGTACAAGGCGAAGCATGACCGCTAACGAACACGCAAAGACCCACTGTTGATCTGAACAATCACAAAAAAAGTCCGCGATATCAGCCGGATCGTGCGACACACCGCGCCAATTGGCGGATGCCTCCGCGCAAACCCCTCTACGGTGTGAGATGTGAGCAGCAGCGGCCTCATCTACGCAGTCATCGTCGGGGCCTGGGCCGCCTACTTGGTGCCGATGTGGCTCCGCAGGCAGGACGAACTCAACGAAGCGCGTCCCACGGAACGCTTCAGCACCGCCATCCGGCTGCTGTCCGGCCGGGCGGCGATGGAGCGCCGATATGCCAAGGGGCTGCAGGAGCGCACCGACGACGAGGCGGCACCCGACGCCGACCCGGACGTGAGCACGGACCGAATGGAATCCGTCGACGTCCGGGCCTTCGCCGCGCCCCCGGCGCACACCGAGGCCCGGGTCCACGACCCGGCCGGTGCGCCGGAGCGCGCGCCCCGCAGACGGCGCGAACGGCACGCCGAGCCCGCCGAGTCCGCCGCCCCGGGCCCCGCCCGGCGGCGCGTGCGCCCCGGCGGAATCGACGCGGAGCGCGCCCGGCGCGCACAGCGCCTCCAGGTCCTCGCGCGCCGTCGGCGCACCACCGTCGTCCTCTTCCTCGTCTTCACGCTCGGCGCGATCGTCGCGGCGGTCGGCGGCCTCCGCTTCCTGTGGGCCCCCGCCGTCCCGGCCGTCCTGCTCAGCGCGTACATCGCGCATCTGCGGGCGCACGAGCGGCGCAGGTTCGCCTTCACCATGGACCAGCGCCGCGCCGAGGTGGCCGCCCAGCGGCTGCGCGAGAACCGCCCCCGCCGCCATCAGCCCGCCGCGCCGGCCCCCGCCGACGCCGACGAGGACTCCGAGGCGCGCCACCCCGCCCCCGAACCCGCCCCCACGGTCTCCCCCCAGGAGGCCGGCCGCCGCGCCCTGGTCGAGCAGACGGACCACGCGGAGTGGGTGGACCAGCAGCGCGAGCGCGGCCCGGTCCAGGGCGACAGCTGGGAGCCCGTCCCGGTCCCCCTCCCCACCTACGTCACCGCCCCGGTCGCCCCCCGCGCCACGGGCGGCGTCGAGGTCGGCAACCCGGAGACCTGGAGCGCGGCCCGCTCCAGCACCGCCGAGCCCGCCCAGGACACCGCGACACCCCCGGCCGAACCGGCCCCGCGCCGGCGCGCGCCCCAGTCCCGCCGCTCCCGTGACCGGGGCCGCACCCCGCTCTTCGACCAGTACGAGGACGGCGACCGCCCCCGCGCCGCCAACGAGTGACCCACCCGCCCGGCCCCCGGCGACACCGCCACGGCTGACCAGCGCGGAACGGATTTCCGAGCACCCCGTTGGGGGTGCTAGAGTTTCACTCGTTGCAAGGGCCTGTGGCGCAGTCTGGTAGCGCACCTCGTTCGCATCGAGGGGGTCTGGGGTTCAAATCCCCACAGGTCCACCGCACGGCAAAGCCCCTACCGGGTTCATCCGGTAGGGGCTTTGAGCTGTCGTACAGCAGCGAAGTACAGCAACTACTTCGGGATCTTGCCGACCCAGGTGCTCGCTGAGCTCGGGCTGTAACAGGTTTCTCTGCCTCATCAGGGCACCCGGGCTCCGGCTGCGCCCGCGCTCCTGCCTCCGGCCCGCTCGGCGCTGCCGCCGCCGGCGCGCGCCCGCTGCGTAGGCCCGTGGGGCATGAGGGGAGAACCGAGCTCGCAGCTACAAGACGATGCTCCCGGCGGGTGCGCTCCGGCACCGGGATGGACGGGGCGCCTTTCGCGAGTGCCGGCCGGAGCGTGGCGAGCGTCGTGGGGCTCTCATCCCGACCGCCTTCGCCCCAGGCGGAGCCGAGCAGTCGCGGCCCAGCCTGGGGCCGCTCCCGCTCCACGACGTGTGGGTCGAAGGCGGGCGGGATGGGAGCTGGAGTGAGTGGTGGGTTGAGGTGGTGAGGAAAAGGTCGAGGCCTAAGCTCCCTCCAGGGTGAAGGGGGAGGCACATGGAGCAGCAGTGGCCGGAGGGGCCGAGTGCCGATCCTGATGCGGCTGGGGAGCGCTACAGGGCAGACATGCAGACGTCGCACGGGTCCATGCGGAATCTGTTTCGCGTGGAAATGCCCAGCGCCAACATTGGTTTGGCGATAGCGCTCATCGCGAGCGTCTTCGTGGGAGTTGTTTGGTCACCCAGAACGGGGGCGATCATCGCTGGAGCTTTCGCCGCGCTGTTCGTCGTCGCCCTGGCTGTGGCGCTCGTAGCAGGCAGCAGAGGTTGGAACGCTGCACGGGCCGCCTACAAGTTCACCTTTGGCTGGGCAGATTGGATCACGCCCTAGCTTCCGTGCCTGCCTTCGTGCAGCCGGGTGCGGTACAGCAGCGACGCTGCCACGGTGAGGCGTGCGGTGCGGGCGAAGAACCGAAACCATCAAGCCCTGTGGGTGGCCAGCGCTCCGACCAACTCGCCAACCTCCGCTCGCCAGGCGCGGACCTGGGCCTCTGTCGGGCCGATCTCGTATTGGTGGTAGTGGCATCCCAGGCATAGGTGTGACCAGACGGCGGTGGTTCGGCGAGCGGTCTCGGCTGAGGTGTAGCAGGGGAGGCATAGCATCTTGGCCCGCATCGTGGTGCCCGCGAGTCCGGGCACCGCGGCGTCGAGTGTGTGGTCGACGGAGATCTCCAGGGCGGTTCGCAGAGCGAGTGAGGCCCCGCGTCTGCGACCAGCGGGTGTGGCACCCAGGCGGGCGACGAGCAACCGATCTGCGATCAGAAGGAGTTCCTCGGCAGAGGCAGTGGAGGTACTCACGACGCGGTCACCTCCGGCCTGCGCACCTTCTGCGCCATGGTCTCGATGTCGTCGACGAATCGGTGGGGGGCCATGATCTGAGCCCCGGCGGCGTGGGCGCCGTTCTGGCACTGCTTGAGGAGTTCCACCGCACGCGGCCCGCAAAGGGTGCGCAGTTCCTGGTAGACATCGCCGGTCCGTTCGGCGTCGCCGAACAAGGCCAGCGCTGCGACCTTCAGGAGCTTGTCCGCTTCGCCAATGGCCGCCTGCAGTACGTGCTCGGGCGCGCCGGCGCGGTGGTTCCGGATCCAGGCGGCCTCAAGGAAGGCGTTCTCCAGGGCGATACGGCACAGGCTGGGCAGCACGTGGGTCCGTGCCGCCGTCGGCAGGTCACTGGTACTGGCGAGGGCCCGCGCATCGTCGAGCGCCTGCCGTACCGGGTCGGTCACCGGCTTGACCTTCACCTTGGACGACTTGGCCCGCTCGACCTCGAACACCGTCACGGGCAGGCCCTGACTGCTGAACGCCCGCTGGAGTCGGGTGTCGTGGGTGAACACAACGACCTGTCGGTGTTCGCCCAGTTCGTGCAGGACCTGGGCGAGTCCGTTGACCTTGGCGGGGTCCATGGACTGCACGGGGTCGTCGATGATGATGAAGCCGAACGGGCTGTCGGTGGTGGCGGCCCGGGGCAGGAACAGGGACAGTGCCAGGGAGTGCTGCTCGCCCTGGCTCATGACGCCGAGAGCAGAGGCCTCCTGGCCGTCGACGGAGACATCCATGACGAGCTTGCGGACAGTGGCCTTCTCGCTGCCCTTCAGGCTCACGGCCTTGAGGTCGATGTTGCTCTCCTGGCGGAGCCGCTCCCAGATCCGCTGCGAATGGTCGGCGAAGCCTTCCATGCGCTGTTCCCGAAGCTCGGTGGCCAGTGCCTTGATCCAGGTGCTCGCTCTCTTGATGTCCCTCAGCCGAGACCTGTTCGCCTCCACGGCCTGCGCCTTCTCCGCCCAGGCCGCCAGGCGGACGACGAGCCCGCGCCAGCGCTCGTCCCGCTTCTCCAACTCCTGTACGGCACGCTGCCTGACCGAGGCACAGGCATCGGCCAGGGTCACGGCGGCATGGAGGGCGCGTCGGGCGAGTTCGTCCGGATCGCTGATCGACCGGCAGGTGGTCCAGGCGGTCCACGGGTCGGTGAGGGAGGTGGGGATTCGCCGAGGCGTGTGAACGAGATCCTGCACGGCTCGCGCGGCCAGCCGGAGTTCGTCGCGCGCGCAGGTGGCTGCCTCCGCCTCCTGCCGCAGTGCGGCGATCTGGGCGATGGCATCCGCCGCCCACGCCGCGTCCAGCATCCCGGCGCTCCCGCACACGGAGCAGGATGCCTCGTCGGGGTGGCGGTCGTGGTGCGCCACGGCGCGTTCGAGCAGTTCCGCACGCCGCATGGCTTCCTCGGTATCGGTGCCGTGCAGGTCTTCGATGCCGGCGAGAGCCTGGCGTAGACGCTCCACAGCGGTGCGGACCTGGGCCACATCCGGTTCCTGTACCACTGCCTCGGCACGCAGCCGGGCGATCAGGTTGTCGTCCGTGTCGCCGGGCAGACCGGTGACCAAGGCATCCAGGGCTTCGAAGTCAGGGGTTCCGGCTGTGTCGAGGGCTACGAGCGCCTGGATCGCGCGATCGTCGTCCTCCAGCTCGTACAGGGCCTCCTTCAGGCCCGGCAGCTCCGCCTTCGCCGCCTTGTCCGCGTCCTCGAACACCTTGGCTTCCCTGCGGAGCCGGCTGTCGGCGGCGCTGAGCCGGCCCAGACCGAGGATGGTGGCGATGGCGTCGTACATCTCGGAGGGCTTGCCGCTGATCATGCGGTTGAGATCGACGTACGACAGGAAGGGCCGGAAGTCCTGCAAGTCCTGTTTCCAGTCCACCTGGTCGAGACTTGCGCGGCCGTAGCCCGGCCGCTTCAGCTCTGCCCGGGAGTCTTCGAATCCGTCGCCTTCCCAGGTGCGGGTGAGGGTACTGCGGCCGGCGTCTCCTTCGATGGCCAGCTTGACCTCGATCTCCGGCCTGCCGACGGTGTCGTGGAGGTTGCGCCAGTTGCTGCTGCGCGTGGCGTGCTGCCCCTGCCAGCGCATGTTGACGCCAGTGAAGGCAGTCTCGATGCCCTCGGCAATGCTGGACTTGCCGGATCCGTTGCGGCCCACGACCAGGTTCACGCCGGGTCGGGGGCTCAGCTTGAGCCAGGCACGCGGTCCGATGCCGCGGAAGCGGGTGACGGCGACCGACTCGATGTAGGTCCGGCCGATGGTGGAAGGGCTTCGGGTCTCGCCGGCGCCCAGAGCCGTCCACAGGAGCAGCTTCACGGGCTCACCGAGAGGCGACCGCTCAAGGCGCCTGCGCACGTGGTCGGCCACGGTTCCGCGCCGGTCGTTCCGCTCCTTGCGAGCGGTGTCTTCGGGGACGTGCGCGTTCTGTTCTCGCTGTTCCGTCATGAGGTGCCCCCCTGGGCATCGAGTCCGTGGATGACGCGAGCGGGGCGCTGCGGTGCAATTTCTGCCGCGCTGCTCGCCAACGGAACATTAGGAAGAGGAAGGGCGACGCGAGATGCAAGAGGCTGGTAACCGGGGTTATCGGTCTTGGAACTCGCACCAGATATGGCTGCTCGCCCCGGGCCCAGCGGCCGTCACCTACGTGGCGTCGTGCCGGTCGGCCGCCAGCGCAGCCGGTAGCGGCAGCCCGTACTTCTCGCACAGGAACCGGGTCTGGCAGTAGCGCCGGGCGTCGGCAGCCACGTTGCCGAGGACCGAGGAATTCATGCCCGCGCCGATGAGAACACCCACGAACGGCACGACCTTGGCGACGTTCTTTACGGGCACCCTGGTGCCCGCTGGACCCAGCTGTCGCATCAACTTCTCCAGCGCGGCCAGGAGACGGTGGTCCTTGCGGAGGTTGTCCGACCACCGTAGGCGTCCCTTGACCGCGCCCGCCGCATGAGCGGTGTCACGCAACGGCTTGACTTTGGCCGCCTGTGCCATGAAGGACCGCTGTACCAGGCGTTGGATGAAAACCTGCTCACCAGGGTCTTTGGCGTCGTAACCGTAGGAGTACGCGATGCGCGACGCGATCGACGTGCTCAAGACCTGAATGACGAGGATGTCAGCTGTCAGAGCGACGGGTATGCCGGCGACGGGGACCATGGCCAGCAGGCCCATGGCGCCGCCCTCGAACGCGCCGGCGGTCCGCCACTTGAGGGTGTTGGAGGTCAGCAGTTGGTCGCACACCTTGAGGTCCTGCCCTCGCAGGTCGGAGAAGCTGCCGATGTCCAGACCGCGCTTGCGGGCGAGCTTCTCGACGTTCTTCGGGTCGTTGAGTTCCATGGCCCAGTCATTGATCAGTTCGAGCATCGCCGCCGCGGCTGTGAGTGCCGGCTGTACGGCCTTGTCGGCAATCGCCCCACTCGCGCGACGGATCGGTTCCGTCACCACCTCCGGCACGGCGTTCGTAGCCCGTCTCACGGCGTTTCCCGCGACCTCACCCGTGCGACCGATCGCGGCGCTCGCCCAGTTCGGCAGACCACGGCGGTTGTCCCGGCGCTGCCAGTGGTCATTGAGCGTGTGCCATACCTGCCCTTCGTAGGCGCTCATCCGGGACGCACCGTCGATGAGTGGGTCGGCGTGAGTGCTCATTGGGTTTCTCCATTTCGACGGTGATCGCTGGGTCCTGGGGGCGGACTGCTCCTGGGCGGGCCATGGCGGGGCAGTGCGGCACCACACTGAGCCCCAACAGCTTGTGGCGATTGGAGAAGGGTGATAACCCCGGTTACCAGAGCGACTGACAGGCGCCCCGAACTCTCGCTGTAAGGTTTTGGCACCTGCCGCCGAACCGGAGTCCAAGCGATCCGATCGGCCCGCAGGACGAAGAGAGCAAGGTCTGTATTCAGAGGGGGCGGGGCTCGTGACCAGTGCGCGTGGGGCAGCAGCGCTCGTCGTGCCCGAGGAGCCGGCCTGGCGGATCACATACACCGAAATCGCCTCCCTCGCACAGGTGAAGCGGCCCGTTCCCACTACCTGGAGCCGTCGTCACCCGGACTTCCCGGCGCCGATCGCCCACGAGGACGGCCGTCCCGTGTTCGACGCCCGCGCCGTCGTCGACTGGCTGACGGACACGGGCCGAGGCAATGCGGACCCCCGCCACCTCCGCGCCGAGCTCGCCCTGCACACCCTCGCCGCCTGGCGGACCCCCACCCTTCCGGCGTCCGTCCTGGTGGGCGCGCTGACCGCGCTGCTCTGCGTGCGCCAGCAGTACGACGCTCCGGTCGCCGGTCAGGACTGGGACGCCCTGGTCGCCAAAGCCGCCGAGCTGGATGCCGAGGACCAGTTCCTGCTGGCCGAGCTGCGCGCCGTAGCCGCCCCGGATACCACCGGCCCGACCCTCGCCGTGCTCGCGGACGAGCTGATCGAGGCCGCCTACACCCCGGCCGAGGCCTTCGACTGGGTCCTGGAGGCGCGGCAGCGTCTCGGCTCGCATGATCTGGCCGTCGACCAACCCGCCCCGGTGGTCGTCCGAGCCCTCGCCGCCCTTTCCGGCATCGACACCCTTCGAGAGGAG
Source organism: Streptomyces sp. Mut1 (assembly GCF_030719295.1). Classification (NCBI taxonomy): domain Bacteria; kingdom Bacillati; phylum Actinomycetota; class Actinomycetes; order Kitasatosporales; family Streptomycetaceae; genus Streptomyces; species Streptomyces castrisilvae. The sequence continues at coordinate 3,149,356 of NZ_CP120997.1, read as the reverse complement.
TCCGTCGTCGTCACCCCGCACGCGCGTGCCGGCGACCTCCTCGCCGCTCTGCATGACCGGGCCGCCGAAGACTCCGGCCACACCTATCTCGCCGCCGACCCCGACCCGGCCCGCGTCCGCCTCGTACGCCGCCGGATGCTCGTCCGGGGGGTGTACGAGTTCAACCTCGACGCCGTGGAGGGCGCGGACCTGTCGGCCTCCGTCGATGAGTGGGGATACCCGGACCTGCTGGTCTGCGCCCTTCCGTACGAGGCCGCGGAGACCCGTAGGCCGGAGGCCGTCCTCGAGCAGGTGCAGGCGCTCACCGACTACCTCGAAGCCGGCTCCACCGCAGTCGTCCTCGGACCGGCCGATGTCCTCGTACGTCCGCTGCGCCAGCACGGCGAGGCCGACCGGCTGCGTCGCTCCTTCCTCGGCGAGGGCCTGCTGAAGGCTGTCGTCAGCCTGCCCGACGGCGCTATGCCGTACCGGCCCGGCTACCGCACCGCGGTGTGGGTTCTCTCCCGCACCCCGCAGGAGGAGCGCGTGGGCCGGGTCCTGCTTGCCGACCTGTCCGCGCGGCCGCTCACGCAGCCGGTGCTCGACACGCTCGCCGAGGACATCGCCATCTGGCGCGCGTCCGGATGGCGCGGGGACCGGCGACACGATCCCCGCCACGGCGTGATCGTCCCCGCGAAGGAGCTCGACGACCACCCGGGCGCCGCCTTCACCGCGAGCCGGCGCCCCTACGAGGCCCGCTACGCCCGTGCCGTCGTCGAACGCCCCGCCCGTATCAGCGACCTCGAGCAGCGCCTGGCCGACCTCCAGCGACAGTCCCGCCCGCACGTCGACCTGCGCGCGGCGACGCGCATCCAGGCCGTGCTGCGACCGGAGGACCAGCCGGTGCGGCGCACCACGGTCCGACGCCTTCTGGAGGAACGCCGCCTGCGCCGCCGTCCCGGCCACCGCATCGCGCCCGAGCACCTCACGGCCGACGGCCACTACGCGGTGCTCGGCCCGGACGAGATCCTCGGCACGGCGCGGCTCGGCAGCCGCCGGATCGACCGCGGTCTACTCCTCACGGCGTACGAGCACGCCCAATTCACCGAGCCCGGCGACGTCGTCGTCACCACCAGCCCCCGCTTCGGCGTCCACGTCGACACCGAGGGCCTGTCGGTGGTCGCCGCCCCGGCCCGCATACTGCGCGTCCGCCCCGACGGCGATCCGCGGGTCCGACCACGGGTGCTGGCCGCGCTGCTGCAAGCGGCGGCCGCCGAGCACACGCGTACCAGCGGCGCCGTACGGGCCTCCCGCGGCATCGAGGACCTGGACATCCCGGACCTGGGGCGCGAGGAGACGGAACGATACGACGCCGCGCTCGACGAGATCGAGCTCCGGGCGACGCTGCTGCGCGAGCAGTCCGCCGCCCTCGACGACCTGACCCGCATCACAGCCGCCGGCCTCACCGACGGCACCTTGACCATCCAGAACCTGCCCGGCCTTCCGGGAACCGACGACTGAAGGAGACGGTCTGCCCGATGGCTACCGCTGCGAGAAGGCCCACCGACCAGGCGGAGCTGTTCAGCGCCTCCACCGCCAAGGAGATCCAGGCGATCCTCTGGAAGGCCGCTGACAAGCTGCGCGGCTCGATCGACGCCGCGCAGTACAAGGAGTTCGTCCTCGGCCTGATCTTCCTGAAGTACGTCTCCGACGCCTTCGACGAGCGCCGCGGCGAGCTGGCCACGGAGCTCGCCGACGACGGCATCACCGAGGAACGGATGGACGACTTCCTGGAGGACCGCGACGAGTACACCGGCGCCCATGTCTTCTGGGTCCCGGAGACCGCCCGCTGGTCGTGGATCGCGGCGAACGCCAAGAGCCAGGGCGTCGGCAAGCTGCTGGACGACGCGATGGACGCGGTCATGGCGGAGAACCCGCCGCTCAAGGGCGTTCTGCCGAAGATCTTCAACCGCGACAGCATCGATCAGAAGCGCCTGGCCGAGTTGGTCGACCTCATCAGCGACGCCCGCTTCGGCGGTACCGAGGACACGCCGGCGCAGGACGTGCTGGGCGAGGTGTACGAGTACTTCCTCGGCAACTTCGCGCGCGCGGAGGGCAAGCGGGGCGGCGAGTTCTACACACCCCGGTCCGTCGTCCAGCTCATCGTGGACATTCTCGAACCGTACGAGGGCAGGGTGTACGACCCGGCGTGCGGTTCGGGCGGCATGTTCGTCCAGGCCGGCAAGTTCATCGAGGCGCACCGGGGACGCGGTCACAAGGCCGACATCGCGGTCTACGGGCAGGAGCTCAACGAGCGCACCTGGCGGCTGGCCAAGATGAACCTTGCCATCCACGGCATCGACGGCAACCTTGCCCCCCGCTGGGGCGACACCTTCGCCGAGGACAAACACGCCGACCTCAAGGCCGACTTCGTGATGGCCAACCCGCCCTTCAACATCAAGGACTGGGCGCGGGACGAGAGCGACGTGCGGTGGAGGTACGGCGTCCCGCCGAAGAACAACGCCAACTACGCCTGGCTCCAGCACATGGTTTCCAAGCTGGGAGAGCGGGGAACGGCCGGCATCGTGCTGGCGAACGGCTCGATGAGTTCCCAGTCCAGTGGCGAGGGCGAGATCAGGCAGACGATGGTGGAGGCGGACCTCGTGGCGTGCATGGTCGCGCTGCCGGCCCAGCTCTTCCGGACGACGCAGATCCCGGCCTGCCTGTGGTTCCTGGCCAAGGACAAGTCCCCGCAGGGGGCCGAGCGCCTGGACGACAGACGGGGCGAGATCCTGTTCATCGACGCCCGGGACATGGGCGCGATGGCCGACCGTACGGAGCGCGTGCTGACCGAGGCCGACCTCGCCAAGATCGCCGGGACGTACCACGCCTGGCGCGGCACGGCGTCGGCGCGCGAGGCGGGGCTGTCGTACGCGGACGAGCCGGGGTTCTGTCTTTCCGCCGATCTGGCGACGGTCCGCGCGCACGCGTACGCGCTGACGCCCGGACGGTACGTGGGGGCCGTCGAAGCGGAGGAGGAGGACGGGGAGGCGATGGCCGCGCGGATCAACGGCCTGACCGAGGAGCTGTACGGGCTCTTCGACAAGTCGGCGGAACTGGAGAAGGTCTTCCGGGAACAGCTGGGGAGGGTCGATGTCTGAGTGGGAAACAGTTCCTCTCCAGGACGTTCTGGACTTCCAGGAGGGCCCCGGGATCATGGCCGTGGACTTTCACCCCGAAGGCGTTCCCCTCCTGCGTCTCGCGGGCCTGAAACGTAACGCCTCTTTGCTGGCCGGATGCAATTACCTGGACCCGGAGAAGGTCACGAAGCGGTGGGACCACTTCCGGCTCCGGAAGGGGGATGTCCTGCTCAGCACCTCGGCGTCCCTCGGGGAGGTCGCCACGGTCGATGATTCGGCGGTGGGCGCGGTCGCGTACACGGGGATCATCAGGTTCCGCCCCAAGAACTCCGCGGTCGACGCCGACTTCATCCAGTACATGCTGCTCGCCCCGTCGTTCAAGCGGCAGATCGAGGCCATGGGCGTCGGCAGTGTGATGAAGCACTTCGGGCCCACGCATCTGCGGCAGATGACGGTGGATGTTCCCCGGCTGCGGGACCAGCACGCCATCGCGGAAGTGCTCGGGGTGCTGGACGAGAAGATCGCCGTCAACGAGCGCATCGCGGCCAAGGCCGATGAGCTGTCACACGCCCTGTTCGCCTCCGAGTTCGGTGTCACGGCCGCTCGGGCTTCGGGAAGCGACTGGACCCCCGGGTACCTGTCGGACCTCTGCTCGACGCAGTACGGCTACACCGCCAGCAGCACGCCGGAACCGGCGGGCCCGAGATTCCTGCGGGTCAAGGACATCAACAAGAGGAACTGGATCACCTGGGACGACGTGCCGCACTGCGAGATCAGCGAACGCGACCTGGAGAGGTACCGGCTGTCCGTGGGCGATGTCCTGGTGGCTCGCATGGCCGACCCCGGAAAGTCCGCGATCGTCGAGGAGCCCGCCGATTCCGTCTTCGCCTCGTACCTGGTACGGCTCAGGACGGCCTCGCTCGCCCACTCGTACTTCGTATGGGGGTTCCTGAAGTCGCGGGCGTACGCCGACTACGCGGAGAGCGTACGCGGGGGCTCGGTGCAGGCGAACATGAACGCCAAGGTCATCGTCGGAGCCCAGCTCTCCATCCCCCCGGTCGCACTCATGGAGCGCTACCTGCGTCACATCACCCCCGTGCGCAGCCGCCTGACCCTGGCGCTGAAGGAGTCCCGGACGCTGACCGCGCTGCGTGAGACCCTCCTTCCGCCGCTCATGTCCGGGCGGCTCCGCGTCAAGGACGCCGAGCAGATGGTGGAGGACCACGTATGACGGCCGGCGGCGACGACGGACGCAACCACCGCCCCCACGAGTCCGACTGGGAGCTGCTCGCCCTGGACGAACTGGGCAGACTCGCCTGGCGGCACACCCCCGGCCACGAGTTCGCCCCCGGCTCGGGCCACCGCAGGTCCTGGGACGACCTGATCCTGTATCCGGATCTCACCGAGGCGGTCGAGCGGCTCAACCCCGGTCTGCCCACGGCCGCCGTCCAGGACGCCGTCGTCGCCGCCGCGGCCCCGTCGTCGCAGGACACCTATGAGGAGAACCGCACCGCACACGGTCACCTCACCACCGGCATCCGCTCCCTCACCTACGTGGACGCGTTCGGCGCCGAGCACAGCCCGACCGTCCGCCTCGTGGACCTGGAGGACGCCGACGCGAACGTCTACCGCGCGGTCAGCCAGGTCACCGTCATCGACGGCGAGAGGAACCGCCGCTTCGACGTCGTCCTCTACGTCAACGGGCTGCCCCTCGCGGTCCTGGAGCTGAAGCGCGCCGGCGACGAGGACGCCACCCTCCAGACCGCCCACTCGCAGATCACCCGGTACGTCGAGGAGTTCCCGACCGCCTTCCGCTACAACGCGGTCGTCCTGCTCTCCGACGGCATCACCGCGAAGTACGGCACGCCCTTCACCCCGTACGAGCACTTCGCGCCGTGGAACACGGACGAGACCGGGGCCCGCGTCGACCCGCTCGACGCGGAAGGGATAGCCGACTCGGGCCAGAACCTCGCTGTGCACGGGCTGTTCACCCGGCCACGCTTCCTCTCCCTCATCCGGTCCTTCGTCAACTTCGTTCCCTCCAAACGGATGAAGCGCATCGCGAAGCCCCACCAGTTCCACGCGGTGACCCGCGCGGCGGCGGCCGTCCGGGAGGCTTCGGCGAGCGACGGCAGGGCCGGTGTCGTCTGGCACACCCAGGGGTCGGGCAAGTCGGAGGAGATGGTCCTGACCACCACCATGGTGATGAAGGACCCGGCGCTGCTGAATCCGACGGTCGTCGTCATCACCGACCGTACGGATCTCGATGACCAGCTGTACTCCACGTTCCTGGAGAGTGAGGTCCTCCCGGAGACGCCTCAGCAGGTTCTCAGCCGGGCCGAGCTGCGCGCGGAGCTGGCGGCCAAGCGAGTCGGCGGCATCCTCTTCACCACGCTCCAGAAGTTCGGCCGGACCAAGGAGGAGAAGGAATCCGGCGCGGACCACCCATTGCTGTCCGACCGCCGCAACATCGTGGTCGTCGTGGACGAGGCGCACCGCAGCCACTACGACTCCCTCGACGGATACGCCCGCCACCTGCGCGACGCTCTTCCGCACGCCACGCTGCTGGCCTTCACCGGCACTCCGGTCTCCGCGGCCGACCGCAACACCCGCGAGGTGTTCGGCGACTACGTCGACGTCTACGACCTCAAACGGGCCGCCGACGACGGAGCAACCGTCAAGGTGTTCCACGAGAGCCGCGTCATTCAGCTGGTGCTGGGCGTGGACGCCGACCCGGCCTCGATCGACGAGGAGGCCGACCGCATCACCGACGGCCTGGACGACACCGAGCGCCGCCGGGTCGAGCAGGCCGTGGCGACGATGAACGCGATGTACGGAGCTCCCGCCCGTGTGCGGGAGCTCGCCGCGGACCTCGTCGCGCACTGGGAGGGCCGGCGGGAACGGATGCGGCCGTTCGTCGGCGTCTCGGAGACAGGCGGTGCGGCGGGCAAGGCGATGGTGGTGTGCGCGACCCGGGAGATCTGCGTACGCGTCTATGACGCACTGCGCGAGCTGCGGCCCGAATGGCACAGCGACGAGGTCGACACGGGGGCCATGAAGATCGTCTTCTCCTCCAACTCGCGCAAGGACCCGGCCCATCTCCTGGCTCATGCCCTCAGCGACAGCCGGCGCAAGGCGGTCATCAACCGGGCCAAGGACCCCGACGACGAACTCGAACTACTCATCGTCAACAACATGCTGCTGACCGGATTCGATGCCCCTCCGGTGCACACGATGTACCTGGACCGGCCGCTGAAGGGGGCCAGCCTGATGCAGGCGCTGGCCCGAGTCAACCGTCGTTTCAGGGCCAAGGAGGAGGGCCTCCTCGTCGGGTACGCGCCGCTGACCGAGAACCTTCAGCGCGCCATCGCCGAGTACACCGAGGCCGACCAGGAGGACCGCACCCTCGGTCAGGACCTCGGCAGGGCGTTGGACGAGCTGCGCAACGAGTACGACATCCTCACCGGCATCCTGCGCGGCTTCGACTGGCGCACACGGCTGGAGATGCCGTCGCGGACCGCGTTCATCGACGCCGCGATCAAGGCCGCGAACTTCCTGCGGGACCCGCGAACGGCGGGCAACGACCCCGACCGGCTGGACGACCCCCGTCAGACACTCGGCCGTCGCTTCCGCGAGCACGCCCATCGCCTGGAACGCTTCCACGCCCTGTGCGCCGGAGCCAGGAACATCGGCGAGCGCTTCCCCGACCACCCGTCCTGGCGGCGCGACATCCAGTACTTCGTAGAGGTACGGGCGTACATGGCGAAGTACGACGCGATGGACCGCGAGGCCCGCGGCCTGCCCGTCGCCCGGGACGTCGAGCTGTACCTCGCGCAGCTGACGTCCTCGGTGGTCGAGACCAGCGGGGTGACCGATCTGTTCGCGGAGGCAGGTCTGGAGACCGCCGAGCTGACTCATCTGAACGACGCGCTCGTGGAGCGGATGCAGAGCGGTGAGACACCGCACCTGGCGGCGGAGGCCCTGAGGCGGCTCGTCGAACGGAAGATGCGCGAGGTCACACGGCACAACATCGTCCGGCGGACCACGTTCTCCGAGCGGCTCCAGGACCTGATGACCCGCTACACGCGGCAGCAGTACACGAGCGCCGAGATCATCGCCCAGCTGGTCGACATGGCGAAGCAGGTCATGGACGACGCCGGCCGCGGCGAGAAGTTCGAGCCGCCGCTGGACTGGCGCGAGCTCGCCTTCTACGACGCTCTGGCCGACCACGGCACGGCGCGGTCGGTCATGGGCGACGACGTACTGGCCGGGGTTGCCCGTGAGCTGGTCGCGGAGGTCCGAAGCAAGCTGAAACCGGACTGGATCGCCCGCGAACCCGTCCGTGCCCGCCTGCGCAGCGCCATCAAGCGTCTCCTGGCCCGCCGCGACTACCCGCCGGACCAGGCGCCGGAGGCCATCAACTTGGTCCTCAGGCAGATGGAACACTTCGCCAACGAGTGGGCCACGAAAGAAATGAAGGAGGAGTAGGTGTCAGCGTCGGCCGCCGAACACGACGGCTGTCCGGATACAGGTGGAAGACAAGGGCCTGGATTACACGAAGGCCCGGCCGCCCGCCGCTCGACCGTGCTGCGGCCCGCAACGAGGCGGCCGGCCCTCGGACAGTCCCAGCTCCGCGAGGACTTGGCGCGCGAGGTCGAAGGGCTGGTTGCGGGGGCCGTGCGGTACGGACACGGCGGACTCGAAGCTCCGTTGCGCGGCGAGGGCTCTGGGCCCCACCAGGCCGGCCAGCCGGTAGTGGCGCCACAGGGGGACGGCCTTCGCCGCGTCGACGATGACGAGATCGGGTCGGCGCCAGACGGCCAGGGCCCAGCGCTCGCCATCGGGACCACCAGTGGCCCAAGCCCCCACCAGGGATTCCTCCTCGGCGGCGCCGATCGCTTCCAGGGCCACGAGGGCGGGGTTACTGAAACGTCCGACGGCGTGCAGCATGAGCCGCCCGTGGCGGTGCACGTCGCGGCCCCTTTCGGCGAGGGCCGAGACCGCGTCGTCGAGGGGATCGTCCTGAACGATGTCGCTCGCCAGGGAGAGCACGTTCTCCGGCGCGACCGTGGGACCGAAGGCGTCGCCCAGCAGGGACGCGTACTCGGCGACGTGGGCGTCGTCCGCTGCGGGAAGGAGGTGGGCTACCGCCGCGGACGTCTCGTTGAAGATGAGGGTCTCCGATGTCACCTCGTAACGGGGAGCGCAACTCCGGAGCACGGCTAGGGCAACGGCGCCGAGACTGCCGACCTCCGGCTCGATCCGGGTGGGGGCGTCCCGTCCGTCCATGGCGCGCACCGCACCGGCCAGCAAGGGCAGCCAGCGGGTATCGGCCGGCGGCCACGCGCCCGCAGCCACGGTCCAGAGGGTCAGGCGCACCGCGAGCATCCGCTCAAGCGGTGATTTCTGCGGATTCGGGGTGACGAGGTCTTCGACCCAGTGCTGGTACTTGCGGCAGATGGCTCTTCCGGCTTGCCGGAGGTCGGGAATCGGCAGCGGGCCATGAGGTCTGTCGAGTGGCTCGGTACCCTGCTCCGCCGCCACCGACTCGGCATCGTCCTCGTCGAGGCCGGCCTCGACGTCGTCGGTGAACCGCTCGTCCCAGGTCACCATCAACAGGTCCTGAAACGGCTCTGCCACACCGGCGGGCAGCGGGAGGCCGAGCGCGAAACGCACGAGCGGGGTTCCGATACGCCCGGCGCACTCGTCCAGGTAGCGCTCCCAGCCCTCCTCGTCGTCCGGTGTCCGCGTCGGTGCTGTTGTACTCGGAGTACTCGTGACCGCAGGGGCCGTCGTCGGTGCCGACCGCAGTAGCGTCCGCAAGGATTCCAGATCGCTCAGGAAACGCTCCGCGAGCCGAATGTCCGTGAACAGGTCCAGCGGCTGGGTACTGGGGACCTGAGACGGGGCCGGGGCCGACCGGCGCAGGACGCGTTCCACATCGACTACGAAGACGATGTTGCCGAAGTCGGGGACGCCCGAATCGTCAACGGTCACCAGACGGACACGGCTGCCCCCGTCCGCCAGGACCGGCACGGTGGTCGTGGCCTGCCCCGGGGCGAGGTCCGAGACGCGCTCCCACTGCTCCGGCGGCGCCTCGGCCGCCGACAGCTCCACGTAGCTGATGACGGGCAGCGGCCGGGCGAGAGTGATCTCAAGTCCGTCGGCCACGCGGACGGCACCGAGCAGGATCGGTCCGCTACGGGTCTGCGGGCGGGGCAGGGACGGCGCCGCGCGCAACCGCGCGACCGGTTGTTCCGTACCGTCGGGGAGCAGCGAGGCGGAGCTGGGGGTGATGATTCCGAGCTCGCAGTTGCCGCCCTGTCCCTGCTGGAGCAGCAGGGCGGCAGCGGAGAGGTTCGGGCTGCCGGTCAGGGTCCAGCGCCGCCCTTCCGCCACCCACTCGACCAGTTTGCCGTGGCGGTACCGCTGTCCTTCGTCACTGATGATCCGGCCGCCGTACCGCTGGACCAGCCCGGCGACCGCTTGTCCGTCGAGATCGGTGAGGCCGGGCTGGTAGGCGAGGGTGAACCGGTTCGGACGGAGGCGATCGAGCAGGTGCCCCAGGGCCCGGCCCCGCCGGTCGTGGAACGGTGCGAAGACGGCCAACTCGTCGACCGGGCCGCTGGGCAGTTGGCTGAGGATGGGCGAGTGGAGGCTGCTGACTACACGTGTCCCCGGGTCCACTGGAGTCCTGTCACGGTGGAGTCGTTCCAGCAGGGCCGCGACCCTTCGCAGGGCCTGGGGGACGTGGGCCGAGAACCTCACCTCTTCGGGCAGGTCACGTAACCACGCCGCCAGTTCCAGGACCGCGGCCGGACTCCGGTCGTCAAGTACGCGCAGCACCGTCCACAGCTCGGCGTTGCTCTGCCAGCCGCCCAGAGTGGTGTTGCCCGAGCCGAGCGCGATGGTGGCGTGCTCCCGTCCGGCCAGGACCACCACCTTCGGGTGGAACGCGGGGCCACCTGCGTATGCGAGCCCTGCCAGGTAGCTGCGCCCTGCTCGACGGACGGCTCTGGGATCGGACCTCGCCATGCCGACGTCCCCGACCACGGTGACACGAGCCCCCGTCGACTGGGTGACGCCGAGTGCGACCTCCTCGAAGAATCCGAAGTCCGCGGTAAAGCTCAAGAACAGGGCTTCTTCGAGCCTCTGACCGCCGTTTCGGCTCTCGTCGAGAACGAGTGTGAGCGGCGATGCAATCGTGGACGACTGCTCGGTACTCGGGTCGGTACTCGGGGCCGGTCCGGTGTCAGGCAACGAGTTTCTCCCCCCTGGCGGTCACCGACCAACGCTGTTCGCAGCGGTGCAGCACGCCACAGGTCGCCAGGACGGTGCCCAGTTGGTCCAGGCGCAGGCCCACGTCGCCGCGGCCCTCCTTACTGGTCCTGTACAGCAGGCCGTTCCGTTCGTGCAGACGTGTGGGCAGCCAGAGCGAACCGTCGGGACGGCGCCGGGCCTTGGCCAGCGCGATGCGCTGGGACCGCGCCACCATGTCGTGGACCAGTCGGCGTGCCGTGTCGCGCAGGGGCGCGGAGCGGGCTTCCTCCAGTCTCCACCTGACCCATTCCGGTCCGAGCTCGATACCGCGCTGCCCGAGGAACGCGTCCCTGACCCGCCCCGACAGCTCATCCACGCGGCGTGCTCCGACGGCCAGGACGCGCAGTTCGTTGAGGGGCAGGGGTGTGTCCGCTCCCCGAAGGGAGAGCTCGGCCGGCAGCGGCGCTCCGGTCGTGCTTTGCGTCGCGGGAAGGGACGCCAGGAACTCGTCCACGGTCTGCAGCGGTAGTTTCTCGGCAAAGCGGTCGGCCAGTTTCTCGGTCGTGATCATCCCTTCGACGTGCTCCACGAGCCAGGACCACAGACGGCGCCAGGCACCGACGGAGTAGTTCCGCAGGGTCACCCCCCGCCACACGGGCGCCGCGTCGACACCCCTGGTCACGCGGTCCGTGGACAAGAAGTCGCCGAATGCCAGCACACGGCCGACGTCCCGGGTGAAGCGCACGACCGGGTGCTGGGAGACGATCCGTACCATCAACTGGATCGTCTCCCGTCGAGCCCTCGACCGCGGACCGACATCAGACGCGTCCGGCCCGCACATGAGGTCGGCCAGCCAAAGCCCGTCAGCGTGCTCACCACCGGCACATACGCACAACTTCGCGCCCAGCGGGGCCAGATCGCCGACGTGCAGCACGTTATCGGTGGCCAGTTCGAGTAATTCGCCCAGGCCGGAGCGTACCGCCGACGCGTCGAGCCGGGGTCCGGGCTGGGGCATCCTTCCGGGGCTGAGGATGCCCAAGGCGGTTTCGGACCCTGCGTACGGCCCCCAGAAGCCCCAGGGGTTGCCCACGTACCCTTCCTTGCCCGCAGCCGCAGACTCAGCCATCGGAATCACCCCGGACCGGAGCCTCTGGGAGAGGGCATCGGCCCCGTGAGCGCGCGGCATCCATTCCAGGCCCTCGGGATGGTGGGCGAAGGACACAGCGGCGAGGGCGACTTCGGATCGGCGGAGCAGCTCCTGAGCTGCTGAGGCAGACAGCCCCGCTGCGTCGGCGTGTGCGGCGACCAAGCCGTGAAGGGCGTAGTACCGCGCATGGGGTGTCACCGCGGTGACGCCGGGTACCAAGTGATCAACCATGCGCATGACGTGCCGCTCCACCGAAAGCGGATACCGGCCCGCGGCGACATCCAGGCCCGGACTGCTCCACGCCGGGCCCCCCACCGGTCCGGGGGCGGGCTCCGCCGCCGATGGTGCCGCCACCGACTCAGGCACGGAACCCCGATGAGTCCGAGGGGCGCCCGGCACCGCACACGACGGCCGGTTCCCCGCGGGCGACGGCCAGACAGCATCGGCTCACCCGGTCCGTTGTGAATGCGCCTCGCACGTTCCGCCCCCAATACCGTCCCGCGAGTCGTGTCCGCGGACCGCCATTCTTACGCATCTTCCGTGCGTACAAAGGCCCTTGCTCAATGATCTGGCGCAAGGGAACCCGAGTCCGTGGGGTTCCGCCCACCGTGATCCGGTCCGGCACAGCGCTTCGCAGCCCATCCGTCTCCGTGCTCCGGACCACCTTTGGCCACAAGCGCTGCTGCCGAGGTTTCGGTCACGTGCTCGTGTCGGCACCCGTTTGAGGGTGATGGTGCGGTTATGCCGCGGCAGCCCCGTCCGCCGCATGATGATCGGCGGCGGCGCTGGTGGTTCGGCTGATGATGCCGATGAACCCGGTGGAGCCGCATCGCGCTGCCGACACATGTTCGTCCCCGGATCCGGGAGAGGCCCCAGGCATCGGTGGATGCGTCCTGGTGGCCCGGGACGCGGCGGAGGCGGACGGGGTCGTCGTCCCCTGCCGGAGAGCCGGGGGCGCTCTCACCATCACAGAGGAGCACGGATGCATCTGATTCCTTCGGAGCAGGAGAAGCTGCTGCTCAGCATGGCCGGGATGCTGGCCAGCTATCGCAAGGAGCGCGGCATCAAGCTGAACTACCCCGAGGCCGTGGCCTACATCAGTTGCTGGGTCATCGAGGAGGCACGGGCGGGCACTTACACCGTCGACCAGATGACGAGCGACGCCGGCGTTCCCCTGGACGAGCGGAAGGGGGACACCCAGGGGGAGGGCGAGAGCGTTCTGACGACCGCGGATGTCATGGACGGCGTGGCCGAGATGCTCGACATCCTCCAGATCGAGGCGACCTTCCCCGATGGCCGCAAGCTCGTCACCCTCTATGACCCGATCCGTGCCCCGAAGGCCGCGACGACGCCCGCCCCTATCCGCTGAGGACGAACCCATGCCCTACTTCCAGCCGCTGGCTGCGAATCCGTCGACGCCGGTGCCGGTCGTGTGTCCGTGCGCGGGCCGGACACATGGTTGTGGCCAGGAGCCCGGAGTCCGGCCGCCCTCCGACCTGGACCCGAGCGAGGTCTGCGCCCTTTCCCGGTACGAGGTCGGAGGAGTGTGGGTCAAGGACCCGGCCGCGGAGCATGTGCTCAACTCCCGGAGCGGCAAGGGCACTGTCTACGTGGTCAATGTCGGTGACCGCGACATCCAGGTCGGTTCGCACTTCCACCTGGCCGATGTCAACGAGGACCTGTTGTTCTTCACCGATCCGGAGAGCGCGACGGAGGCGGAGACCGTTCTGACCGATCCCCGGCGCGTGCGGGCCGAGCAGATCGCCGCGGCCCGCGCGCTGGCGTACGACCGGTCGAAGACGCCGGGGAAGGCGCCTTGGGGGTGCCGGCTCGACATCGCTCCGGGGGACTCGATGCGGTTCAGCCCCGAGAACGCGCCCAGCGATGCGATCGAGGTTGTGCCGATCGGTGGACGGCGCCGTGTTCCGGGCCTGCGGAAGGGCAAAGGGCCCGACGACGTCGCCCTCGACTGACCGGGCCTCGTACATCCAGCTGGAGGAATGCAATGGCGAACATCACCCGCGCGCAGTACGCGAAATCCTACGGCCCGACCGTGGGCGACCAGGTCCGCCTGGGCGACACCAGCCTCTGGATCGAGGTCACCGAGGACCTGACGTTCGGTGGTGACGAGGCGATCTTCGGCGGCGGGAAGACCATCCGCGAGTCGATGCTGCAGGGGACGACCACGAGTGCGGAGGGCGCCCCCGACACCGTGATCACCAATGTGATCATTCTGGATGTCGAACCCGCGCTGGAGCGGGGGAACGCCCATTCCATCGTGCGTGCCGACGTCGGGATCAGGGGCGGCAAGGTCGTCGCGGTCGGAAAGGCCGGCAACAGCGATGTCATGGACGGGGTCACTCCGGGGCTGGAGATCGGTTCCTCCACGGACGTGATCTCCGGCGAGGGCAAGATCCTCACCGCCGGAGCCGTCGACACGCATGTCCACTACATCTCCCCCTCGGCGGTGCTGGAGGCCCTGTCCACCGGGACCACCACGCTGATCGGCGGCGGTGTGGGCCCCTCGGAGGGCTCCAAGGCAACCACGGTGACGCCCGGACCCCAGCACCTGGTGAACCTGCACCGCAGCTTCGACGACCTGCCGGTCAACGTGATGCTGCTGGGCAAGGGCAACACCGTCAGCAAGGACGGCCTGGACGAGCAGGCGCTCGCGGGGGCCGGCGGGTACAAGGTCCACGAGGACTGGGGCGCCACCCCGGCAGCGCTGGACGCGGCCCTGAGGGCCGGGGAGGAGTGGGGTCTTCAGGTCACCCTGCACGCCGACTCCCTGAACGAGTCCGGCTTCGTCGAAACCACCCTCGACGCCATCGACGGGCGCGGAGTCCACGTCTTCCACGCGGAGGGCGCCGGCGGCGGGCACGCCCCGGACATCCTGAAGGTGGCCGCCGAGCCGAACGTCCTGCCCGCGTCGACGAACCCGACGCTGCCGTACACCGTGAACACGCTGGCCGAGCACATCGACATGCTGGCCTCGGCCCACCACCTCGATCTGAGCAACGAGAACGACCAGGCGTTCGCCGACTCCCGCATCCGCTCCACGACCATGTTCGCCGAGGATGTGCTGCACGACATGGGCGCCATGTCCATCACCTCCTCCGACGCCCAGGCCATGGGCCGCATCGGGGAGGTCGTGACCCGTACCTGGCAGGTCGCCCACGTCATGAAGGAGTGGAGCCACCTGACCTTCAAGGACGCGAACTTCTTCTACGGGGCCGACCGGGGACGGGGCGACAACGCCCGCGCGCTGCGGTACGTGGCCAAGTACACGATCAATCCCGCCATCGCCCACGGCATCGACGCGTACGCCGGCTCGGTGAAGACGGGCAAGCTGGCGGACCTCGTGCTGTGGGACCCGCGGTTCTTCGCCGTGCGGCCGGAAGTGGTCATCAAGGGCGGCGCCATGGTGGTCGGCAACCTCGGTGATCCCAACGGCTCGGTCTCGACCCCGCAGCCGACGCTCCTGCGCCCGGCGATGGCCGCGGCCATCGCCCCCCACCTGTCCTACTCGTTCGTCTCGGACGCGGTGCTCAACCCCGCGTCGGACTCCGACCCCTACGACGGAGTGAAGGGCAGGGGCGTGTTCAAGGACTCCCTGACGACCACCCTCGGCCTGCGGCGTGAACTGAGGGGCGCCAAGCCCGTCAAGGACATCGGCAAGGCGGACATGATCTTCAACGACGGGCGGTACGGCATCGACATCGACCCGGGCACGTTCAAGATCGCGGTGCAGATCCCACGGGTCGACCCCGCGGCGGGACACAGCCTCACCCGGCACAGGAGCCTGAGCGACTACTGGTACCTCGACCAGCCGAAACCGCCGAGGAGCCTGCCCCTCACCCAGCGATACATGCTGTTCTGAGGTGCCCATGAGCACTTCTCCGCTCCTGCTCGCCCTGCTGGGCGACGCCAGGCTCCCGTCCGGAGGACATACGCAGTCCGCCGGTCTGGAACCGGCGCTGCGGGCCGGTACGACGCCCGCCGAGGTGCCCGCGTACCTGCGCTCCCGTCTTCGTACCGTCACCCGCGTGGAGGCGGGCACCGCCGTCGTCGCGCGTGCGGTCGCGGAGGACGGCGGTGACCTGGCCGAGGTCGAGGCCGCCTGGGCCGCCCGGACCCCCAGCCGGGCGCTGAGGGCGAACGGGCGGCGTCTGGGGCGCGGATATCTGCGGGTCCTGCAGACGCTCTGGCCCGGCCCCGTCGACGCCCGCGCACGCACCTGGCCCCGCCCGGTCGTCCTCGGTCTGCTCGCGCACCGCGCCGCGATGGACCCGGCCGACGTGGCCCGTCTCGTCGGGTACGACGACGCCCAGACCGTCACAGCGGCCCTGCTCAAGCTCGAACCGCAGGACCCCCTGCTCATCGCGGCGTGGGTGAACGAACTCCTCCCCGACATCGACGAGATGGCCGACCAGGTCTCCCTTCTCCGCCTCCCGGAACACATCCCCGCCCACGGCGCTCCCCTCATCGAGCGCTGGGCCGAGACCCACGACACCGCCACAGAGAGGCTCTTCAGTGCCTGAGAACGCCACCGCCCCCACCCGTGCCATGCGCCTGGGCGTCGCCGGGCCCGTCGGCACGGGCAAGAGCTCGCTCATCGCGACGCTGTGCCGGGCCCTCTCCGGGGAACTGAGCCTGGGCGTCATCACGAACGACATCTACACCGACGAGGACGCGCGCTTCCTCAGGAGCGCCGGAGTGCTGGACCCCGAACGCATCCGCCCGGTGGAAACGGGCGCCTGCCCCCACACGGCGATCCGCGACGACGTGACGGCCAATCTGCTGGCGGCCGAGGACCTGGAGGCCGACTTCGGACCACTGGACCTGGTCATCATCGAGTCCGGCGGCGACAACCTCACCGCGACCTTCTCCCCCGCACTGGTGGACGCCCAACTGTTCGTCCTGGACGTCGCCGGCGGCGGTGACGTCGTACGGAAAGGGGGCCCCGGCATCGCTCGCGCCGACCTGCTCGTGATCAACAAGACCGACCTGGGCGAGCATGTGGGCGTGGACGTCGAGCGCATGACACGCGAGGGACGTGACGCCCGGCAGGGTTCCCCCGTGGTCGCGCTCTCCCGGCACGACGAGGCGTCCGTCCGACTGCTGACCGGCTGGGTCCGCGACACCCTCGCCCACTACCGCACCGGCGAGCACACCCCGGTCGACCCCGGTCCCATGGCACCGCACTTCCACGCGGGTCAGGACGGCGGGGAAACCCACGCGCACACCCGGACCGACGGCACCACGCACACCCACGACCACGCTCCGGCGCATGCGGGGCAGCGCGCGTGACCGGCCCGACCCGCCTGAGCGTCACCCCCGCGGGGAGCCGCAGCCGCGTCCACCGTACGACCGGGCACCTGACGGCGCGGATCATGGATCAGGACGCCCGTGGTGCCAGAGTGGGCCTGCTCGCCACCCAGGCGCTGCTGCTGTCGGGCGACGACGTCCGCGTCGAAGTGGACGTCGCCCCCGGGGCGTGGCTGGACATCGTGGAGTCGACCGGCACGGTCGCGTACGAAGGTGACGCACCGTCTTCCTGGACGGTCGACGCGACGGTGGGCGACGGAGCGGTGCTGACCTGGGCGGGCAAGCCGTTCGTGGTCTCGGACGGGATCGCCACCCACCGGGACACCCGGATCCGGCTGCACGGTACCGGCAGGATCCTGATGCAGGAGAAGATCGTCCTGGGGCGCGCAGGCCAGACGGGCGGGGACCTGACCACCTCCCTGTGCGCGACCGACGACACGGGGCCGGTGCAGGTGGAGCACCTCGACCTGAGCAGGCGGACCCGCACGATGCCGGGCGTCCTCGGAAACCTTCGTTCCATGGACACGGTCACCGCTCTGGGATGGACACCCGAACCGCCCGGCAGGCTGGAAGCCGGCACCACCGGGCCCGGCGAGACCTACTTCCCTCTGGACCGGGCCGGTGCCGTGCTGCGCTGGGTCGGAATCGGCCGGTTCCGTGACCGCGTGTGCGACCCCGCCTTCACCGCCTGGTGCGAGGACGCCATGCGTGGTGCCCCGGCCGGGCAGCCGGTGGCCTCGTCGGCCTGACGCCCCGGGGCGGGTACCCCGTCCTGCGCGTGGTCCTTCCCCCGGTGCCGCTCCCGGTGGACGGTGCCGCCCCCGGTGGACGGTGCCGCCCACCCACCCACCGGGCTGCTCGCGAGCTTCCGCAGCGAGCGGGAGAAGTCCAGGGCCTCGTCCGGGAGCCACGGCATGTCCTCCGGGGGGGAAAGGAGGTGCTCCGGCCCGCGCCGTTCGGGCCGAGGCACCCGACCAGTTCGCCCGCCTCGACCGTGAAGCTGACGCCGACGACCGCACGGACCTCTTCGGCCTCGCGGGTGGGCGGCGTGCGCATGCCACCGAGGAACCCGTCGGGGCTCCGAGGCCGGCGGTCACGGGTTGTTCAGATACGCCAGCACCGCCAGCACCCGGCGGTTGTTCGTGCCGTCGTCCGTGATGCCCAGCTTGCCGAACAGGGAGGTCGTGTACTTGCTGATCGCACTGTCGCTGAGGAACAGGCGCCCCGCGATGGCCTGGTTGGACAGGCCCTGCGCCATCAGCGCCAGCACCGAGTGCTCGCGCTCCGTGAGTCCGCCCAGCCGGCGGTGGGACGAGCCGCTGGACAGCAGCTTCGCGATGACCGCCGGGTCCATGGCCGTACCCCCGGCCGCGACCCGCTCCAGCGCGTCGATGAACTGGTCCGCGTCGAACACGCTCTCCTTCAGGAAGTAGCCCACCCCGCCCGAGCCGTCGGCCAGCAACTCGCGGGCGTACAACTGCTCCACGTACTGGGACAGGATCAGCACGGGCAGCCCGGGGACGCCGGCGCGGGCGGCCAGTGCCGCGCGCAGGCCCTCGTCGGTCTGCGTCGGCGGCATGCGGACGTCCACCACCGCCACGTCGGGGCGGAACTCACGCAGCGCGGCCAGTGTTTCGGGCCCGGTCGTGGCCGTACCCACCACCTCGTGGCCGTACGCCTCGATGAGGCGGACCATGCCGTCGCGCAGGAGATACAGGTCCTCGGCTACAACGATTCGCATGGCACCATGATCCTCGCGCGGGTCGGGCCGCCGGGCGGGCTCGTGAGGTCCAGGGTGCCGTCGAAGACCGCCAGCCGCCCCCGCAGCCCCGCCAGCCCGCCGCCGTCACGGACCACGGCCCCGCCGCGCCCGTCGTCCTCGGCCTCGACCACGAGACCGGTGGCGTCCCGGACGAGGGAGATCCGCAGCCGGGTCGCGCGGGCGTGCTTGACCGCGTTGGTGAGCAGTTCGGCGACACCGAAGTACACCGCCGACTCGACGGGCGCGGGCGGCCGTTCGGACACGTCGGCGCTCACCTCCGTTTCGAGCGGGCTGTCCAGGGCCAGGGCCCGCACGGCGTCGACCAGACCCCGGTCGTTGAGCACGGGCGGGTTGATGCCGCGGACCAGGTCGCGCAGCTCGGCCAGCGAGGCGGTGGCACCGGCCCGCGCCTCGCGCATCAGCGCCCTGGCCCGGTCGGGGTCGGTCTCCATCAGCTTCTCCACCGTGGCCAGCGAGAGCCCGAGCGCGACGAGCCGGGCCTGCGCCCCGTCGTGCAGGTCGCGCTCGATGCGGCGGATCTCGGCGGCCTGCGCGACCGTCGCGTCCGCCCGCCGGCCGGTGAGCTGGTCCACCCGGTCCGCCAGCGCCATCCTGGCCGACGGCCGCAGGAAGCGGACCGCGACCGGGGTGAGGGGCCGCCAGGCGTACGGGGCGGAGGCGACGGCCACGACGAGACCGGCGACCCGGCCGGCGGTCCCGGTGCCGAGCCCGGCGGCGGCCAGGACCACCCCGGCCGGCGGGACGCACGCGACGAGCCCCGCCGTGAACGGGACGATCGCGGTGAACCGCAGGTCGCGCCAGTTGGCCGGGTCCTTCCAGCGCAGCCGCCACCGCTGGTCGAGGAGGGCGTCGCGGCGGGTGCGGTGGTAGTCGAAGCCGTTCCACCAGTAACCGGTGGCCATCCTCGTGACCGGCGGCGCCTCGCGGTAGCCGGACGCGATCACGGTGCCCGTCCAGCGGGCGGCCAGGAAGCGGACGGCCCGGCAGACGGGCCGCGCCGTCAGGAGCGAACCCACGGCCACCAGCAGCACGGGAGCCACCCACGACCACGGGTTCCCCGGCCCCCACCACACCCCCAGCGCCACCGCGCCCGCCCATACGCCCGGGACCAGCAGCGTGACGGCGGCGACGGCACACGCCCGTACGAAGCCGACGCCGACCCGGGCCGGCCACGAAACCAGCACTCTCATCTCTCGCCCTCCGCGTTCTGTCCGGTGCCTCCACTCTGTACCGCGCGGAACGCGTCGAGACCCCGCTCGGCGAAGGAGTGGGTCCAGCCCCACCCCCTTGTGCGTCCAGACGCATACCGGGCCGGACCAGCGGTTCGTAGCGTCGTCGGCATGGACTTCCGGACGAACACCCAGCCCGCAGAGAATCCCGCCGCCCGGCAGGCGCTCGACGCGGCGCGCAACAGCATCGGGCTCTACGGCGTACTCGGCGCCGCCGCTCTCGTCGCGGTCGCCGCGGTGGCCGCCACCGGTCACACGGTGAACACCTTCATGTGGGTCCGCGCGGCCCTGCTGCCCGTGATCGCGTACGTGGTCCTGCGGGTCCTCGCCGCCGCCGCCCGGGGCTCCCGCCGCGCCTTCGAGCGTGTGAGCGCCCTCGCGGTGATCATGCCGGTCGCGATCATCGGCGTGGACCTGATCCCGGGGGTGTGCCCGCCCTGGTACGCGGTGGTGCAGACGCTCTGCGTGCTGCCGGTGATCCGCGTCGCGTTCCTCACCCGGGGCGCGGCCCTGAAGTCGGCCTTCCCGAAGGCGGGCTGAGGCGGCGGGAGTTGTGTGCTCAGGCCATCGTCCCGCCCTCCTGGAGCGGCTTGGCGTAGCAACGGCTGCTGTCGTACGTGCGGTAGTGGCCGAACTTCTCGCACGGCGCGTACCCGCTGGAGAGGTAGAGGGCGATGGCCTCCGGCTGCTGGTCGCCGGTCTCCAGCACCATGCGCGTGCGCCCCGCCGCCCGCGCGTCGGCCTCCAGCGCGGCCAGGATGCGGCGGGCCAGGCCCCGGCCGCGCCCCTCGGGTATCACGTACATCCGCTTCAGCTCGGCGTCGCCGTCCGAGTAGCCTTCCTCGTTGCGCTCCCGCGCGCGCCAGCCGCCCGTGGCGACCGGCAGGTCCGACGCGTCGTACGCGATCAGGTACAGGCCGTGAGGCGGGTCGAACATCGTCGCGTCCAGTGGTGTGATGTCGCCCTCGTCGCCGTAGCGCTCGGCGTATTCGAGCTGCACGCGATCGTTGAGTTTGACGGCATCGGGGTGGTCGAAAGCCCGGACGTGGATATTCATGCGTAGCATCGTACATGTATGCGACACTGATCGTCGATATCGTGCCGGAATGCTCACCGTGACCTCTGTGAATGTAAACGGTCTCCGCGCCGCGGCGAAGAAGGGCTTCGTCGAGTGGCTGGCGCAGACCGACGCCGACGTGATCTGCCTCCAGGAGGTGCGCGCCGAGGCGCAGCAGCTGCCCGAAGAGGTCCGTGAGCCCGAGGGCTGGCACACCGTGCACGCCCCGGCCGCCGCCAAGGGCCGGGCCGGTGTCTCCGTCTACTCCCGGCGGGCCCCGGAGCGCGTACAGATCGGCTTCGGCGGGTACGGCCACGCCGGCTGCGAGGAGTTCGACACGAGCGGCCGGTACGTCGAGATCGACCTGCCCGGCGTCACGGTCGCCAGCCTCTACCTGCCCTCCGGCGAGGTCGGCACCGAGCGCCAGGACGAGAAGGAGCGCTTCATGGCGGCCTTCCTGCTCTACCTCGTCGGCCTGAAGGCCCGCGCCGCCGCCGACGGCCGCGAGGTCGTCGTCTGCGGCGACTGGAACATCGCCCACCAGGAGGCGGACCTCAAGAACTGGCGGGCCAACCGCAAGAGCTCCGGCTTCCTCCCCGAGGAACGGGAGTGGCTGACCCGCGTCTTCACCGAGGCCGCGTACGTCGACGTCGTACGCACCCTGCACCCGGACGTCGAGGGCCCGTACTCCTGGTGGTCCTACCGCGGCCGCGCCTTCGACAACGACACCGGCTGGCGGATCGACCTCATCGTCAGTTCGCCACGCCTGGCGGAGCGTGCGGTGAAGGCGTACGTGGAGAGGGCTGCGAGCCATGCGGAACGGTGGAGTGATCACGCGCCCGTGACTGCCGTCTTCGACTTGTAGGGAGCGGCAGCGGAAAGCCCCGCCCGGCTGTGTTGCTCGCCGTCGCCGGACGGGGTCGCCTGGTGGGCGTCACGCGCGCCGTACGCCGCTGGGCGGGACCAGTCATAGCCCCACCGGCTACTTGCTCTTCTGCAATGCTCGGTAGAGCGTGGCGCGGGACACTTCGAGAGCCTTGGCGACGGCTGTAGCGCTCTCCCCCTTGGCGCGGCGCGCCTTGGCCGCAGCGAGTTTGTCGGCGTCCATGACGACCGGTCGTCCACCCGTACGCCCCTGTGCACGGGCGGCGTCCAGGCCGGCGCGGGTCTGGTCCTTGATCAGGCTGCGCTCGAACTCCGCCATTGCGCCGACCACTTGCAGCATGAGCCGCCCGTGCACAGGGGCGTACGGGTGGATGCTTGCCAGCGCTCCCGTCAGCACCCGGAAGCCGACTCCCCGCGCGGCAAGCGCATCCACCGTGTTCACCAAGTCGATCAGCGAGCGGGCGAACCGGTCCAGCTTCCACACGCAGAGGGTGTCTCCGGGGCGGACGTAGTCGAGCACGGCGGCGAGTTCGGGGCGGTCCGTGTTCTTCCCGCTCGCCTTGTCCGTGAAGATCCGGGCGCACTCCGCGTCAGTCAGCGCGTCATGCTGCAACTGCGCTTCCTGGTCGTCGGTGGAGACTCGGGCGTAGCCGATGAGGTGTCCCGCGGATGTGTCCATGGCGAGACTGCCTCATAACTCGTCTCAGAACATCAAGGGATTTGGGTAGGTTGTGAGACGGGTTTTGCTACACGCTTCCGAAGTTCGGGAGGGGGTGGCGGGATCGTCTCGATAACCATCGTTCGGGAGCGATCGCGACCCGCCGCCAGGTGTTTCCCGGCAACGGGCCGTGAACGGCGCTCAGGCAGGCTCAGGCGGCCGTATCTCCCTGCCGCTGGACCCTCGTGCCCTGCGAGTCGATCGACAGGCGTTCCATTGCACGGCGCTTCATGTCCGCCGGGCGTCCCCCTCGCTGACCCTTCGCACACTCCAGGCGGGTTCCGGTGTCGAGCAACACGAACCGCCGTTCCCGGGCGTCGCCGATCCTCCAGTAATCGGCGTAGGTCTTCCCTGTGGGGACCAGCTCCGTGCGTTCCTTCTGCACGGGAGTCGCTTCCAGGACCTCGGCGCGGCCCTCCAGTGCGTCCACCTGCTCCTGCCAGATGGCGAGGCCGACACGTGATCGCCGTGATTCGCGAACGGCGTACAGCTCGCGGAGTTCGGTGGTGATCTCCTCAAGTTCGGGGCGGGGGTCGTAACCGGGGTACGTCACCCGTTCCAGTACGGGGAAGCCTCCCCACTCCTTCAGGAACTCCCGTTCCGCATACTCCTCCACCCAGTCGGTCTTGATGGCTGCGGGAGCCTCACAGGGAAGCCCTTTGGTACGGGCCCGGCAGACGTAGACCGAGTAGCCGTGTGCGGGAACCCTGTACATGCGGCCCTTGCAAGAGGCGCAGTGCAGAACGCCGAGCAGGAGCGCGCCGGTGTCCTTTCGGGTCCCCGCAGCCCCCTTGGGTCGTTCGCCCAGGGCGGCCTTGACCTCCTCGAACCGGTCTCGCGTCAGGATCGGGTCCGAGGTGATGCTCACCGGCAGGCTGTTGCCGTCCCGGACGACGGAGCCCGCGTACGTCTGGTGGCCGAGGAGTGACGGGGACAGCAGCACGCGTTTGACGGTCTGGCCGACCCACTTGCGCCCCTTCGGGTTTCGCCCTTGTCGAACGTCGTTCCAATCGCGAGGCGTCAAGATGTCTTCGCTGTTCAGATGGAATGCGATGGCGTTCGGAGCGTTGCCGTCCAGCAGCATCCGGATCATCGTTTCGATGGCTTCCACGCGCTTCGGGTCCTGGGCCAGCGTCCATCCTTCGCCGACTGGACGCTGCACGGGCGCGTATCCGTACGGCGGGAGTCCTCCGGAGTACCGCCCCATCGCCCGCAGTGCCGCATTGGCGCTCGTGACGCGCTCCTTGATGGCCTGGCTCTCCATCTGCGCGGCGAAGGCCAGCAACATGGTGATCAGCTCGGACATGATCGAGGTCATGTCCAGTTCCAGTGAACTGCCTCCCGGGCCCTCCGCGAAGACCAGGCGCTTGCCGTGGCGCTTCGCCCAGCGCGTCAGCTCGGCCATGTCGCCCATGGAGCGGACCGCACGGTCGAGCCGCCACCAGATGATCACGTCGAAGTCGTCGGGCCTGGCCAGCCAGTTGCCCAGTTCCGGCCGTTCGAACGGAGTGGTCCGGGTGGCGGAGACGTCCAGGTCCTCCGCGTAGCCGACGACCTCGGCTCCAAGGCGTCTGGCCTCCTCCTCGCCGGCTTCCCGCTGACGCTTCGGCGATGTCGATTCGTCGGTCCTGACGCTCAGTCGTACCGCGATGAGTGCCCGCAGCCCGGGGCGGTCGTTGTTCGTATAGGTCATGCAAATCCCCCTCCCGAAGCAAACTGTATCTTCATTTCAACAGGATGGTGGATCGACTACCAGGTGGCGCCCCCGGGCCTCGCCGCCCGCGCGGTGAAGGCCTGGGTCGAGCGCGCCGCCATTCACGGCGAACGCTGGAGCGACCACGCGCCCGTGACGGTGGTGTACGAGCAGTAGGGAGCGGCGGCGGCTCGCCCTCGCGGGACGGACCGGGACGACGGCCGCCCTGCCGCCGCGTGCCCGGCCGGCCCCGGCGACAGCGCCCTCGCGCCGCTACGTCACAGCGCCCGGCGCATGCAGCTCCGGGGCCACCGGTCCAGGCCCTGTGCCGCTTCGTGCTCGCGGATCTTCCGCAGCCCCGGAGTGAGCCCGCCGTCGTCCAGGAGCTGGAAACCGCAGCGCTCGTAGTAGGGGGCGTTCCAGGGGACCTCGGTGAACGTGGTGAGGGTCAGGGCCGGCGCCCCCTCGCGCGTGGCCCGGTGCGCCAGATGGTCCAGCAGTGACCGGCCGACGCCGCGGCGCGCGCTGTCCGGGTGCACCGAGACCTGTTCGACGTGGAGGTTGCCGTCGACACGGTCGGCGATCAGGTAGGCGACCGGGGCGTCGGCTTCGTCGGCCGCGACCCAGGCCAGTGCGGCCTGTTGGTAGCGGGCGAGCTCTTCGAGCGGGAGCGGCTCGTCGTCGGCGATCTCCGGCATGCCGATGTCGCGGAAGCATCGGCCCGCGGCCCGCTCGATGTCCTGGAGAAGGGGCAGCTCGTCCGGCCCCACGGCTCGCATACGCATGGGCGCATTGTTCAGGAAGGGCCGTTGCGGGGCCACCGACATATCCGCCGGACCTGGGCGGCCCCCTGCCGTACGCGGCTCACGAGCCGTGCCGGTCCCTGTGCGTCAGGCGCGGCGCCAGCGGTAGTCCGCGCCCTTGCCGTACTGGCACTTCATGAGCGTTCCGGCATCGGTGTAGCCGAGGGCTCCGGGGTTTCCGCACCAGGCCCCGGGGTGTACGCCCCGCTGCGGTCCCGGGGCGGCGGCGGGGCCGTCGCCCGCCGTGTCGTCGCCCGCCGTGTCGTCGTCGGTCGCGTCGTCGGCTTCGTCATCCGTGGGTTCGGGGCCGGGCACGCCGGTTGTGTCGTTGACGTTCTCCTCGGAGCAGCCGCCGTCGTCCGGGTCGGCGATCGTCACGAGCCACAGGTCGTCGCTCTCGTGGATGCCGTCGCCGTAGTCCTCCTGAAGGCTCAGCCGGTGATCGGGGTTGCGGCCCCAGTCGTAGCCGGCCAGGCCGTCGTCGGTTGTCAGTTCGGCGGTGCACACGGGCCAGTCGGCGAACGACGCCCGTCCCTCGTAACCGTCGCTGTACCTGTCCAGGTTCAGCGGATCGCCGGTGGCGTGGTTCCTGACGACGACGTGTCCCCTGCCGTGTTCCCGCAGCAGGGTCCACGCCTCGGCCCACGTCCTGTCCGGCAGGTCTTCGTCCGTCGCGAGCGACGGCGTACCGCTTGTCTCGTCGTCCGTCCCGGAGGGGGTGGGGCCAGAGGCGGCGGCCACGGATCGCGCGGGCTGCCCGCCATCGGCGTGCTCGGCTATGAGCGCCGTGACGGCGAACGTCAGCAGGAGCGCGAAGACGGCCAGTGCCCACTTCGCGGAGGAGGGCCAACGCGCAGAACGCGACGGGCTGTCGGCCGCAGGCGTACGCGCCGCGTGCCCGGCCGCCGGCTCCGACTCCTGGCGGGCGGGGGCGGGTGGGCGCCCTTGGCAGAGGTTGCAGCGGTATACGTCCCGGCTGATCCGGGTACGCGCGGCCCGCGTGGTGCCGCACCGGTCGCAGGCCGGTCTCGGCGGCTTCGGCCCCCCGGGGGTCTCGGGAACGTGCCACCGCTGCACGAGCCCGTTGGCCCGCTCCCTGCGCACACCCGCCGGAGGATGCCCCGCGGCGCGCGCGTGTCCGCGCACCGCCGAGGCGATCGCCACCCCCTCGGGCTGAGCGACCGTGCCGCCGCACGCCTCGCACGTCCAGCGATCCGATTCCGCCATGTGCCGCCCCCGTCCCCTACGCCTCCGGCTGCCGGCCCCGTCCCCTGCGACTCCGGCTGCTGTTCCCGTCCCCGACGCCTCCCGGCGCCGCCCCCGTCCCCGACGCCTCCCGGTGCCGCCCCCGTCCCCTGCCTACGCCTCCGGCTGCTGCTCCCGCCGCAGTCGCCGGTCCAGGGCCATCGACAGTTCCGCGTCCATCACCGCGCGGGCCAGCGGGCGGAGTTGGGGTGGTTCGGGCTCCGTGCTGTAGGCGCGGAGCACCGTGACGAAGAGGTCGGCCAGTGCCTCCGCGTGCTCGCGGACGTGGCGTCCGGTGGCCAGGACCGAGGCGAGCGGGACGCCTTCCCGTACCAGCTCGGCCGATACCTCCAGCAGGCGGCGGCTGATGTGGACGATCTCCTCGCCGTCCGTGCCGAGGTAGCCCAGCTCCAGGGCGGTCGCCAGGTTCTCCGGGGTCGACTCGTCCTGGAAGTAGTCCGCCAGCTGCTCGGGCGTGAGCCGGACCGGGACCTCCTCGGTCGGCTCGCCCAGGCCCAGGACCTCCGCCACATCGCGCCCGCTCTCGAAGGTGCGGGCCAGGTCGGCGATGCCGGTCAGGGTGTGGCCGCGCTCCAGGAGTCCGGTGATCGTGCGCAGGCGGGCCAGGTGGTGGTCGTCGTACCAGGCGATGCGGCCCTCGCGGCGGGGCGGGGAGATCAGGCCGCGCTCCCGGTAGAAACGCAGGGTCCGTACGGGGATGCCGGCTTCCTTGGCCAGCTCCTCCATGCGGTACTCGCGGTGCTCGCTTCCTTCTGCCACCCCCGCACCCTACCGGCCGCCCCGGTACGGGAGGAGCGTGTTGTACCGCCGGTAACTTTCCCGCGTCCGCCCCCTACCCATCGGTACGAAGCTGCTCTACCCTCCCAACAATGCCAGTGATTGCTGGCAGAGTCGTGTGACGTACCGCGGGAGGCGGCAGCATGGCCCAGCACGAGCATGTACGCGTGGCGGTGATCGGAAGCGGATTCGGGGGCCTCGGGGCGGCGGTCCGGCTGCGCCGCGAAGGCATCACCGATTTCGTGATCCTGGAGCGGGCCGGTTCGGTCGGCGGCACCTGGCGCGACAACAGCTATCCCGGCTGCGCCTGCGACGTACCGTCCCACCTCTACTCCTTCTCGTTCGCCCCCAACCCCGACTGGCCGCGCACCTTCTCCGGGCAGGAGCACATCCGCGCCTACCTGGAGCACGTCGCCGACACCTTCGGGCTCCGCCCGCACCTGCGCCTCGATCACGAGGTGACGCGGATGCGCTGGGACAACGACGAGCTGCACTGGGTCATCGACAGCGCGGGCGGCACCACCGTCGTCGCCGACGTCGTCGTCTCCGCGACCGGCCCGCTCTCCGACCCCAAGACGCCCGACATCCCCGGGCTCGCCGACTTCCCCGGCAAGGTCTTCCACTCCGCCCGCTGGGACCACGAGGCCGACCTCACCGGCAAGCGCGTCGCGATGATCGGAACCGGCGCCTCCGCCATCCAGATCGTCCCCGCGATCCAGCCGAAGGCCGGCAAACTCACCCTCTTCCAGCGCACCCCGCCCTGGGTCATGCCCCGCATGGACCGCGAGATCAGCGGCGCCGAGCGCTGGCTGCACCGCGCCGTCCCCGCCACCGGCACCGCCCGCCGCGGCCTGCTCTGGGGCATCCGCGAACTCCAGGTCAGCGCCTTCACCAAGCACCCCGACCAGCTCGGCCTGGTCGAGCGGATAGCCAAGTCCAACATGGCCCGCGCCATCAAGGACCCCGCCCTGCGCGCCAAGCTCACCCCCTCGTACCGCATCGGCTGCAAGCGCATCCTGCTGTCGAGCACGTACTACCCCGCCCTCGCCCAGCCCAACGTCGACGTCGTCGCCTCCGGCCTCGCCGAGGTGCGCGGCTCGACGGTCGTCGCCTCGGACGGTACGGAGACCGAGGTCGACGCGATCATCTTCGGCACCGGCTTCCACGTCACCGACATGCCGATCGCCGAGCGCGTCGTCGGCGCCGACGGCATCACGCTCGCCGAGTCCTGGAAGGACGGCATGCAGGCGCTGCGCGGCGCGAGCGCGGCCGGCTTCCCCAACTGGATGACCATCATCGGCCCCAACACCGGCCTCGGGAACTCCTCGATGATCCTCATGATCGAGGCCCAGCTGAACTACATGGCCGACTACCTGCGCCAGTTGGACGTCCTCGGCGGCAAGGTCGCCCTCGACGCCCGCCCCTCCGCCGTCAGCGCCTGGAACCGCCGCGTCCAGGACCGCATGAAGCGCACCGTCTGGAACACCGGCGGCTGCAACAGCTGGTACCTGGACGCCAACGGCCGCAACACCACCGTCTGGCCCGGCACCACCACCGAGTTCCGCAAGGTCACCCGCGACGTGGACGTCTCCGAGTACCAGGTCCTGCGGACGCCCGTACCCGCGCAGCGCAAGGCCGGCGAGGCCCTCGCCGAGGAGGTGGCCCGATGAGCCGGCCCCTCCCGGCCGCCGGACGCCGTCCCGTGCCCGCCCGCGAACTCCTCGCCGTGTCCGCCGACGGCTCCCGCATACACGTCGAGATCCACGGCCAGGACGGCGCACCCGCCGTCGTCCTCTCCCACGGCTGGACCTGCAACACCCACTTCTGGGACGCCCAGATCAAGGACCTCGCCGTCGACCACCGCGTCATCGCCTACGACCAGCGCGGCCACGGCACCTCACCCGCCGCCGCCCGCGACGGCTACAGCACCGACGCCCTCGCCGACGACCTCGAAGCGGTACTCGCCGCCACCCTCGCCCCCGGCGAGAAGGCGGTACTCGCCGGACACTCCATGGGCGGCATGACCATCATGTCCGCCTCCCGCCGCCCCGGGCTCCGCGAGCACGCCGCCGCCGTCCTCCTGTGCAGCACCGGCAGCTCCCGCCTCCTCGCCGAGTCCCGCGTCGTACCGATGCGCCCCGGCGCCGTCCGCACCCGCCTCACCCGCGCTGTACTCGGCGCCCGCGCCCCCCTCGGACCGGTCACACCGGTGTCCCGCCGGATACTCAAGTACGGGACAATGGGGGCCGGTTCGGCCCCCGATCGGGTCGACACCTGCGCCCGCATCGTGCACGAGTGCCCCCGCAAACCCCGGGTGGCCTGGGGCCACGTCCTCGCCGACCTGGATCTGGACGAGGGCGTACGGGAACTGCGCGTACCCACCGCGGTCGTCGCGGGCACGGAGGACCGGCTCACGCCGCCCGTCCACGCCCGCGCCATCGCGGCGGCGCTGCCCGACTGCCTGGGGCTGACCGAGCTGGCGGGCATGGGCCATATGACTCCGGTGGAGGCTCCGGAGGTGGTCACGGCGAAGATACGGGAACTGGTGACCGCATACCTCCCGGTTCTGCCGGAACGGGACACCACAGACGCCGAGGGCAAGGAGGAGGTCGCATGAGCGGCAGGGGAATTCTCGAAGGACAGGTCGTCGTCGTCACCGGAGCCGCCCGCGGCGTCGGCGAACTGCTCGCCCGCAAGCTCTCGGCCCGCGGCGCGATCCTCGCCCTCGTCGGCCTCGAACCGGACGAGCTGAAGAAGGTCTCCGAACGCCTCCACGGCGAAAGCGACCACTGGCACGCCGACGTCACCGACCACGAGGCCATGGCCCGCGTCGCCCAGGAGGTCAAGGCCCGCTTCGGCAAGGTCGACATCGTCGTCGCCAACGCGGGCGTCGCCACCGGCGGCCCCCTCATCGACTCCGACCCCGTCGCCTGGCGCCGGGTCATCGAGGTCAACCTCATCGGCGGCGCCGTCACCGCCCGCGCCTTCCTGCCCGTACTCATGGAGAGCCGCGGCTACTTCCTCCAGATCGCCTCCCTCGCCGCGATAACCCCGGCCCCGATGATGAGCGCCTACTGCGCCTCCAAATCGGGCGTCGAGGCCTTCGCCCACAGCCTCCGCGCCGAGGTCGGCTACCGGGGCGTGAAGGTCGGCGTCGGCTACCTCTCCTGGACCGACACCGACATGGTCCGCGGCGCCGACGAGGACGACGTCATGCGCGACCTGCGCAAGCGGCTGCCCTGGCCGGCCAACCGCACGTACCCGCTCGGCCCCGCCGTCGACCGCATCGTCGCCGGCATCGAGCGCCGCTCCGCCCATGTCTACGCCCAGTGGTGGCTGCGCGGCATGCAGTCCGTACGCGGCTACCTGCCGACCCTCATCGGCGTCGTCGGCCAGCGCGAGATGCGCCGCTTCGGCCCCCGCCTGGAAGGCGTCAGCAAGGGCCTCGTCGGCGCGGGCGGCGCCGCTGACCAGGACGAACGCTCGGCGCGTACGCAGCGTAACTGATCGACATGCGGAGCGTGGGCGGCCATGTGAATCTGGTCGAGGCCCCACCGGGGCCGTCCCCCACGCACCACATAGGAGTGAACAGCATGGGCATCGCCGACCAGTTCAAGGACAAGGCCAAGGACCTCGCCGACCAGGCGAAGAGCGCGGCGCAGGACCAGGGCCAGAAGCAGTCGAAGGACCGCAAGGGCGGCGAGGGCCGCGACAAGGCCCGCAACACGGCGGAGCAGGGCCGCGACCGTGCGCAGGGCGCTGCGGACGACATGCGGGAGCGCTTCGACCGCTGACCGGTCGACGGCTGCCATACGCGCCGAGGGGCGCGCCCGGACCACCACCGGGCGCGCCCCTTCGCGCTGCCCGGGGGGCCGCCTCGGCGGGCCCCGACGACCGCCCTTGCCTCAGCCTCAGCCGGAGATGGACGTCACCCTACGACCGACTCCTCCAGGGTCACCCCGCTTTGCTCTCGTGGGTCTGGGATCCGGCTCTGCCGGCCGTGCATGCATGAAGAGTTGCTGTTCTGACTTGCCGCGGGCGGTCAGGCCATCACGGGACTCCTGTGACCGCCCCGACATCAACCTCAGGTTGACCGGTCTCTCGCGCCCGGCTAAATTCGCACCGTGCGGCTCATGCGCCTTGACGGAGATCCCCAAAGGAATCTCCCGCGCCGGGACCCGCGACCGTAGGCGTTAACGTCAATCAACGCGTCACACCTTTCTGCCCGGAATGACACGGCAGGGGGCGGCGCGTCGATGTACGAGGGCCGTTTCCTGCCGGGAATCGGAGCCCCCGGTGGCCGACAGTGCCCCCCAGCCCACCGCGAAGACCGAGGACCCCGAGTCCGCGCCCCCCGACACCGCCCAGCGCCGCAGACGCTTCACCGTCGACACCACGCCGCTGCGGATCAAGCCCTTCCGCCGCTTGTGGTCCTCCACCGTCGTCACCGCGATCGGCAGCCAGCTCACCGCAGTCGCCGTCCCGCTCCAGATCTACGAAGACACGGGATCCTCCGCCCTCGTCGGCGTCGCCGGAGCCGTGGCACTCGTGCCGCTCATCGTCTTCGCACTGTGGGGCGGTGCCATCGCCGACCTGCGTGACCGCCGCACGCTGCTGCTCTTCAGCAACGCCGGCATCGCTGTTACCTCGCTCCTCTTCTGGGTGCAGGCCGCCCTCGGGATGCAGTCCGTCACAGTGCTCTTCGTCCTGCTCGCCTTCCAACAGGCCCTCTTCGGCATCAACTCCCCGACCCGCACCGCCTCCGTCGCACGCCTCGTCCCCGAGGCGCAACTCCCCGCCGCGACCGCGCTCACCTCCACCGTCGCGCAGTTCGGACAGATCCTCGGCCCGCTGCTCGCAGGGGCGCTCGCCCCCGT
The DNA here is from genome assembly GCF_030719295.1 of Streptomyces sp. Mut1. Classification (NCBI taxonomy): domain Bacteria; kingdom Bacillati; phylum Actinomycetota; class Actinomycetes; order Kitasatosporales; family Streptomycetaceae; genus Streptomyces; species Streptomyces castrisilvae. The sequence continues at coordinate 3,117,414 of NZ_CP120997.1, read as the reverse complement.
CCTCGGCATCTCGACGCTCTACCTCATAGACACGCTCGCGCTCGTCATCACGCTGCGGGCGGTGTGGAAGCTGCCGCCGCTTCCGCCGCTCAAGGTCACCGCGCGCCGCGCCCGGCTCACGGACATCTTCGACGGCTTCCGCTACCTCTGGCCGCGCAAGCTCCTTCTCGTCTCCTTCCTCGCCGACATCGCCGCGATGGTGCTCGGGATGCCACGCGCCCTCTTCCCCGAGATGGCGCACTCGTACTTCGGCGGCGACGCCGCGCTCGGCGTGCTCTACGCGGCGCTGCCCGTCGGCGCACTGTTGTGCGGCGTCTTCTCGGGGCTCTACTCACACATCCGCAGGCACGGCATGATGGTCGTTCTCTCGATCGTCGGGTGGGGCCTCGCCGTCGCGGGTCTCGGCCTCGCGCACTCGCTGTGGCTCGCGGCCCTCATGCTCGCGCTCGCGGGAGCCGCCGACATGATCTCCATGGTGTTCCGCGGCGTCATTCTCCAGTCCGAGGCCACGGACGAGATGCGCGGCCGGACACAGGGCGTCTTCACGGTCGTCGTCGCGGGCGGCCCACGCCTCGCCGACCTCCTGCACGGCACGGTGGGCGAGGTGGCGGGCGCGCGCTCGGCCACGTTCGGCGGGGGACTGCTCGTAGTCGTTGCCGTCGTGGTCCTCGCCCTCGCGGTACCGGCCTTCTGGCGGTACGCACCGGATCCCATGAAAAGCGCATGACCCGCGATCCGGAGTCCCGCTCGAAGACAAGAAGTGCATGAGCCGGCCTTCCGGACGGGACGCGGCGGCTACTGGGCAACGGCGGACACCGGGCTGACGGGAACCAGCAGTACGGATCCGAGTCCGACGACTCCGACGACTCCGACGTCGAGATGGCGGGGTAGGGGGCTCAGCGGTGCTCACGCGGCAGTCAGGCGGCGTGCCAGCGCTGGTTGTCACGGCCGTTGCACTCCCAGAGCACGATCTGCGAGCCGCTCGCCCCTCCGAAGAGATCCAGGCACTTGCCGGTGGACGCGGACAGCAGCGCCGTACCGGAAAGGCTGACGCGCTGCGCGGAAGCCCCGGTGCAGCCGCTCAGGACGACCGGAGTGCGGTCCTCGGTTCCGGTGAGCGTCGCGCAGAGTCCGCCCTGCCGCAGGCTGCCGTCGGGACCGGGACTCCAGGACTGGCCGGACGAACCGTCGCAGGCGGACGCCACGAGCTGCGACCCCGAGCCCGCGCCGGTCAGGCACTTGCCCGACGCCTCGACAGCCAGCGGGAATCCGTGGACCTCGTTCGAACCGCCGCCCTTGCCGGTGGCCGGTTTCCCGGCGCCGTCCGTCCCGGTGCCGTCCGCTTCCGACGATGCCCCGGACCCGGCGGGGTCGGTGCTCCTGCCCGGACCGGGCGTGCTCCTGGGCTCCGCGCTCGATGACGAGGAGGTGGTGGCGGACGGGGCGGCGTCGGGGGACGCCGACCCCTCCGCCGTCGAAGCCCCCGGCAGTGGCGAACGGTCCCCGGCTTCCACGGCGTCGGGTCGTACGGAACCCTCGGCAGGCGCGTCGGCCCGGCGGCTGGAGCCGTCGGAGCCCCCGCCGGCCGTAACGGCCACGCCCGCGACGACGGCAACGGCCACCACCGCGACCACCGCGGCCAGGATTCGCGCCCGTCGCGAGAACGCCCGGCGGCGACGAGGGGCGGCGGCCGGTGATATCTCATGAGCCGACTCCGCGGGCGGCTGCGCGGCGCCGGGGTCCGCGGGGCCCCGCGCCGGTGCGCTCCGGCCCGCCTCGTTCTCGGCGTTCTCGGCGCGCTGCGCCGCCATGGCGCGAGCCAGTGCGGCGCGGGCGGAATCGAGGTTCGCCGCGTCGTTGCTTCGAAGGGGCTTGACCGGCCGTGAGCTGACGGGCCTGGTGACGTTGCGCTTCGGCAGCTCTGACATGCGGCTGTGCTCCTTGAAGATGAGGTCGAGCCCCGAGGAGCGCCCTGGAACGAAGGGGCGGTCCCGTACCAGTGGACGGGGGCCTTCGGGGCGAGTTGAGGAGGGGCGGAGTGGATCAATCCTCATCCAATCGCCGCATGACCTGATAAAGGAAGGCGAACACGCCGAGGAAGGCCGTGAGTTGGCAGCGGTGTCTTCTGCGATGGGGCCAGGACCGAGAAGAGCGCGCCCGGTCGGACCGGGCGCGCTCTGTCTGCGTGGTGGCTGTTGCGTCAGGCGGCCTTGACGCTCTCGATGAAGGGTGCCCAAGCGGCGGCGCCCAGGATGAGGGCGGGCCCGTCGGGCCGCTTGGAGTCACGGACGGGGACGAGACCGGGGTGGCCGTCGGCCACTTCGAGGCAGTTACCGCCATCGCCATTGCTGTGACTGCTCTTGCGCCAGCCAGCGAAGTCCTGGGCCACTTCGAGGCAGTTGCCGCCAGAGCCGTTGCTGTAGCTGCTCTTGTGCCAGCGTGCGGCGCTGAGATCAAGGGTGGTGCTGGCCATGCCGGTACTCCTCAGCCGCCTTCTCCAGCAGGGCGAGGGACACCTCTGGCGGCAGCGCGGCGGCCCTGAAACGATCGTATGCCCTGCGGTACTGCTTAACGAGCCCCGGATCGTCGATGGTCTGACCGTGGTAAGGACCTTCGGTGTAGAGCAGCGGCGGTTCGTCATCGAAGTCCATGAGCAGCAGCGGCAGCTCACTGATGGGGCGGGTGGCCGCGTTCCACGGAAGGATCTGCACAACGACGCGACGGCTGCGCACAAAGGCGGCGATGTGATCCAGCTGCTCGGCCATCTCGGCCGGCTCCAGGAGGGGGTGGCGGATCAGCGACTCGTGCAGAACCACCCAGTACTCGGGCTTCTTGGGGTTGTCGAACAGCTTGGCCCGCTCCTGCCGGACGTCGATCTTGGCCTGCACCTCCTCCGGCGTGTCCAGAGGGTGCGTGGCCTGGATGACGGCGCGCGCATAGGCCGGTGTCTGGAGGAGTCCCGGGACCAGAGTGCCCGACCACTCGTAGATGGTCCGGGCGCGGACCTCCACCTCCGCTACGCCCGCGAAGAACGAGGCGTGCGCTCCCTGCTTGGCTCCGCGTACATCTTCACAACGGCGCCTGAAAAACCCGTCCGTCCGCAGTACGCGGTCCACATGCTGTGCAAGCTCCGGCGGCATCCGGCGGTTGCCGTGCTCGACCTCGCTCAGGAACGTGATGCTGAAGAAGCTGCCCTCTGTCAGCCCCTCCAGGGTCAGGCCCGCCTCCTCCCTCTTGAAGCGGAGCTCCTTCCCGTAGAACTGCGGGACCCCCGCCGAGCCGTCGATCTCCTTGCGTGTGGCCACCGCTGACCGCCTTTCACATGCATATCCGTGGAGCGGAATCCCCTTTCAAGGTAGAGGTCCGTGCGGCAGCGTGTGAGGTGTTCGTCACAGCAAGCAACCGAAAGGTGGACGGCCCTCATGGACCACGCCCCGTACGACATCGGCCCCGACATCGACGCACTGCGCGCGGCGCTCAAGGCGCACGAAATCACGCTGCCGTCACTCGGAGTTGACCCGCTGACGCTCGCCGGCTGGACGTCCAGGCCGCCTCTCGTCGCGCTCGGTAACTGCAACACGGAGACCGCCCGCCGGCTGGCCGAGGTGCTGCGCGAGGCGGCGGGGGGATGAGCGGGCTGCCGCTGACGTGGGAGTTCCTGGCGGTCCCCCGGGCGGTGCCGGAGGTGCGGCGGATACTGCGGGCGCGGTTCGCGGGCGACGACACGGGCGATCTCGTGGTGTGCGTCAGCGAGTTGCTGTCCAACGTGATCACGCATGTGGGGGAGCGCACGCCGGTGACGTTACGAGTGAGCGCGACGCACACGGGGCGGGTACGGGTGTCGGTGAGCGATCCCGCGCCGACCGTGTGGCCGGCGCTCCGCGAGGCGGGGCCGGAGGGTACGTCGGGGCGGGGGCTCCAGCTGGTGGACGCCGTGGCCATGCGCTGGGGCGTGGAGCAGGCCCCGTACAGCAAGACGGTGTGGTGCGAGCTGCGGGCCCCGAGAAGCCGCGCGGTTCTCCGGCCAGGCGGGGCGGGGTTGCTGAGCGGGGGAGGCGGAGCCCGCTGAGGCCGCAGTCGTCACGGCGGCCGTGGTCGTGGCCGTGGTCGTCCACGGGAAAGCCGTAACGGCCTGCCGGAGAAATCGGCAGGCCGTTACGGAAGCGAACGCGTATTCAGCTCTTCGCCTTGTACGTGGTGTGGGCGACGCTCGACGTGGGCCAGAAGTAGTCGTCCACACCCAGAATGGCGAGCGTGGCGTTTCCGGAATTCGACGCGCGGTAGGTCCATCCCTTGGTCGCCTTCACGGAAACGGTGGGCGTGGTGCAGGTCTTCGCCTTGCGGCACGCCTTTCCGTTCGACTTGAACGTCTTCCCGTTGTTCCCGGACAGCGCCACCGTGGGGCGCAGGATGAGCCCCTTCTTCTTGCACGTCATCTTGGCGTTGGCGTACACCGTGGAGCCCTTGCGCCAGAGCGTGACGGAATTGGTGCAGCCGCCGTACGCCTTCCCCTTGCCGGTCTGAGCGGCCTGGGCCGCGGTGCCGGAAGCGACGATGAGACCGAGCGCGGCAGTACCGATTGCCACGCCCTGGACGATCCGCTTCTTCAATGTACTTCCTCCCGTTTCACTGGCATCTGCCAGTGCAAAGACGACCTGACTTCTCAGGCCTCGGTGGGAGACTATGCGTGGGCGGAGCAGGCGGGCCATGGAATTGAGGGAAACGTGAGCTAATGGCCCAACTGCGTTTTCATTGACATGGGTTGGGCGCCGCGGGAAATGCCGCTCACCGCAGGGGGGAGCCGAAGGAGCAGCCCCCGGGCAGCGGGGACAGGGCCCGGCGCGGGGCCTGCGGGGGCCGGTGGGGGCCGCCGGGGGGATGTTCGCGGGCCCGGCGGCGGTGCGTGCCGCCTCCGGGGCGGCCACTGGGTCTGATGGCCGTATGACTCTCGAACGACCGATGTACCGGGTCAAGCGGCGGCTTCTCGGCAAGCCGCTCACCACCGAACGCGTCGGCGAGGAGAAGCTGAGCAACCGGACGGCCCTCGGCGTGCTCGCCTCCGACTGCATCAGCTCGTCGGCCTATGGCTCGGAGGAGATGCTGAGGGTCCTGGTGCCGGTGGTCGGGGCGGCGGCCTTCACCCTGGTGATGCCGGTGACCGGCGCGATCCTCGCGGTCCTGCTGCTCCTGACGCTCTGCTACAGCGATGTCGTCTCGATCTACACCCGGGCCGGCGGCTCCTACGTGGTGGCCCGGGAGAACTTCGGGCCGAACGTCGCGCAGGTCGCCGCCGTGGCGCTGCTCGTGGACTACATCGTCACCGTGGCCGTCCAGGTGTCGGCGGGCACGAACGCGCTGATCTCACTCGCCCATCTGGCGGGCAACGGCTGGACGGGTCTTGACCACCTCCAACTGCCGGTCTCCGTCGTGGTGATCGTGCTGCTCGCGTACGGGAACCTGCGCGGGATTCGCGAGGCGGGCAGGATGTTCGCGCTGCCCGCCTACCTCTTCATCGCCGCGATGGGCCTGGTCTTCCTCGTCGCAGGCGTGCGCGGCCTCATGGGCGGGCTGCCGCACGCCGACCTGGGGGCCGCCGGTGTCGTTCCGTCGGGCACCCCCCAGGGGGGCTGGCTCTACGGCGCGTCCCTCTTCATCGTGCTGCGCGCCTTCGCCAACGGCGGTTCGTCCCTCACGGGGCTCGAAGCGATCTCGAACGGCATCTCCGCCTTCCGTGAACCGCAGGGCCGCAACGCCCGGCGCACCCTCGTCGTCATGAGCTGCGTGCTCGCCGTTCTGGTCCTGGGCGTCTCCACGCTCGCGCACTTCACCCACGCCGTCCCGTACACCGACGGAACCCCGACCGTGATCGCACAGGAGGCGAGGCTCGCCTTCGGGAACGGGGCGGTGGCGACGGCCGGCCTGGTCTTCGTACAGCTGGCGACGGCGCTGGTCCTCTACACCGGTGCCAACACACCGTTCACCGGGTTTCCGTTCCTGGCCAGTTTCGTCGCCCAGGACCGGTTTCTGCCTCGGGTGCTGACCCGGCGCGGGCACCGGCTGGCCTTCTCCAACGGCATCGTCACGCTCGCCGCTCTCTCGCTGGCCCTGTTGCTCGTCACCGGGGCCAGCGTGGACAGGCTCGTGGCGCTCTACGCGATCGGTGTGTTCACCGCCTTCACCATGGCCGGGGCCGGCCTCACCGCGTACCACCTGCGCAGGCGCGAGCCGCTGCGCCGGCCGAAGATCGTCGTCAACGCGCTCGCTGCGGCCGTCTCCGCCGCCGTCGTGCTGATCTTCGCCGTCACGAAGTTCACCGAAGGCGCCTGGCTGGTCGTCGTGATCTTCCCGCTCGGGGTCTGGGCGCTGATCCGGATCAACCGCGAGTACCGGCGCGAGGCCGCCGCACTCGGACGGCTGCCCAAGGGCGCCGACCGGCCGCGTACGCACCACCACCAGGTGTTCGTCCTGGTCGAGACGCTGGACCTGGCCACGCTGAAGGCCCTGCGGTACGCGCACGAGCTGCGGCCCGACAACGTTCGCGCGGTGCACTTCGTCATCGACGGGGCGCATGCGGTCCGGCTGTCCGCCCGCTGGGCGTCGACCTCCGCGACCTCCGTCGAGCTGGAGTTGGTGGACTGCCCCGACCGCCGGCTGCGGCACGCGATGCGGGAACTCGCCGTCCGCACCACGGAGGGTGAGGACACGTCCCTGACCGTGCTCGTCCCCCGGCGGATGTACGCCAACGCGCTCGGCAAGCTTCTCCACCGCGGCACCGGCGAGAAGATGGCACGGACGCTGGACCAACTGCCGCACGTCGTCGTCACGATCCTGCCGTTCAACGCGTCGCACGCCATGCGGGCCCTGGAGTCGCACCACCTGCCCGACGTCGAATGAGACCGGGGGGCGGTCGTGGCCGCCCGGTCCGGGGACGGGGCGCCGCGGCCCTCCTGCGGACCACCCGAGGGCTGACGCCCGCGTACCGTGCCCGGTCCGCCGGCCGCCGGGCGTCCGGCCCGAGGAGTCAGGTCGTGGACGGACCCGGGCAGGACGGGGGACGCCCACAACAGTCGGCCGAGCGGATCGGTGAGGACCCGAACGTTCATGCCGTGACGTTGCGTTTCCCGGAGTAGTACGGGGCGTCGGTGACCACCGAGAACCACATCTGGGCGTCATGGTCGTCACTGGCCGGACGCGGCGTGCCGAGCATTCCGACGACTTCGTGCCGATCCGCAGCCCGTGCCCGCTCCCGGACGCGCCCTTGACACCGGTCGCGGCCTACGGGACGGTCTTCGCAACTACGCGCAACCCGACCCAAGGGGAGTACGTGATGACGTTACGGTTCGTCGGCATCGACCCGAACACCGGCGGCGAGGGATCACCGACGGTGTGGGTGGAAGAGGAGAGCGCGGACCTGGTCCTCCAGGGTGAGGAAGCCGATGTCCTCCTCAAGGCCCTGATCGGCTCCACCGAGTGGGTGGCCGGCCACAAGACGGGTATCCCGCCGCATGAGCGGGTGATTCGGTTTCCGTTCCGCATGGTGCAGATTCTCAAGGAGGCGTGCGATGCCGCTGAACGCGCAGCAGCTGAACACCGCGACGTTCGCTGAGCTGCTCGCCGACACCCACCACACGGCGTACCACCTGGAGATGCGCGACCTGTACTCCGTCGGCGACGAGACGGATGACTACGCCGCCTTCCTGCGCACCGGCGTCCCCAACCTCGACCCCGTCCGCTCGTTCTGGCCCCAGTGGATGCCGCTCGTGACGGACGCGGTCGCCCGCGGCGTGGTCATGCGCCGCGCACGGATCGTCTCCGAGCCGGTCACCGACTACATCCGCTACGAGCACGCCATCACGCCGCTCAACCTCCGGGCCGGAGAGGACGTGCGCTGGCTGTCCCGTCGTCGTGCTTCCGATATTCCGCTGCCCGGTAACGACTTCTGGCTTCTTGACGGCCGTCTTGTGCAGTTCCACCACTTCACCGGCACCGGCGACTGGGCATCGGACGGCAAGGAGCGCACCACCGATCCGGTCGCCGTCGCGCTGTGCCACGCCGCCTTCGAGACGGTGTGGGAGCGCGGCATCCCGCACGTGAAGTACACCGTCTAGGCCCCTGAGCACCCCCGTGACCGCATCCCCGTCGTCCAGTGCGCAGGCAGCGCGTGAGGCGCTGGCCGTACGCTTGCGGCACCTGCGCAAGGACGCCGGCCTCACCGGGAGGGACCTCTCCGCCCGGTGCGGCTGGCACCCCGCGAAGACCACCCGCATCCAGAAGGGCGACGCGCCGCCCTCCGACGCGGACATCCGCGCCTGGTGCGCGGCGTGCGACGCGGACGACCAGGCTGACGACCTCATCGCCACCGCCCGTGCCGTCGACTCCATGTATCTGGAGTGGCGCCGCCTGCACAAGGACGGGATGCGCAAGGTCCAGCAGGACTGGAACACCCTGCACGAACAGACCCGCGTCTGCCGGGCCTACGTCTCCAACGTCCCGCCCGGCTTCTTCCAGACGCCCGGCTTCGCCACCGCCCTCATGGAGCAGATCACCGCCTTCCAGGGCACCCCCAACGACGTGGCCGAAGCGGTCGCCGCCCGCGTCGCCCGCTCCCGGTTCCTCTACGAGGGCGGACACCGCTACGTCGTCCTCATGGAGGAAGCGGTCCTGCGCTACCGCACCGCCGGCTCCGAGGCGATGCGTGGCCAGCTGCGTCACCTCCTGACGGTGATGCCGCTGACCTCCGTCTCGCTGGGGATCATTCCGTTCACCGCGCAACGCACCGTGTGGCCGCTGGAGGCGTTCTACCTCCACGACGACACCACCGCCGTGGTGGAGACTTTGACGGCGGAGATCAAGGTCAAGCAGCCGCGCGAGCTCGCCGACTACGCCAAGGCGTTCACCGGCCTGGCGAAGATGGCCGTCTACGGCGACGCGGCCCGCGACCTCATCCGGGCCGCGATCGACGTCCTGGAGTGAAGTTCCGCAATTATCCGCAACCTTGTTGAGACTCGACCGGTGGCATCCGTAGCGTCGAACCCAGTGCCACGCCCGCCTCGTACGCGCACCAACGGACCCCGGGTGCGCGGCGTACGGCACCACCAGGCACCGCCCCTGTTCCCATCCGGGATGGGGCGAGCACCACTCGACACCGAGAGGGGCACCACCATGAGCACCGCAACGACCGAGCTGCGCCGGTTCCTGACCATCACCGGCCAACGCTTCAAGAACGGCCAGAGCGCACCGGAGATGTTCTCCCCGGCTGTGGACAAGGCGTGGCACGACCTGCTCGGCACCCCGGCCTACGAGGCCCTGTGCCAGGAGAGTGCCGGCCGGCCGATCCGTCACGTCGCGAACAACGGCCACGGCCCGATCGCCTGGGTCACCGCCTACGAAGAGGTGTACGGACCGCTGCCGGAGATCTGGTTCACCGACGCCCACGGCAACGTCGACCGGGACGCCATCGCCCGCTACCAGGAGAACGGCATCGTGGTCGCCGAGTGGGACTGCGGCCCCGCAGGCGGCGACGGCGACATCGTGCCCGACCAGCCGGAGACCGCCAGCCGGTGACCACCAGCCGTATGAGCGCAGCGCCCCGGCCCACCGCCGGGGCGCTGCGCCTCGTCGAGGCCGGCACCACCCGACCGCGCTCCGTGGACATCGGTGACTACGCACACCGGATGACCGCCCACTGCCCCTACCTGGCACCCTCCCTCCAACAGGGCCTGACGACCTGGACGGTTTACCGCGCAGACGGCGACGCCGAAGCCGTCCAGGCGGAGCTCTTCCACGCGGGCGCCCAAGCAGCGGAGTGGCTGCGGCCCCTACTGAGCCGGCCCCACGGCCTTCTGCGGTGCGAGAACATCGTCCTGCTGGGCGAGGTGCCCGGCATGGGGCACAGGGGCCTGCTGGCCTGGCCGCACTGGGCGCTGAAGAACCTCTACGGACCGGTCGGGGTGATGTTCGGCAAGTTCTACGCGGGCGAAGAGGAAGTCACCGCGGCCGGACACCGAATCCCGGCCGCCCCCGCTTCGTTCCTCCCTGTGCGGGCAGCCGTCCGCCGCCGCGACCCCCGCTTCCTGCACGCGACCCCCGACCTGGCCGCCGCGCTGGCCGCGGCCGACGACGACGGACGCGACGTGTTCGAGCACACCCCCACCCAGTGGAAGGACATCCGCACATGGGCCAGGGACCACCTCCCCCCACCGACGCCGTCGCCCTCCTCACCGGACACACCGGCAACCCCACCGCGATCCAGCTCCTGAGCGACCGGCGCGGCTCCCGGGTCTGGAAGGTCCAGGGCCCCGGCGGAGCGGTCGCCGTGAAGGCCAACGACCCCGATGGCGCTAACGCCCATGAGAAGGCCGCAGAGATGACTCAGGAGGACGACCACCTTCTTCGCCTCACGGCCGTCGGCGCCATCAGCCCCGATTTCCGGGCGGGCGCCGGGACGTGGGAGGGCGGCCGGTGGCTGGCCGTCAACTGGATCGACGGCGCACCCCTATGGCGGGCCCTCGCCCTCGCTCGCGGGCCCGAAGGAGACCGCGCCACGGTCCGCCCGTGGCTCGCGGGCATCGCTCGCAGCTGGACACAGCACCTTGCCCGGATGCACGCCGCCGGCTGGACTCACGCCGACGTCCAGCCCACCAACACCCTCGTCATGAACGACGGCCAGGCGGCGGTCATCGACTACGCCCTCGCCTGCGGCCCCGACGACCGCCGCCGCGTCCCGTACCGGGGAGCCCTCACCCACACCACCGCCCCCGAAATCGCCACCGCGATCCTCTCCACTCCCGCCGACACCCACATCCAGGCACACCCGGCCTCCGACATCTGGAGCCTGGGCGCCTCCCTGTTCTGGTGCTGGACCGGCCACCGCCCCGTCCCCTACGACAACGACCTCGACCGGCTGGAGAAGCTGGCCGCCATCGCCAAGGGCACCACCACCGCGCTGCGCAACGTCCGCCCGTGGCCCTTCCCCGCGTTCGAGGACGCCATCACCGCGTGCCTGGCCCCCGATCCCGCCGAACGGCCCACCGCGAAGGAGCTGACCACCGCATGGTGACCCTGCGCGCCCTGCGCCCCGACGACGCGCGCGCCCTCACCCGCGTCTACAGCGGTGCCTCCATCCGGCACACCACCGGCAAACCCCTCACGCTCGACCAGGCCCACGAGAAGATCCGCACCGCCCTCGACCGGGCCGCCGAAACCCCGCGTGCACAGTGGAGCTGGGGCATCCTCACCGCACACGAGATGATCGGCCTGATCTCCCTGCGGCGACGAACCCCCGCCATGGGCACCATCAGCTACATCCTCCGCGAAGACACCTGGGGCCACGGCTACGCCACCCAGTCCGCGCAGCAGGTCGTCTCCGTAGCCTTCACCACCGCCGGCCTCAACCGGCTGGAGGCCGCGCACCACCCCGACAACCCCGCATCCGGCCGCGTCCTGGCCAAAGCCGGGTTCACCCGTGTCGGCACATCCGACCGGCAGACCGACAACGGAACCGTCCCCTACGAGTTGTACGCCTTGGAGCACAAGCACCCCACGGCGGTGTCGTAGCTGGGCAGTCCTGCGGGCCGGATGCGCCCCGTCATGAGCGCCCCGGCCTCCTCCTGTTCCCGGCCCTTGATCTCGTACGCCTCGGGAAGAAACTCGACGTCCTTGAAGGTCCAGCCGGAGATCCGGTAGCCCGGTTCGCCGCCGGGGGCCTGGACGACGCCGTCGAGGGAGACGAAGGCGGTGGTGATGAGCGTGCGCATGGAGAACGTTCTTGGAGAGGGGCCGGCGGGGGCTACTGGTAGCTGTCGTACGTCGGCCTGCCCGTCGTGCGGTAGACCGCCAGGACCGTGCCGCCCTTCGTCGCCTTGATGCTGACCGGCTCCAGCGCGGTGGGGATCGCGCCGTCGGCGAAGAGCCGCTTGCCTGAGCCGACGATCACGGGGTGGATGGTGAGGCGGTACTCGTCGACCAGGTTCTCGCGCATCAGGGTCTGGGCGAGGTCCCCGCTGCCGACGACGCTGATGCTGCCGCCGTCGGACGCCTTGAGGGCGCGTACGGCATCGACGGTGTCACCTTCCAGGAGCGTGGAGTTCTGCCACTCGACGGAGGCCAGGGTCCGGGAGGCGACGTACTTGTGCATGCTGTTCATCCGGTCGGTGAACGGGTCGTCCGGGTCGGCGTTCGGCCAGTACGAGGCGAAGATGTCGTACGTCTTGCGGCCGAGCAGCATGGCCTCGGTGTCCTCGTACCAGCCGGCGATGGCCTCGCCGACCTCTTCGTCGGAGGCGTGCACCTGCCAGCCGCCGCACTCGAAACCGCTCTCGCGGTCCTCGTCGGTGCCACCGGGTGCCTGCATGACGCCGTCGAGGGTCAGGAACGTGGAAACGATGATCTGGCGCATGGTGCGCTCCCTTCGTCAAGAGGTAGACGGCGGGAGCGCCGGAAACTCATCGGTGGCGGTGTCCTCACGCGGTCTACCGCACGGGGAAGCCGAAGGAGTACCCCTGCTCGCGCAGCCAGGGCAGGACCTGGCCCAGCGCGGCGAGCGTCTGGGAGCGTTCGCCGCCCGCGTCGTGGAAGAGGACGGTCGGTCCGTTGGAGATCTCGCTCTTGACGGTGGCGACGATGGCGTCGACGCCGGGGTGCTCGAAGTCCTTGGTGTCGACGTTCCAGCCGAGCGGGCGCATGCCGTGCGAGGCGGCGAGCTTGCGGCTGAACGGGGTGAACGCGCCGCCGGGGGCGCGGTAGTACTGCGGCCGGACGCCGCCCGAGGCCTTGGTGATCATCCGCTCGGCGTCCAGGATCTCCTTGGTCTGGTACGCCTCGGACTTCTTGTCCATGGTCACGTCGTGCGAGACGGTGTGGTTGCAGAGGCGGTGCCCGGCCGCCACGACGTCCTTGACCAGGTTCGGGTAGGCCTGGGCCTGCGTGCCCACCATGCAGAACGTGGCCTTGACCCCCTTGTCCTTGAGCAGTTGCAGTACCTGGGGCGTCCAGGTGGGGTCCGGTCCGTCGTCGATGGTGATGTTGACGCCCCTGGCGCCCTGGTCCGAGGCGTGGGCGATGTCCTCCGCGACCTTCTCGGTCGCGGGCCGGTCGTCGTCGTGGTGGGAGGCGGACGGCGACGATATGGGCGCCGGCGACTGCTTTCCGTCGGCGGTGCCGGCCTGCGCGGTCCATACCGAGGTGGCCGCGGCCAGCGCCGTGACCCCGAGAGCCGCCGCGAGAAGCCGGCTGTGCCAAGCCCGTCCCTTGTGCTTCGCCATGTCCGCCCGCCCCTTTGTCACTTCGCCGTCGCTGCCGGTGCCGCGCCTGCCTGCCTTGCCCCCACGAGGACATACGAATGCGGCCCGGAGGATGCCTCTGTTACCGATCGCGGACAAATCTGCGGGGGACCGGCGACAAACGCGGCCGGAACCCGGCTGCGCGCGGGGCTTGCGGGTGCCGGTGTGCGGGCTCGCGGGTGCCGGTGTGCCGGGGTGGTGTGCCGGGGTGGCGCCCGTGCTGGCAGAGTCGGTAGGCATGACTGATGACTACGCGAAAGCACGCCTCCACAAGAATCTGCGGGCGGCGCGCGAGGCGGTTCTCGGGAAGCTCGACGGGCTCGGGGAGTACGACATCCGGCGGCCCCTGACGTGGACCGGGACCAACCTGCTGGGGCTGGTGAAGCACCTGTCGCTCTGGGAGGCGCGGTACTTCGGCGACGTCTTCGGCCGGCCCTTCCCGGAGCCCCTGCCCCGGTGGGACGACCCGGAGCAGGACGGCGCCGAGATGTGGGCGACCGAGCGGGAGACCCGGGAGCAGATCACCGACCGCTACCGCCGCGTCTGGGCGCACACGGACGCGACGATCGCCGCCCTCGCCCTCGACGCCCCCGGCCGTGTGCCCTGGTGGTCGAGCCCCGAGGTGAAGCTGGTCGACATCATGGTCCACCTGCTCGGCGAGACCGCCCGGCACGCGGGCCACGCCGACATCCTGCGCGAACAGCTCGACCACACGACGGGCACGACGGCCGCGTTCGCGGTCCAAAAGGACGCGGCGGCCATGGGCGCGCACCGGGCGAGGATCGAGACGGCGGCGAAGGCGGCGGCCGGGGGCGCGTAGGGCGGGGTGGGGTCACCGCGTTCGTACGCGTACGGCCTCGGTGGCCCAGTCGAGCGCGGGGGTCAGGCTCTCCGGGGCGGGCCAGTCGTTGATGACCGCGAGGAGTCGGAAGTACCGCTCCCGGCGGGGGTCGTTCACGGTCTCCAGCCGGAGCAGCAGCCGGTGGCGCAGGCCGGCGTCCTGCGCGTGGCCGTCGATGCGGGCGTAGGCGGCCACGAGGGCCGTGACGATCGGGTCGGCCGGGGGCGAGGCGGGGTCGGTGCCGGCGGCCAGGGCGGGGGCGACGAGGTCGCGGACGGTCGCGGCGAAGCCGGGGCGGGGGACCGCGGTCCCGCTCCGCGCCCGTTCGTCCGCCAGGTCCCCGAACAAGTGGTGCGCGTACGCGCGGAACTCGGGGTCCAGGGTCAGTTCGGCCCACTCGGCCCAGGCACGGGTCTGCTCGGCCTCGGGGGCGGCGGGGAGTTGGGGCGTCATCGTGCGGGCGACTCCGGTGAGCGCCGGGTCGTCGGTCGCGAGGCCGTCGAAGACCGCGCCGAGGAAGTCGTCCACGAGACGGCGGCGTTCGTCCTCGGGAAGCTGGGCGAGCTGATGCATGAGATCGGTCTCCTCGGGGGTGAGCCGGCGCTCGGCCACCGCTGTCAGCAGTGCGTGGCGCAGGCGCAGGACGCGTATCTGGATGGCCAGGGCGTCCGCGTGCGCCGCGGCGACCTCGGGGAGCGGGAGTTCCTGATCGGCCACCCTGCGGACGGTCGGCAGGTCGATCCCCAGTTCCCGCAGGGTCCGCACGAGTTCGAGGCGCGCGACGGCGTCGATGGTGTAGCGGCGGTAACCGGCCGGGGTGCGGTCGGCCGGCGTCACGATGCCGCGATCGGAGTAGAACCGAATGGTCTTGACACTGAGTCCGGTCCGCCGGGCGACTTCCCCGATCGAGTAGAGCGCGCTGCCGTCCATGGACCCAGCGTGACGTCTCCCGCTACGGGAGACTCAAGGCGGTGCGGGGGAGGGGCCGGGCGGACGGGGCCGGCCGAGGTGTCCGGGACCGGCCACTCCTAAATGGGCCAGTCGTTCCACCACTTCATGAGCGCTTCCCTGTCCTTGCTTTTGGCCGTGATCACGAAGTACTCGTCGTGTGAGTCGACGTAATAGTCATTCGTGAATGTCCAGGTGATCGTGGAGGTCTTCCATACGTTCGCGTGGGTGAACACTTCGCCGATGTTCGTTCCCTCTTTATTCTGCACCGGGCCACGGTACGGGAAATCGTTCACGTCCAGGAGTGGGAGCTTGCTCGGGTCGGCCTTCTGCTCGCCGCGCGCTCCGTCATCCTCGACTTCCTTTTCCTCGCTTTCGAGAAACGACTGGTATTCGTCTGAACCCCAGGTGAAGGAGGCGACAGTCACGGCGATCTGGTTTGCTTGGAACTCGGAGATCACCGTGCCCGGACCGTACCTGGGTTTGCACGAGAGCGTGGCATTTGCCCCGTCGATCTGATAGAGGGATTTCGCGCTCTCGCAATCTCTCAGCCCTTGGTCCACGCGCTCCTTGAGATTCATTTCGTCCTCCTTCGTGCCAGGAGGTTTTTCTGTCGATGAATCCGTTGGTGACTCTTCCGGGGGCTCTCCCGGGGAATCGGAAGCGGTCGCTCCTGCGCTCGGTCTGCTGTCCGAGGCGCGGTTCCCTTTGTCGTCGTCGCTGTTGCCGTTCCAGGGGGCGATCCAGACGGTGAGCGCTGCGACTACTGCGGCGGCGATTATCGTGGAACCTACGGCGATCCTTTTTCTCGAATTCCTGGCGGCAGGTTCTGGCGGAGGTGGAACTGTGAAATTGCCCGGCGGAATGGGTGAGGGGGGCGGTGTCGATACCGAAACCTCGGTGAACTGTCCGGGCAGCCACCCGGCCTCGGGCAGCACCTCGGTCAGGCCGAGTCGGGTGCCTACCTCCCGGCACGCGGCAACCACCTCGGTGGCTGTGGGGCGGTCGGCGGGGTTCATTGCCAAACAGCGGCCGATCAGGGGCCGCAGCGGCTCCGGGCAAGCGGTGAGGTCCGGTGCGTCATCCTGTAGATAAGGGATGGCGGCGAATAATTCTTTCTCGAAGGGGTGGAGTCCTGTCATGGCGACATGGACAGTCAATCCCAGGGAAAACACGTCAGCTGCCGACGTGGTCGGCGCATTGCCCTTGATTTGTTCGGGAGCCATGAAGGCCGGAGTGCCGATGCGGGTATTGGCGCCCGTCAGGGAATCCGAGTCGAGAGCCCGCGCGATACCGAAGTCGATCACGGACAGGGAGGTTTGTGTCAGGACGATGTTGCCGGGCTTGAGGTCACGATGGATGACGCGGGCGGTGTGGATGGTTTCCAGGGCGCTCGCAACGCCGGCCGCCACCCCCAGGCATGTTCTGAGTGGGAGTGTCCCGTGATTGGAAATAGCCTGCGCCAGGGATACGCCCGGAACGTATTCTGTGGCCAGCCAGGGCATAGGGCCTTCGGTGTTACTGTCCAATACGTTTGCGATATAACGCCCCCGCACACGTCGAGCAGCCTTAACCTCTTGTTCGAACCGCTGTCGAAATCGTGGGTCCATCGCAAGATCCGGACGCACTGTCTTGATGGCGACCGGTTGCCCGCCGCGCGTGGTCGACAGGTATACGGTCCCCATTCCGCCCGTTCCCAGGCGGCCCTGGAGCACGTACCCCGAGATAACACCCGGGTCCCCTTGATTCAGCGGATGCACCACCATGCAAATCCCTCCCCGATCTTGACATGGCTGGACGCGCCATCGTATCCAACGTTTCGTTTTCGCGAGGCGCCTTCTCGTCATGGGGCCGCGGAATCCGGGAATACGTGGGTGCGTTGAGATGCAGGATCACCCGAAATGCTCACGCGGGTGGTTGACGCGCGACACTCGCGCCGCGACTGGACCGACCGTTGTCGGAAGTCCGGTTCCGCGCCGATGTCGCGGGCACACCGGACATGTGCGGATCGTCTCGGCAGTGAACGGGCCCGGCGCTCACCGATCCGTCGGAGACAGACAGAACTCGTTGCCTTCCGGATCGGCCAGCACGATGTTGTCCGTGTGCCGGGTCCGGACGGTCGCGCCGAGAGCGGTCAGGCGTCGGATCTCCGCCTCCGGGTCCGTGGCGAGCAGGTCGAGGTGCACGCGGTTCTTCACCGTCCTGGCCTCCGGTACGAGTTGGAACCACAGGCGGGGTCCTCCGTCGGCCGGTTCCACCAGCACGGTCGGGTCGTCCTCGGTGCTGGTGATGCCTTCGGAGCGCAGGCGGGCCAGTTCCGCGTCGTCGTAGGGCGCGACGGCGTAACCGTCCAGGGCCGCCGCCCAGAAGCGGGCCGTGGCCGCGGGCCGAGCGCTGTCGAAGACGATGTCGTGGAGTCGCGCCATGCGGCCATGGTGCCCCGCGCGCGGGGGCGTTGTCGTACGGATTCCCCAGCGCGGCGGAGCGCGGCGGAACACGGCGGAACGCGGCGGATACGCGCGCCCGGGGTGTGCCCGGTCTGTCAACGGGCCTGGTTTCGGGGGCCCTTGAGCCGGATGGTGGTTGTCAGAGTGACATCGTGGTTGTCGGGGTGCCGTCAGTGGGACCCACGGCCGGTGACGACGAGTGAGACGTTCTGTCCGCCGAAGCCGAAGGAGTTGCTGAGCACGGCCTCCTGGGGCACGTCCCTTCGCTCTGTGACGACATCGAGGTCGATGTCGGGGCCGACTCCGGCCGTGGTGAGGTTGCGGGTCGGCGGGATGACGCCGTGCTCCACGCTGAGGACCGCGATGAGCGCTTCGATCGCGCCTGCCGCGCCGAAGAGATGGCCGAGCGCCGCCTTGGGGGCCGTCACGGTGGCGTGGCCGAACACCTCGCCGATCGCGTGGGCCTCGGCGACGTCGCCGACCGGGGTTCCGGTGGCGTGGGCGTTGATGTGGCTGATCCGCTCGGCAGCCAGACCGGCCCCCGTCAGGGCCTTCCGCATCGCCGATACCTGGCCGTGGCCGTCGGGAGCGGGCGCCGTGATGTGGTGGGCGTCGGCCGCGATGCCGGCGCCCGCGAGCACCGCGCGGACGCGGGCGCCCCGGGCGCCGGCGTGCTCGGCGCTTTCGAGCACCATGACGGCCGAGCCCTCGCTGAGGACGAATCCGCTGCGGTCCGCGGCGAACGGCCGGGAGGCCGAAGCGGGTTCCGCGGTGTGCCGTGACAGCGCTTGAGCCCGGGTGAAGCCGGCGACGGTGATCGGGGTGATGGCGGCCTCGGTCCCGCCCGCGATGACGATGTCCGCCTCCCCGGCGCGGATGAGCCTGGCGGCCAGGGCGATGGCTTCGGCGCCGGAGGAGCACGCCGAGACGGGCGTGTAGGTCCCGGCCCGTGCCCCGTATTCGATGCTGATCAGCGCCGCCGCCGCGTTGGGCATGAGCATGGGGACCGTACGGGGTGAGACGCGCCGGGGCCCGGACGCCTCCAGTACGTCGTCCTCCTTCAGCAGCGTACGTACGCCACCGATGCCCGTGCCGATCGCCGATGCGAGGCGGTCGGGGTCCACCTCCGGGGCGCCGGCATCGGCCCAGGCTTCGGCCGCAGCGGCCAGGGCCGCCTGCTGCGAGCGGTCGAGCCGCCTGGCCCGTACCGGCGGCAGCAGCCCGGCGGGGTCGGTCGCCATCGTCCCCCCGAGGACATCGGGAAGGCCGACACTTTCGTGACCAGGCAGAACGCCGCTGCGGATGCCGGATTCGCCGGCGAGCAGGGCGTCCCAGGTGGACGCCACGTCTGCCCCGAGCGGCGTGATCGCGCCGAGTCCGGTCACGACGACTTCAGTCCGGTGCATACCCTTCAACCTTTCTTGTATGCGATACAAGAGAACGGCTTTGTTGTATCACATACAATTCGAGGGTGGCGAAGAAGCGAACCGAAGCCCGACCGACATCGGCTCCGTCGCGCGACCGCGGTCGCACGACGAGGCGCCGGCTGATCGAGGCGACCGCACAGCTCTGCAAGGAGCGCCCCGGGGCCGAGGTGAGCGTCGCGGAGATCGCGAACGCGGCGGGCGCCTTCCCCAACCAGGTCACGTACTACTTCGGCTCCAAGGACTCGCTCCTCGTGCACGCCGCCTTCCTCGGCCTGCTGCACGACGCCCGACGGATCGAGCGCATCGGCCGCCAGGCCCCTGACGCGGCGACATTCCGGCGCAACATCGCCCGCGCCGTACTGGCCATGCCCTCGCTCCCGTCGGTCGCGCGCGCACTCGCCGCCGGGATCTCCAAGCCCGAACTCGCCCCCGTGGTCGACCAGCACCTCCAGCTGCTGTTCCAGCAGTCCGAGCGCTTCGTGAGCCGGCTCATCGACGGGCGGGGCTGGAAGGCCCGTCGACCGCTCGACGTGGAGGCCAGGACGTTCTGGAGCACCGCGCTCGGCGCGGTGCTGCTCGTCCGCGCCGGGGCGCACGGGACCGTCGCCGATCTCGACCTCGCCGGAGCACTGACCATCCACGACGATCCCGAGCCCGGATAGGGCTTGGGCGGACCCGCGGCACGTCGAAGCCGGAGAACCCGGCTCTGCCCGAGATCCGCTCGGGGCGCCGGGCTAGCATGGGTGGTGGCTCGTTCTTCGGGACGGGTGGTGCGCCGGGAAGTCTGGTCGGCAGTTCTGTCGTCGTGCCCGGGAAGGCGTGCCATGCCCCTGCCGTTTCGTGTCCGCCCGTGTGGCTGTGAAGCCGTCCGGCCGTGTGGCCGTGAAGCCGTCCGCCCGCGTGGCTGTGAAGCCGTCGGCCCGTGTGGCCGTGATGCCGTCCGGCCGCGAGGTGAGCTGAACCGTCGTACGGCCGGCCGCGTGTGCGGGAAGCCGTCGAGCGGGCTCGCCGTCGGCCCTGACGTGCTTGAAGCGGACCTGAGCGGAGTCCCGTTCATCACCCCGGAGCGGAGCGCTGTCTCCCTCCGGGCGGAGCGACGCCCGCAGGCCGAGGGCCCGGTTCGTCGTCACGTACCGCACGCACCGCACGTACCGCACGCACCGCATCCTCGGCGCGCGCCGCACGCACCGCATCCTCGGCGCGCGCCGCAAGCTCCGCCCGGAACGCCTTCTCGGCGCCCCTCTTCCCTTTGACCAGCAAATTCCGGCCGGACGAGAGTCGAGTCATGCCTGCGCAGCAGCCCTCCCCACCGCCTCAGGCCCTGGTCGAGCAGGTCCTGATCTGCTTCGACGCCTATACCCGGGCCCGGGGAGCGCGGGACAGTCTTCTGTCCGGCGGCCGGGTATCCCCCCGGGAGGAACAGCGTGCCTTCGACGACCTTCGGCGGGTGATCGAGAAGCTCCGTGACGCGGACACCTCGGAGCTGTACGCGGACGAGACGGACGACAGGCCCTAGTCCCGCGTGACGCCCATCTCCTGGGTTCCCACGACGGACAGCAGTTCCAGCTGCTCGGCTCCCTGGCTTCCGGGCGGGGCGGTGAACCACAGCAGGCGTTGGCGTCCGTCCTCGCTGAGGAGGTTGTAGCAGTCGAGTTCGATGACGCCGAGCATGGGGTGGACGATCCTCTTGTGGTCCATGCGGCGCACCGCGACGTCGTGGGTGTCCCAGAGGGCCGCGAACTCCGGGCTGCGGCGGCGCAGCATGGCGGTCATCTTCGTGACCTCCGCGTCCCGGCCACGCCGGGCGGCCGCTGCCCTGAGATCGGCCACGAACACCCGGGAGTGCTGCGGGTGGTCCTCTGGCGGGTAGATCTCGCGCGCCCGCGGGTCGGTGAACCAGCGGTACACGAAGCTCGCCGCCGGGCCGCGCAGGGCCGGGGACCGGCCGAGCAGGGTCCGGGCCAGGTCGTTCTCCACCAGGGTCTCGTGCAGGTCGGTGATGACGCGTGCGGGGGTGTTGGACAGCCGGTCCAGGAGTCCGAGGAGCGCGGGCTGCACATGCGCCGATGGCCCGTGTGCGGACGGCGGCACCAGCCGTTCGGCCAGGTGGAACAGGTGGTCGCGCTCGTCGCCGTTCAGGCGCAGGGCTCGGGCGAGGGCGGCCAGGGTCTGGGCGGACGGCTGTACCCCGTTCTTCGCGCTGCCGCGTTCCAGCTCGGTGTAGTAGTCGGCCGACAGCCCCGCCAGCTGGGCGACCTCCTCGCGGCGCAGCCCGGGGACGCGCCGGCGCGGGCCCTGGGGGAGGCCGACCTCGGCGGGGCGGATGCGGTCGCGGCGCGTCCTGAGGAAGGCGCCGAGTTCTGGCAGGTTCACCCCTCCATCGTCCCTCGTACGCAGGAGCGCAGCCAGGGGGTGGCATCCCCTGGGTGGACGCAGCCCTGGCTGGGGGCGGGGAACCGGCGGATCGTGGAGGAGACAGCGGGGCAACGGCGAGCCGGCGGCCCCGCCCCCACTCACCACAGGAGTCAGCCATGCCCACCCCCACTCCCCTCGAAGGGACCGCCGCCTTGGCCCAGCCCTCCGCCTCACCCCGTGTCGCGATCGTCACCGGCGGCTCGCGCGGTATCGGCCGCCGCACCGTCGGCCGGCTGGCCGCCGACGGGTACGCCGTCGTGGTCGGCTACGCCGGCAACCGGGCCGAGGCCGAGGCAGCCGTGAAGGAGGCCGTCGCCGGGGGCGGCCGGGCGATCGCGGTACGCGCCGACGTCGCCGACGAACACGCGGTCGCGGCCCTGTTCGACACGGCCGAAGCGGAGTTCGGCGGGGTCGACGTCGTCGTCCACGCGGCCGGGCGGATGCAACTGGCACCGATCGCCGAGCTGGACCTGGCCGTCCTGGACGACCTGCTCCGCACCAACGTCCGCGGCACGTTCGTCGTCGTCCAGCAGGCGGCCCGGCGGGTGCGCCCCGGCGGCGCGATCGTGACGTTCTCCACGTCCGTGGTGGGGCTCGCCTTCCCGGGCTACGGCGCGTACGCCGCCGGCAAGGGCGCGGTCGAGGCGCTGACACTGATCCTGGCCCGGGAGCTGCGGGGCCGGGACGTCACCGCCAACACCGTCGCGCCCGGCCCCACGGCCACCGACCTCTTCCTCGACGGCAAGGACGAGGAGACCATCGCCCGCCTCGCCGCCCAGCCCCCGCTGGAGCGCCTCGGCACCCCTGCCGACATCGCCGAGGTCGTGGCGTTCCTGGCCGCACCGGCCGGCCACTGGATCAACGGACAGGTCATCCGCGCCAACGGCGGAATCATCTGAACCACCCTCAGACGATCACCCGGCCCCACCGAGAAGAGGAACAACCAGCCATGCCCTTCGCGAACTTCAAGGTCCCCGAGAAGACCCTCACCCCGAAGCAGAAGGAGGAGATCGTCACCCGCACCACCGAGCTGTACGTCGAGCTCTACGGCGAGCGCGCCCGCGACAACACCATGGTGCTGGTCGAAGAGGTCGCCGACGGCGGCTGGGGCATCTCCGGCAACGTCCTGACCCTCGCCATGCTCGGCGAGACGACACCGGCCGACCCCAACGACCCCAACGACGCCTGACCACACCCGCACCCGCCGGAATCGGTAGCCGCTGGCCGGGACTTGGGCCCAGCCGACTACGATCTGCGCGGCTGCGCCCTCCCGGCATCGGGGGCCGACAGCCCGCTCCGTACGGAGGAGCCTTCACCTACGCGTGATGGAAGGACTTGCGGGTATGACGTCAGCGCGCAGGGCCATTCGGGCAGGCGCAATACTGATGATCCTGCTGGGATGCCTGGCGGCGGCGTCCAATGTCTTTCCGCGAGGAGCTGACATGTCTGAGCTGCTGAGCGACCTGCGGAGCGGGCGGGCGACGGCGATGCATGTTGTTTACGTCTCTCCGATGGAAGTGCGGGCACGTTGGTCCGTCGGGCTGTTGGGCGAAAAGGAACTCACCTACCATTCCGCGGAAACTCCCGGCAGTCCCAATACGCAAGAGGAGTTCACCGACTTGATTCGGCTGCGCCTCGGCACCGCAGACGAAGGCGTGTCGCTCGACTCGGCCGATCCGCTGTCCAGCCTGGGCGGACTTTCCATCCTGGTCCCCATTCTCTATTGGCGGTTCATCGCACTGGCATGGCTCAAGTGGGCTATTCTGCTGGCCTTTCTCATTGTTCTCGCGGATATCTGCATGAGAGGTTCTCTGCGCGCCGTCAGCGCCGGCTACTGGCTCGCAGCCTGCGTGCTCCTTGGCTCGGGTGCGCCGGCCTACCTCTGGTCCGAGCCGTCCTCCCTGAGGCGGGAGAGCGGCACGGGCGTGGCCGCTGTTGCCGGAATCTCTGGATGGGGTGTCGTCGTGAGAACGCTGGGTTGGTTCGGGGGAGTGGTGCTTCTCGGGGTGGCGGTACTGGCGTTGCGTTGACTTCGACAGAGGAAGGAATGAGCCATGAACCCGCCGGGGTTGCTGACCCCTTGGGTCCGGGACCAGTTGATCGAGTACCTGGGCAGGCTGAGTGACAGGGCTTGGCAGAAGGAGAATTGGACGTCGCGGGAGGCGGCCGACGACGGCCTCGACGAGATGCTGGACTTCTTCGACGACTCCGGAGTTCTCGGTGATCCGTGCGGCAGCTCCTGCCGGTGTTTCGGCCCGCGGAATCCCGCCCATCCGATAGCGCGCGGCACCTGAAGCGTGCTGGTACGGTCGTTGACATTTGGGTGGCCCGGACGCGTAGGGGGCCCCAGACCTTGTGGGGCGGGGCAGTTGCGGTTGGTCTGTCGAGACTTCGGCCTGTCGGATCTGCCGCGGCGGGGCCTCACTCCGCATGAGGCTCCCGTGGAGGTGCTGCTTCTTGATATCGAGGCAGAGCTGTCAATCCGGGAACGAGGGCGGACGGCGTGGTCCGAGGGGCAGTTCCCCGTGGCCGAGTTGGCGTATCACGTGGCGCTCTGGCTCCAGAGTCCCCAGGCCGGCCATGAGGACTTCGAGCTCGACTCGATGCAGGCCGAGAAGGGGGTGATCCGCATCGCGAACTCTGGTCAGGGCTGGCGGATCGGCTCCGTCGCCACGCCGGACTTCTGGACCACGCCCGTGAGTTGGGATGTCCTCGTGTCGGAGATCAAGCACTTCCACTACTCGGTGCGCGAGGGCGTGGCCGCGATGGGCGTCGACCCCGCCTTCATGCTGAGGCTCTGACCGCTACCGGGTCCAGTCCGCCCGGGCACGACGTGTCAGGGAGCGGCCCTGCTGTCGAGTATTGAGGGTCCTCCTACCGCGGTGGCAGCGCCGGTCGGCGGCGGTTCGGGGCTGTCTCGTACGTCGGTGGTGTGGCCGGGGGGTGGGCGGCCAGTAGGTCCAGGGCGATGCGGACCGCGTCGTCCAGGACCGCGTGGCGGCCCTCTGCCCAGTCCAGGGGGGTGCGCAGGGCCTCCTCGTCCGGTTCCACGCCGTGGTTCTCGACCGACCAGCCGTACGTGTCGAACCACGCCGCGTTCATCGGGACCGTGATCACCGTGCCGTCGCCCAGGCGGTGGCGGCCGGTCATGCCGACCACGCCGCCCCAGGTGCGCTGGCCCACCACCGGGCCCAGTTTCAGCAGGCGGAACGCGGCGGTGATCATGTCGCCGTCGGATGAGGTGGCCTCGTCGGCGAGGGCGACGACCGGGCCCCGGGGGGCGTTGGAGGCGTACGAGACGGGCTGGGCGTTGCGGGTCAGGTCCCAGCCGAGGATGGTGCGGGTGAGTTTCTCGACGACCAGCTCGCTGATGTGGCCGCCCGCGTTGCCCCGTACGTCCACGATCAGCGCCGGGCGGGAGACCTCCATGCGCAGGTCGCGGTTGAACTGGGCCCAGCCGGAGCCGCCCATGTCCGGGATGTGGAGGTAGCCGCAGCGGCCGCCGCTCAGGCCCCGTACGACCTCGCGGCGCTTGGCGACCCAGTCCTGGTAGCGCAGCGGGCGCTCGTCGATGAGGGGGACGACCGCCACGCGGCGGGAGCGGCCCCCGCCCTCGGCGGGGCGGAAGGTCAGCTCGACCGTGGTGCCGCCCGCCGCGGCGAGCAGGGGGTAGGGGCCGGTGACCGGGTCGACCGGGCGGCCGTCCACATGGGTGAGGACCGCGCCCTCGCGGATGCCCGTACCGGCCAGCGGGGAGCGGGCCTTGGAGTCGGAGGAGTCGCCGGGGAGGATGCGCAGCAGGGTCCATTCGCCGTCGCGGCAGGCGAAGTTGGCGCCCAGCAGGCCGATCGCGCGCTGGTAGTGCGGCGGGCCCTCGTTGCGGCGGGCGGGGGAGACGTACGCGTGGGAGGTGCCCAGTTCGCCGAGGACCTCGCGCAGGAGGTCGGCGAACTCGTCGGGGGTGGCGACGCGTTCGACCAGGGGGCGGTACTGGTCCAGGACCGCCGGCCAGTCGATGCCGCACATGTCCGGCTCCCAGAAGTAGGAGCGGATGATGCGGCCCGCCTCGTCGTACGCGCCCCGCCACTCCGCCGCCGGGTCCGCCTCGTGCAGGATGCGGCGCAGGTCCAGGTAGACGGTCGAGTCGAGGTCGCCGGGTTCCGTGGCGGGGACCGCGCGCAGTTCGCCGTCGTCCATGACGACCAGGCGGGAGGCGTCGCCGCTGACGGCGAACCAGTCGAGATGGCTGACCAGTTCGGTCTTCTTCGCCTTGGCGATGCTGAAGTGCTCCAGGGTCGGCCGGCCCGACATGTCCGACGGGTTGGCGAAGGTCTCGCCGAGCGCCCCGGAGATCGGCCAGCGCAGCCACACCAGCCCGCCGCCGCTGACCGGGTGCAGCGCCGAGTACTTGGACGCGGAGACCGGGAACGGCGTGACCCGGCTCTCCAGGCCCTCGAACTCGACGGTGACCGTCGAGCCCTCGGCCGCCCCGGCCTCGGCGGTGTCGATGGGGTCGAGGCCGCCCGCCGCGGGCCGGCCGTCGGGGAGCAGGG
This sequence comes from Streptomyces sp. Mut1, assembly GCF_030719295.1. Taxonomy (NCBI): domain Bacteria; kingdom Bacillati; phylum Actinomycetota; class Actinomycetes; order Kitasatosporales; family Streptomycetaceae; genus Streptomyces; species Streptomyces castrisilvae. Next base: position 3,091,503 of record NZ_CP120997.1, on the reverse strand, counting down.
CGAAGGGGGACGGGGTCGCCGAGGAGAGCGGGACCAGGTAGGGGCGGCAGCCGAGCGGGAAGGACAGGTCCCCGGTGTGCACGTCGTACACCGGGTCGAAGCCGCGCCAGGACAGGAACGCGAGATAGCGGCCGTCGCCCGTGAAGACCGGGTTCTCGTCCTCGAAGCGGCCGTTGGTGACGTCCACGATCGCGGGCTCGCCGGGGCCCAGGATGCGGGCCAGCTTGATCTTGCGCAGCGAGCGGCCGATGCCGGGGTGCGACCAGGTCAGCCAGGCGCCGTCCGGGGAGAAGGCGAGGTCGCGCACCGGGCCGTTGACGGAGCGGATCAGCTCGGCCGGCTCGCCGGTCGACGTCTCCTCGTCGGTGTCCAGGAGGAGCAGGCGGCCGTCGTGCGAGGCGATGGCGAGGCGTTCGCCGTCCGGGTCGGCGACCAGCTCCTGGACCCGGCCGATCAGGCCGGAGGCGAGGCGGCGCGTCGGGCGGTCGTCGCTGGCGCGCGGCAGCTGGGCGATCTCGATCGCGTCCTCGCCCTCCGCGTCGGTGACGTACGCGACCTGGCCGCCGCTGCCCAGCATCTCCGGCAGCCGCACCCGGACGCCGGGGGTGTCGGAGATGGTGCGGGCGGGCCCGTCGCGGTGCGTGAGCCAGTACAGGCTGCCGCGTACCGACACGGCGCTCGCCCGGCCGGTCTCGTCCACGGACAGGGCGTCCACGTTGCTCGCGGCCGGGACCTGGTACGTACGCCGTCCGGCGCGCGGGCCGCCGAGGCGGACCTCCAGCCTGCGAGGCACGGCGTCGGGCGTCTCCAGGTCGTCCACGAGCCACAGCTCGCCCGCGCACTGGTAGACCACGCGCCGCCCGTCGCTCGACGCGTGCCGGGCGTAGAACGCGTCGTGGTCGGTGTGCCGGCGCAGTCCGGAGCCGTCGGGGCGGCAGGAGTAGAGGTTGCCGACGCCCTCGTGGTCGGAGAGGAACGCGATCCGGCCGCCGACGAACATGGGGGAGTCCAGATGCCCGCCGATGTCCGGGAGCAGCCGCTCGCCGTGCAGCCAGAGCCGTCCCGTCGCCCCGCCCCGGTAGCGCTTCCAGGCGGCCGGTTCGTGCGGCGGGGTGCCGGTGAGGAGCAGGGAGCGGCGCTCGCCGTCGATGTCGGCGACGGCGATGTCCGAGACGGGGCCCCAGGGCAGTTTGCCGCCGGGGCTGCCGTCGGTGGGGACGCTGTAGGCCCAGGAGAAGTACGAGAACGGCTGGCGGTGCGAGGAGACGGCGAGGATCTGCGAGGCGTCGCCGGGGTCGGGCGACCAGCCGCAGACCCGGGCGTCGGTCGAGCCCCAGTAGGTGAGCCGGCGGGCCGGGCCGCCCGCGACCGGGGCGAGGTGGATCTCGGGGTCGAAGGTGCGCCAGGTCGTGTACGCGATCCGGGTCCCGTCGGGGGAGAAGCGCGGATGGCTGACCCGGGTGCGGTCGACGGTCAGCCGCCAGGCCCGGCCCGGACGCTCCCCCTCGGCGGCGAGCGGGGCGACCCAGAGATCGTCCTCGGCCGCGAAGCAGAGCAGATCCTCGTGGAGGTGCGGGAACCGGAGATACGAGACGTCGTCACTCACCCCACCCATGCTTTCCGCGCGCGGGGGCGGCGGCAACTCAGGGGGATGCCCGCGCGCTCTGTGGCGCGGGACACAAGCGAAACCATTCCGTTTCGCTGGGGCGGTGCAGTACCGTTCTCGTGTACGAAACAGTTTCGTTCGATTTACTTATGCGCAGCTTACGCGCCGCCCGCCGGGCCCACGGAGGAAGGAGGTCGACCCATGGCACGCACACGGCTCACGCCCGAGCGTGAGAGCGAGCTGTACGCCGCCGTGCTCGACCTGCTCCGTGAGGTCGGCTACGACGCCCTCACGATGGACGCCGTCGCCGCGCGTACGCATTCCAGCAAGGCCACCCTCTACCGCCAGTGGGGGAACAAGCCGGCGCTCGTCGTCACGGCTCTGCGGCACAACAAACCCGGCACCCTCGGCGACGTCGACACCGGCTCGCTCCGTGGTGACTTCCATGCCGTTCTCAGCCGCAGTGACGACTGTCAGATGGAGAAGGACGCCGCGCTGATGCGGGGTCTGAGCCATGCCGTCCACAACAATCCCGACCTCCTCCAGGCCCTGCGCGAACTGCTGGTCGAACCCGAGATGACGGGTCTCGACAAGCTGCTGCGCCGAGCCGTGGAACGGGGAGAGGTGAGCCCGGACAATCCGGCGCTCAGATATGTACCGCACATGCTGATCGGTGCCTTCGCCACCCGGCAGCTGGTCGAGGACCGCCCCGTCGACCAGGCATTCCTCCTCGACTACGTCGACTCCGTGATCATCCCCGCTCTCGGAGCCTGACCGTATCGGTCCCCGCGCGCTTTCCCGCACGGCCCTCTCCCCAAGCTCCACCTGACACGCCGCTCTCGTCGTCGGGCTGGTTCCTCACGCCCATTTCCACTCACCGACCTGACCGGGAGTACGCCTCCGTGGCCACATTCCTCTACAAGCTCGGACGGCTCGCCTTCCGGCGCCGCCGCTATGTCGCCCTGATCTGGGTGGCACTGCTGGCCCTCGCCGGAGTCGGCGCGGCCTCCGCGTCGACCGCCACGTCCAGCTCCTTCTCGATCCCGGGTACCGAGGCCCAGAAGGCCTTCGACCTGCTGGAACAGCGCTTTCCCGCCGCCAGCGCCGACGGCGCCACCGCGCGCGTCGTCTTCAAGGCACCCGAGCACGAGAAGGTGACGGACGCGGCCAACAAGGCCGAGGTCAACAAGATCACCCGCGAGCTGAAGGCGGGCTCCGACCAGATCGCCTCGGTCGTCGACCCGTACGAGGGCGATGCCGTCTCCAAGAACGGCTCGACCGCGTACATCTCCGTCACCTACAAGGTCAACTCGATGGAGCTGACCGACGCGACCCGCGACGCCCTGGAGGACGCGGGCGAGACGGCGCAGAAGAGCGGGATGACCGTGGAGATCGGCGGTGACGCCCTCCAGGTGATGCCGGAGACCGGCGCCACCGAGGTCATCGGTGTGGCCATCGCCGCCGTCGTGCTCGTCGTCACCTTCGGCTCGCTCATCGCGGCCGGGCTGCCCCTGCTGACCGCGCTGATCGGCGTCGGCATCGGCGTCTCCACGATCACCGCCCTGGCCAACGTGCTCGACCTGGGCAACACCACCTCCACCCTCGCGATGATGATCGGCCTCGCCGTCGGCATCGACTACGCGCTGTTCATCGTCTCCCGCTACCGCGCCGAACTGGCCGAGGGCCGGGAACGCGAGGAGGCGGCGGGCCGGGCGGTCGGCACGGCCGGCTCCGCGGTCGTCTTCGCCGGGCTCACCGTGGTCATCGCGCTGGTCGGCCTGGCCGTCGTCAACATCCCGATGCTGTCCAAGATGGGCTTCGCCGCGGCCGGCACCGTCGCCATCGCCGTCCTCATCGCGCTGACCCTCGTCCCGGCCCTGCTGGGCTTCGCGGGCAAGCGGGTCCTGGGACGCAAGGCGCGCAAGGCCGCCGAGGCGGAGAACAGTCCCGAGGCGAAGCCGAACATGGGCACCCGCTGGGCGCGGTTCGTGCTGCGCAAGCCGGTGTGGGTGCTGCTCGTCGGCGTCCTGGGCCTCGGCGCCATCGCCGTGCCGGCCGCCTCGCTGGAGATGGGTCTGCCGGACGACGGCTCCCAGCCCACCAGCACCACCCAGCGCCGCGCCTACGACCTGCTCTCCGACGGCTTCGGCCCAGGCTTCAACGGCCCGCTGCTGGTCGTCGTGGACACGGAGGGCAGCGCCGACGGCAAGGCCGTGGCCAAGCAGGTCGGCGACGAGATCGCCGACATGAAGGGCGTCGTCGCCGTCACCCCGGCCACCTTCAACAAGGCCGGCGACGCGGCGATGATCACCGTCGTCCCGAAGGACCGGCCCAGCTCCGTCGAGACGGAGAACGTGGTCCACGCGATCCGCGACGCGGGCAAGGACATCAAGTCCGACACCGGCGCCGAGGTGCTCGTCACCGGCTCCACCGCGATGAACATCGACTTCTCGCAGAAGATGAACGACGCGCTGCTGCCCTACCTGGCACTCGTCGTCGGCCTCGCCTTCCTGCTGCTGATGGTCGTCTTCCGGTCCGTGCTGGTGCCGCTCAAGGCGGCGCTCGGCTTCCTGCTCTCGGTCGTCGCGGCCCTGGGCGCGGTCGTCGCGGTCTTCCAGTGGGGCTGGCTCGCCTCGCTCTTCGGGGTCGAGCAGACCGGCCCGATCATGTCGATGATGCCGATCTTCATGGTGGGCGTGGTCTTCGGCCTGGCGATGGACTACGAGGTCTTCCTCGTCACCCGGATGCGTGAGGCGTACGTCCACGGCGAGAAGCCCGGCCAGGCCATCGTCACCGGCTTCAACCACGGGGCCCGGGTCGTCACGGCCGCGGCCGTGATCATGATGGCGGTCTTCTCCGGGTTCATCGGCTCCAGCGAGTCGATGATCAAGATGATCGGCTTCTCGCTCGCCATCGCCGTCTTCTTCGACGCGTTCGTCGTCCGCATGGCCATCGTGCCCGCCGTCCTGGCGCTGCTCGGCAAGCGCGCCTGGTGGCTGCCGCGCTGGCTGGACCGGGCCCTGCCGAATGTGGACGTCGAGGGCGAGGGGCTGCGCAAGGATCTGGACGAGCCGTCGGCCGGCGACTCCGGCCCGGACGCCGGGGGCGAGCGCGAGCTGGTCCGCGTCTGAGCCGACCGGCTCCCGGGGCCGCTGAGCCCCGGGAGCCGCTGGGCCCCGGGAGCCGCTGGGCCCCGGGAGCCGCTGGGCCGGAAGAGCCGCTGAACTCCGGGGCCGCGTCCGACGCGGGGCGCGGCCCCGGGAGCCCGGGTTACCTGTGGGGACGGGGGACCGGGGCGACGAGAGCCCCCGTGCATCGTGCACGGGGGCTCTCGCCATGTCCGCGTGCGTCGTGCACGGGGGCTCTCGCCATGTCCGCGTTCAGGCTCGGGTGGCCTCGGGCGCCGGGGTCTCGCGGTGCGTACGCCGTATGAAGCGGACCAGCGGGGCGCTGTCGAACTGGACCACATCGACGCCGGCCGCGTCGTGCCGCTCCACGACCAGCTGCACCCGGCCGCACGGCCATATCCGCCAGCCATCCTGCTCGACCGGGTAGCGCAGCCCCCGCTCCAGCAGCTCGCGCTCGACGGCCCACTCCGTGCCGCCGGGGTAGGCGACGCGGACGGTGGCGGGGGTGTCGGAGCTGTCGTACCGCAGCTCGACCGGGACGACGGGCAGGTCGCGGGCGTCGGTGACGAGCCGGGCTCTGGCATGTTCATGGATCACGGGGGACATGGGCCGGCTCTCCTCCTGTGTATGTAGCTTTGTCCTCTAATGTCCCATATTTTACGTAAAGAGCATCATGGGAGTCCTGTGCAGTTGTGACTGACGTGCTCTTGCGAATCGTTCGCAACAGGGTCCTATCATTGAGAGGTTCATGACCCCGCGAGAGGTTCATGACCCCGCGCACCCGGCGCAGCAACGCAGGAACGCAGGAAGCGGAGCCTCCCTCATGCATGTACCCGACGGATTCATCAACCCACCTGTATCCGCCGTGGCGGGCGTCGTCGCCGCCGGTGCCGTCGCCGTCAGTCTGAGGGGGGCCCGCCGCGAGCTCGATGAGCGGACCGCGCCCCTGGCCGGGCTCGTCGCCGCCTTCATCTTCGCCGTACAGATGCTGAACTTCCCCGTGGCGGCCGGCACCAGCGGCCATCTGCTCGGCGGGGCGCTGGCCGCGATCCTCGTCGGGCCCTATACCGGCGTGCTCTGCATATCCGTCGTCCTGCTCATGCAGGGCATCCTCTTCGCCGACGGCGGGCTCACCGCGCTCGGCGTCAACATCCTCGACATGGGCATCGTGACGACCGTCGTCGCGTACGCCCTCTTCCGCGGCCTGGTCGGCGTGCTGCCGCGCACCCGCCGCTCCATGACCGTCGCCTCCTTCGTCGCCGCGCTGGTCTCCGTACCGGCCGCGGCCTGCGCCTTCACGCTGATGTACTGGATCGGCGGCACCACGGACATCCCGATCGGCAAGGTCTTCACCGCCATGGTCGGCGTGCACGTCCTCATCGGCCTTGGCGAGGCCCTGATCACCGCGCTGACCGTCGGCGCCGTCATCGCCGTCCGCCCCGACCTGGTCCACGGCGCGCGCGGTCTCGCAGCCCCGCTCAAGCTGCGCGTCGACGGCGAACTGGTCGACGCCCCCGCGCCCACGCCCGAGCCCGCGCCCGCCCACCGTTCGACCCGCGGCCTGTGGGCCACCGGCCTGATCACCGCCCTCGTGCTGGCCGGCTTCGTCTCCTACTACGCCTCCGCCAACCCGGACGGCCTGGAGAAGGTCGCCACCGACAAGGGCATCGACAAGGAGGCCAAGGAACACGCGGCGAAGGACTCCCCGCTCGCCGACTACGGCGTCAAGGACGTCTCCAACGCCCGGCTCTCCGGCGGACTCGCCGGCGTGATCGGCGTCGGCGTCACCCTCGTCGCCGGCAGCGGCGCCTTCTACGTCGTCTCCCGCCGCCGCAGGAACGACGACGACGCCGGCCACCGCACCGACGAGAAGGTCTGACGTGAGCGCGGGTCACACCCACAAGCTCTACCGGCACGGGCACTCGCCGGTCCACGACCTGCCGCCGCACTGCAAGCTCGCCGCCGTCTTCTGCTTCGTCGTGGTCGTCGTCTCCACCCCGCGCGAGGCCGTCTGGGCCTTCGGGCTCTACGCGCTGCTCATCGCGGGCGTCACCGCGCTCGCCCGCATCCCGGCCGGCTTCCTGCTGAAACGGCTGCTCATCGAGGTGCCGTTCGTCGCGTTCGCCGTGCTCATGCCGTTCGTCGTGCCCGGCGAGCAGACCCACGTCCTCGGACTCTCCGTCAGCGTCCCCGGCCTCTGGGGCGCCTGGAACGTGCTGGCCAAGGGCACCCTCGGCGTCGCCGCGTCCGTGCTCCTGGCCTCCACCACCGAACTGCGCTCCCTGCTGCTCGGCCTCCAGCGCCTCAGACTGCCGCCGCTGCTCGTCCAGATCGCCTCCTTCATGATCCGCTACGGCGACGTGATCACCGACGAGATGCGCCGCATGTCCATCGCCCGCCGCTCCCGCGGCTTCGAGGCGCGCGGCGTACGGCAGTGGGGCGTCCTCGCCAAGTCGGCCGGCGCCCTGTTCATCCGCTCCTACGAGCGCGGCGAACGCGTCCACCTCGCCATGGTCAGCCGCGGCTACACCGGCTCCATGCCGGTCATCGACGAGGTGACCGCCTCACGCACCCAGTGGGCGTACGCCTCGGCCCTCCCGCTGCTCGCCCTCGCCGTGTGTCTGGTGGGATGGACCGTATGAGCCCCGACCCCGCCCCAGTACCGCCCTCCCTGGAGGTCAGCGGCCTCGCCTACGCCTACCCCGACGGCCACCAGGCGCTCTTCGGCGTCGACCTGACCGTCGGGCGCGGCGAACGCGTCGCGCTGCTCGGCCCGAACGGCGCCGGCAAGACCACCCTGGTCCTCCACCTCAACGGCATCCTGGAGGCGGGCGCGGGATCGGTGCACGTCGCCGGGCTGCCGGTGGGCAAGCGCCACATGGCCGAGATCCGCCGCCGCGTCGGCATCGTCTTCCAGGACCCCGACGACCAGCTCTTCATGCCCACCGTCCGCGAGGACGTCGCCTTCGGACCCGCCGCCGGCGGGCTGCGCGGCGCCGAGCTGGAGGAGCGGGTCATGGAAGCGCTGAAGCAGGTCGGCATGGAGGAGTACGCGGCCCGGCCGCCGCACCACCTCTCCTTCGGCCAGCGCCGCCGCGTCGCCGTCGCCACCGTCCTCGCCATGCGGCCGGAGATCCTCGTCCTGGACGAACCCTCCTCCAACCTGGACCCGGCCTCCCGCCGCGAACTCGCCGACATCCTGCGCGCGTTGGACGTCACCGTCCTGATGGTCACGCACGACCTGCCGTACGCGCTGGAGCTGTGCGGCCGCGCGGTCATCCTCAGCGACGGGGTCATCGCCGCCGACGACCGCACCCAGGACCTGCTGTGCGACACCGCGCTGATGCGCGCCCACCGCCTGGAACTCCCCTTCGGCTTCGACCCGCGCTCGGTGACGATCCAGGCACCGTGACGGCGTGGGCCCATTTGTTCCGTGCCGGTGAACTTGTGGTGACCCGGCCCACTTCCCACCTGCGGTGCCGTGCACCATGGGGGGATGAGCGGGAGCGGAGCAGGGGTGGACGTACGGGGTACGGCGGCGCCCGGATTCGAAGCGGTCCGGGACGCCTTCGTCCGTAACTTCGAACAGCGCGGTGACCGCGGGGCCGCGGTCACCGTCTACCGGCACGGGCGCAAGGTCGTCGACCTGTGGGCCGGCACCAGAGACGTGGACGGCACCGAACCCTGGGCCGTCGACACCGTCCAGGTCGTCCGCTCCGCCGGCAAGGGCATCGCCGCGGCCGTCCCGCTGCTGCTGCACCAGCGCGGCCAGATCGACCTGCACGCCCCGGTCTCCACGTACTGGCCCGAGTTCAAGGCGAACGGCAAGGAACGCGTCCTCGTCCGCCACCTCCTCGCCCACCGGGCGGGAGTCCCCGCCCTGGACCGGCCGCTGACCCCCGACGAGGCCGCCGACGGGGTGAGCGGGGCACGGGCCGTCGCCGCCCAGCGCCCCGCCTGGGAGCCCGGCACCGACCACGGCTACCACGCGCAGACCTACAGCTGGCTCGTCGGCGAACTCGTGCGGCGCGTCACCGGACGCACCGTCGGCCGCTGGGTCGCCGAGGAGATCGCCCGCCCGCTCGGCCTGGACTTCTGGTTCGGCATCCCGGCCGACGAGGCCCACCGCATCGGCCGGATCGGCCCGGTCGAACCGCCGGCCGGCGAGAACACGGGCGCCCTGCGGATGCGCCCCAAGCGCTCGGTCGTGGACGCCTACCGCGACCCGGAATCGCTCACCCGGCGGGCGTTCGGCGCCATCGACCCGTTCCCCGACGAGAACGCCCCCGGCTACCGCGCCGCCGAACTCCCCGCGTCCAACGGCATCGCGACGGCCCGCGGCCTGGCCCGCTGCTACGCGGCGATGATCGGCCCGGTCGACGGCCACCGGCTGTTCGCCCCGGCCACCCTCACCCTCGCCCGCACCGAGGAGTCGGCGGGCCCGGACCAGGTCCTCGTCGTCAACACCCGGTTCGGGCTGGGCTACATGCTCCACGGCCCCGCGAGCCCGCTGCTCGCGCCCGGCTCCTTCGGCCACCCCGGCCGGGGCGGCTCGCTGGGCTTCGCCGACCCCGAGTCCGGCATCGCCTTCGGCTACGTGACCAACGGCCTCCAGAAGGGAGTTACCGCCGACCCCCGGTCCCAGGCCCTGGTGCGGGCGGTACGGTCGGCGCTATGACTCCTGCCGCCCCCGCCGCCCGCGCGCGCTTCGACGGTCACTCCGTCCTCATCACCGGTGCGGGCCGGGGCATCGGCGCCGCCACCGCCCGCCTGCTGGCCGCCGAGGGCGCCCGCGTCCTCGTCACCGACCTGGACGGCGACCGGGCGGAGTCCGTGGCCGCCGCGATCCGCGAGAGCGGCGGCACGGCCGAGGCGCTGGCCTGCGACGTGGCGGACCGGGGAGCGGTCGAGGCGGCCGTCGCCCGCGCCGTCGAGGCGTTCGGCGGGCTCGACGTCCTCGTCAACAACGCGTACGCCTGCACCGTCGACAGCACGCTCTTCGAGGACGAGCCGGACGAGACCTGGCACCGCGACCTGGACATCACCCTCGGCGGCGCCTACCGCTGCGCGCGCGCCGCGATGCCGCACCTCGCCGCGTCCGGGCGGGGCGCGATCGTCTCCATCGGCTCGGTCAACGGCATGCAGGACTTCGGCAACCACGCCTACAGCGCCGCCAAGGCGGGCCTGGCGAGCCTCACCCGTACGCTCGCCGGCCACGCCGGACCGCGCGGCGTGCGGGCCAACCTCGTCGTGCCCGGCACGATCCGCACCGACGCCTGGGCGGGCCGCGAGGCCGAGCTGGACCGGGTCAGCTCCCTCTACCCCCTCGGCCGCGTCGGCGAACCGGAGGACATCGCGAAGGCGGTCGCGTTCCTCGCGTCGTCGGACGCGGAGTGGATCACGGGCACGTCGCTGTGCGTGGACGGCGGGCTGACCGCGGTCAACACGGGGTTCCGGGCGGCGGTTTCCGAGTAGCGCGTCGGAGCGGCCCCGGCCGGGCGGCTCGCGCCCGTACCTCCTTTGCGAACGCTCACCCCGCCCGTGTGCAAGTACGGGGTGAGACCGCCACCCGGCGGGCTCGGACAGGAGACTCCATGGATCCGGACGAGGACCTGTTGGCTCGCTCCGCACGCGAGCCAACGGCATTCGAGCCGCTGGTCGCCCGGCACTCCCAGGCCCTGCACGGCTACCTCGTACGCCGCGCGCCGGCAGCCGCCGACGACCTGCTCTCCGAGGTGTGGCTCCAGGCGTACGCCCACCGCAAGACGTTCGACGCCGAGCGCGGCTCCGCCAGGGGCTGGCTGTTCGGCGTCGCAGGGAACGTACTGTCCCGGCACCGGCAGGCCGTGGCACGCGCCGCCGCCCGCGAACAGCGCCAGCACCCCGACGCCACGACAGCCGACCCCTGGCAGGCCGTCGACCAGCGCCTGGACGCCGCCTCCGTCGGCCCCGAGCTGCGCGAGAAGCTCGCCGAACTCCCCGAGAACGAGCGCGAGCTGCTGCTCCTCGTGGCGTGGGAGCAGCTGACCCCCGCCGAGGCCGCCGCCGCCGTCGGCGTCCCCGCCGGCACCGCACGTTCCCGTCTGCACCGGGCCCGTACCCGGCTGCGCGACGGACTTTCCAGAACCACCCGTACGACCCTGACGGGAGACTTCGCATGACGCACGAGAACCAGCACAAGGACCTCCTCGACTTCCCCGGCGCCGCCGCCCTGGAGCGCGCCGGCCGGACCGAACCGCTCGACCCGGCCGTCCAGGCACGGGCCCACTCACTGGTCCTGGGGGCCATCGCGGCGGACGCCACGGACACCCAGGAGACCGTCCGGGCCGAGGTCGTCAAGCCCCGCTTCGGCCGGAACCGGATGTTCGCCCTCGCCGCCGCGGTCGCGGCCATCGCGGTGGGCGCCGCGATCCTTCCGGTCACGGACATCGGCGGCGACGGACCGGCGGCCAGCGCGTCGGCGTCCGAGGTGTTCACCACCATGGCCAACCACTTCACCATCGCCGACCGCGTCAACAGCGAGTCGATCACAGAGCACCTCAAGGGCAAGTCGGCGACCGCCCCGTACTGGAAGACCAAGGTGACGGGGTGGGTGGAGGGTAACCACGCCTCCACCGACACCATCTACCTGAGCCGTAACTCGATGACCATCAAGAGCGAGGACGGGACGACCGCCGTCAAGAAGTTCGACTCGGAACGCGAGTGGGCCGTCGGCAAGGGCTGGGTGGACTGGGACCACCTCAAGAACCTGCCCGCCGAGCCGGACGCACTGCGCCGCGCACTTTCCGCCGGAGCCAAGGGGAGCGACGCCGCCGCGGAGCAGACCGTCCGGCAGGCCGGTGAGCTGCTGATCAGCGCGCCCATCACCAACAAGGTGCGAGCCGCGGTCTTCCGCGTCCTGGCGAAGACTCCCGGCGCCACGGTGAAGGAGGGCGTGAAGGACGCGGTCGGCCGCTCCGGCACCCGGATCACCTGGAAGTGGGACAAGCGCTTCACCGAGCAGAACCCGAAGGACTGGGGCTTCAGCCCGGCCACGGACGGGAAAAACCCCAAGGGCTACAAGCTGGAACCCGGCCCGATCCTCCGCCAGCACTGGATCGTCTCCCCGTCCGACGGCCGCATCCTGGAGGTCAACCACGACGAGCACGACAAGCCCGGCCACGTCGTCCGCCGCTCGACCTACCTGAGCGTGGGGCCGGCGAAGACCACGGACTGACACCCGGCCCGCCACCCGGCCTCCCGGCAGCGGACAGCCCCCGGGAGGCCGTTCGGCCGGCCCCCGCCGCGGTGCGCATACGCTGGTGAGCATGACCTCAGTGGAGGAGAAGCGCCCGCGCGCGCTGCTCGCGGGCGCTTCGCGGCGGTGGGTGCGGGCGCTGCCGTGGGCCGTGGCGTTCGTGCTGTGCGTCGCCCTGCTGCCCACCACCATCCAGGTCCTCACCGCCGACTACGGCCTGAACGGGGGCGTCGCCGGCGCGCTGGCCGTCGCCCAGGCCGCACCGCTGCTGCTCGCCGTCGTACGGCCGCTGCACGCCTGGTACGTGGTCTTCGCCGCCGACGTGGCGGGGGCGCTCGCCCTGCTCGCCGTCGACTTCGAGGAGCGGCTGCTGTGGCCGTTCCCGCCCATGGAGATCGTCGGGTACGTCGGCCTCTGCCTGGCCCTGGGCCTGCGCGAGCGGCGCCGGACGCTGCTGCTGGTGTGGCTGGCCACGGCGGTCGCGAACGTGGCCCTCGGGTTCGCCGCGCCCCACGGCTTCGGCGCCGGGGACCTGCTGTTCACCATCCTCGGGGGCGTGGCGCTCCTGCTGGGCGGTGCGCTGCGCGAGCGGTCCGAGGTTCAGCGCAGGCTGGCCGAGCAGGAGACGATCAGCGAGGCCGAGCGCGGCCGGCGCACGCTGCTGGAGGAGCGTGCCCGGATCGCCCGCGAACTGCACGACGTGGTGGCCCACCACATGTCCGTCATCACGGTGCAGGCGGACACCGCGGAGTACCGCCACGACGGGCTGCCGCCGCGGATGCGGGAGGAGTTCACCACCATCGCGGCCACCGCGCGCCAGTCGCTCGGCGAGATGCGCAGGCTCCTCGGCGTGCTGCGCAACGAGGAGGCGGACGGCGAACTCGTGCCCCAGCCGGGCCTGGCGCAGATCGGATCCCTGGCGGAGGCGACGGCGAGGGCCGGCGGGCCGGTGGAGTTCACCCCCTGCGACGCCGACGTGCCGGAAGCGGTGGGCCTGTCCGCATACCGGATCGTCCAGGAGGCCCTCGCGAACGTCGTACGGCACGCGCCGGGAGCACCCACGCGGGTCTCGCTGTCCGTGTCGCAACCCGAACCGCCGGCCGGCCCGCGGCTCACCGTCCTGGTCGTCAACGGCCCGCCGCCCGAGCCGCCCGCCGGGCCGCTCGAAGCGAGCGGTACCGGGCACGGGCTCGTCGGCATGCGCGAGCGGGTACGGATCATCGGCGGCACCCTCGACGCGGGGCCGCTCCCGGACGGCGGCTTCCGCGTCGCCGCCCGGCTTCCTCTGACCGGAACGGACACCACGTGACGACACGCGTCATCATCGTCGACGACCAGGCCATGGTGCGGGCGGGCTTCGCCGCGCTGCTGGCCGCCCAGAGCGACATCGACGTGGTGGGCGAGGCCCCCGACGGCGCGCAGGGCGTCGAGCTGAGCCGGCACACCCACCCCGATGTCGTGCTGATGGACGTCCGGATGCCCGGGATGAACGGCCTGGAGGCCGCACGCGACCTCCTGCACCCGCCGTCGGGCGTGACGCACCGGCCCCGCGTCCTGATGCTCACCACCTTCGACGTCGACGACTACGTCTACGAGGCGCTCCGGGCGGGCGCGAGCGGCTTCCTCCTCAAGGACGCGCCACCGGCCGACCTGATCGCGGCGGTCCGCGTCGTGGCCGCGGGCGACGCGCTGCTCGCCCCGTCCGTGACGCGCCGCCTCATCGCGGACTTCGTCAAGCAGCGCCCCGCCGCCCGGGGCAAGCCCGCGCAGCGGCTGAAGGGCCTGACGGAGCGCGAGACCGAGGTCCTCGCACTGGTGGCCCGCGGCCTGTCGAACGGCGAGATCGCGCGGACACTGGTGCTCGCCGAGCAGACGGTGAAGACCCACGTCAGCCGCGTCCTCACCAAGCTCGACCTGCGCGACCGCGCCCAGGCGGTGGTCTTCGCCTACGAATCGGGGCTGGTGGCCCCGGGCGAGTAGGCGGTGGGCGCTCGCCCGCTCTCCGCCACCCCCTACGGCCGTAGTACCGCCGGTTTGGCTCCCGGGTATGACGCCCGGCGCACAGCCTTCCCCGCACTCTTCATCCGTCGGAGAAGCGCACGTGTGAAGGAGACCGGAAAATGAGGCTACGCAGCGGCAAGCGGCAGAAGGCGGGCGACCGGCCACAGGCGGACAACCGGCCCGGGGGCCCGGCCGCCACGCCCGGCCTCGCCGTGGAACTGCGCGACGTCCGGCGGCACTACGGACGCGGGGCGGGCACGGTGCACGCCCTCGCGGGCATCGACCTGGCCCTGCCGCGCGGCACGTTCACCGCGGTCATGGGCCCGTCCGGGTCCGGAAAGTCGACCTTCCTGCAGTGCGCCGCCGGACTCGACCGGCCGTCGGCGGGATCGGTACGGCTCGGCGGTACGGAGATCACCGGCATGAGCGAGAACGAGCTCACCGAGCTGCGCCGCAGCCGCCTCGGCTTCGTCTTCCAGGCGTTCAACCTGCTGCCGTCGCTGACCGTGGAGCAGAACGTGCTGCTGCCGATGCGCCTGGCCGGGCAGCGCCAGGACCGGCACCGGGCGCAGGCGGTGCTCGCCCAGGTCGGGCTCGCGGACAAGGCGCGGCGCAGGCCGGCGGAGCTCTCCGGCGGCCAGCAGCAGCGCGTGGCCGTCGCCCGCGCCCTGATCACCGAACCGGACGTGATCTTCGCGGACGAGCCCACCGGCGCCCTCGACACCGGCACCGCCGCCGAGGTCCTCGGCCTGCTGCGCAACGCGGTGGACGCCCTCGGCGCCACCGTCGTCATGGTCACCCACGACCCGGCAGCGGCCGCCTGGGCCGACCGGGTGCTGTTCCTCGCCGACGGCGCCTTCGCCGGCCACGTCGAGCGGGGCTCGGCGGAGCGCATCGCGGCCGGGATGGCCGCGCTCACCTCCCGTACCGCCCGCGCCGGGGCGATGGCGGGGGCGGCGGCATGAGGCGCCCCAACGGACTCGCCCGCGAGGCCATCCGCTTCAAGCCCGCGTCCTTCGCGGGAACCTTCCTCGCGCTGCTCATGTCCGCACTGATCGTCTCGGCCTGCGGAATCCTGCTGGAAACCAGCCTGCGCGCCTCCGTGCCGCCCGAGCGGTACGCCGCCGCGCCGGTCGTCGCGGCGGCGGACCAGAACGAGTACGTCGTCACCGGCAGTGGCGAGGACCTGGAGAAGGAGGCGACGCCGCTGCCGGACACCGCACGGATGGACGCCGGGCTGGCGGCGAAGGCCGCCGAGGCACCGGGCGCGGCCGCCGCCGTCGCGGACTTCACCTTCCCGGTGCACGCGCCGGGCGCCGGCTCCGGCGCCCGCGAGCCGCACGTCCCGGGCGGTGTGCTCACCGCGCACGGATGGGGCGCGCACACCTTCACCGGCACCTCGCTGACCGACGGCTCCGCGCCCCGCGAGGGCGAGGTCGTGCTCGACGCGGGTACGGCCCGCGCCGCGCGGGCTGTTGTCGGCGACACCGTCGTACTGGAGACCGCCGCCGGGCGGCAGGACTTCCGCGTCGCCGGCGTCGCCGACGCCGGTCCCCGGGAAACCGCCCGGGACTCCGGCGAGGCGGGCGCCACGACCTGGTTCGCCGACGCCCAGGCCCCCACCCTCGCCGGGCACCCCGGCAAGGCCGACGCCGTCGTCGTGCTGGCGGAGAAGGGCACCGGCACCGACGCCCTCGCCGACGCCGTGAAGAAGGCCCTCGCCGGCTCCGGTGTCCTGGTCCACACGGGCGACGACCGGGGCGCCGTCGAGGACCCTGGCCTCGGGTACGCCAAGGTGACGCTCTTCGGGATCGGCGGCTCCTTCGGTGGCATCGCGGCCATCGTCGCCGTCTTCACCGCCGCCGGGACCGTGGCGCTCTCGGTCGGCCAGCGGGCCCGCTCCTTCGCCCTGCTGCGCGCCATCGGCGCCACCCCGCGGCAGGTCCGCCGCGCGGTCGCCTCCGAGGCGCTGCTCGTCGCGCCGCTCGCCGGGATCGTCGGCTGCCTGCCCGGCATCGGGCTCGCGCACTGGTGGTTCGGGCAGCTCCAGGACCGGGGCGCCGTCCCGCGCGCCGTGGACCTGCACGTCTCCGGGCTCCCGCTGCTCGCCGCCGTCGTCATGGGGCTGCTCACCGCGCTCGGCGCGGGCTGGACGGCCGGGCGCCGGCCCGCGAGGATCAAGCCGGGGCAGGCGCTGTCGGAGGCGTCGGTCGAGCGGCTGCGGCCCGGCCCGGTCCGCACCCTCCTCGGCGTCGCCGCCCTCGTCGGAGGCGCGATCCTCACCGGCGTGGCCGCCCGCTCCTCCGGAGACGACGCCGCCGGCGCCGCCCTCGGCGTGGTCATGCTCTTCATGCTCGCCGTCGGGCTGCTCGGCCCGCTGGTGGCCCGGCTGTGCGCGGGCCTGTTCGGGCTGCCGCTGCGCGGCGCGGGGCCGGCGGCCGGGCTCGCGGCCGCCAACTCCCGCGCCAACGCCCGCCGCCTCGCCTCCGCGATCACCCCGATCGTGCTCGCCGTGGCCTTCTCCTCGACCCTCGTGTTCATGCACACGAGCGAGAGCCACGCCGCCGACAAGCAGCTGCGCGCCGGCATCACCGCGGACCACGTGGTGACGGACCCGGCCGGGCTCCCGGTGGACGCGGCCGCCCGCGCGGCCCGCGCGCCGGGTGTCCAGGCAGCCGTCGGGCTGCTGAACACACAGGTGCTGGTGCCGACCGGCTCCGGCGAGTTCAAGTCGCTGCTGGGCGCGGCCACCCAGGGTGTCACCGGCTCCGGCGCCGAACTGGCGAAGGTGCAGGACCTGGACGTACGCGAGGGCAGCCTCGACCGCCTCGGCACGGGCCGTATCGCGATCGACCGCACCCTGGCGGCCTCGGCGGGCGCCGGTGTCGGCGACCGGCTCCCGCTCCACCTCCCCGACGGGACCGAGGCCGCCCCCGAGATCGTCGCGGTCTACGGCCGCGGGCTCGGCGTGGCCACGGTGACCATGGACCGGGCCTCCCTGGCCGGGCACGTCACCTCGGGCTTCGACAGCACACTGCTGGTACGGGGCGGCTCGGAGAAGTCGCTGGCCGCTCTGGGCCAGGTCACCGACGCCTCCGGCTACGCCACCGAGCAGAACCGCGACGCGAAGCTGGGCGCCTGGATGAACAACACCATGGCCGCGGTCCTCGGCGGGTTCGCCGCCGTCGCAGCGGTCAACACCCTGGTGATGACGGTCCTGGACCGCCGCCCCGAACTGGGCGCGCTGCGCCTCGTCGGCGCCACCCGGCGGCAGGTGATGACGATGCTCCGCTGGGAGGCCCTGCTGGTCTCCGCGGTGGGCCTGGTCCTCGGCTCCGCGATCGCCGCGGCCACGCTGATCCCGATGATGGACGGCGTGACCGGTGACGCGCCGTACGTGCCCCGGGCGATGTACGGGGCCCTCACCGCGGCCGTCGGCGGCCTGGCCCTGCTCGCGGTCGCGCTGCCGGCCAGGGGCGCGCTGCGCCGCCGGCCGTAGCGGAGCCGTACGGGGCGGGAGCCCGGGTGGTGCCGGCCCCGCCTCCGGACCGGCGGGGGAACGCCGAACGGCCTCCCGGGGGCAGTCCCGGGAGGCCGTTGGCGGCGTAACCGTTCCCTCAAACGGGGACGCCGAGATGGTGTTCCGGCCGCTCGTCCGAGGCCCGGCGGCCGGGCAGCAGACGGGCCGCCGACAGGGTGCCGGGGCCCGTGAAGACGAGCAGCAGCAGGGTCCAGCAGAACAGGACCGCCGCCTCGCCGCCGTTCTCGATGGGCAGGAGGGCCGCCCGCTGGTGCACGTCGAAGTACGCGAAGGCCATCGAGCCGGAGCCCAGGAACGCGGCCGTTCTCGTACCGGTGCCGAGTGCCACCAGGACACCGCCGGCCAGTTGGACGACGGCCGCGTACCAGCCGGGCCAGGCGCCCGCCGGTTCGGGCGCGCGGCCCAGGGCGCCGAAGAGCGAGGCGATCCCGTGGCAGGTGAACAGCAACCCGATGACGATACGGAACAGGCCGAGCACGTGGGGCCGGACGCGGTCCAGGTGAGTGATCATCATGAGTGCCGTCCTCCGGTCAGCTGTAGACGCCGAACTCGTAGAGCGAGTAGCCGTAACCCGAGCCGCGTTCCGTGCCGTTGATCCGGACGTAGCGTCCGGTCCCGTTGACGTCGAGGTCGTCGATGTCACCGTTGCCGTCCGTCACGGACTCGACCGTCGTCCAGTTCTGGCCGTCCTCGGACGTCTGGATCTCGTAGGACTTGGCGTACGCCGGGTCCCAGGCGAGCTGCACGTGCTTGAAGGCCGTGGACGTGCCCAGGTCGACCTGGAGCCACTGCGGGTCGCTCCAGTCACTGGCCCAGCGGGTGTCGAAACTGCCGTCCACCGCGTTGTCCGCGCCGCACGGGCAGCCGCCCGTCGGGTCCGTCTGGAAGGAGGAGGCGGTGGCGGGCCTGCCCTGGGCGACGTTCGTGCCGTCCACCTTCGGCGGGACCACCTTGAGGGACTTGGTCTCGATGCCCACGTTGCCGTGGCCGTCCGTGGCCTTCACGTAGACCTTGTAGACGCCCGTCTTGCCCGGGGCCTTCGCGGTCAGGGAGCCGTCGCCGTTGTCGGTGGTCCCGGCGGGGACGAGCGCCTTGTTCTCGTCGATGTAGTTGCTGCTGAAGAGGACCTGGTAGGTGATCGCGTCACCGTCGGGGTCGCTCGTGCGGGTGCTGATGTGCACGTCCGAGCCGGTCGGGACGCCTTCGGTGGCGTTGTCGACGGTCATGTCCGTGATCACCGGCGGGGTGTTGTCGCCGGAGGTGTCGGCGCCGTACGCCTTCTTCACCGCGTAGTACGAGAGCCGCTTCTCGCCGCCCGGCAGCAGGTTGAACCAGACACCGCCGAAGTCGTCCTCGACGCCGTAGTGGAACATCGTCGCGCCCAGGGCCACCCCCGTGTGACCGGTGACGCAGTCCCACGCCTTGGTGTATCCCTCGGCCTTCGCGGGGTCGGTGGGCTCGTCCGGTACGCCGTTGGCGTCGTCGTCCACCTCCCACTCACCGGCCGGCCCCGTCTCGGTGACGATGTACGGCTTGTCGTAACCGCCCTGCTCCCAGTCGGACTTGATGCCGCACACCGCGTCGTAGGCGTTCACGGCGTACAGGTCGAGGTCGGGGGCGTTCTTCTTGTAGTACGGCCAGGCGCCGGTCCAGGCGTCCGTGGAGGTGACCGGGTGGTTCGGGTCCACCTCGTGGATCTTCTTCGCGATGTCGTTGACGAAGGAGGTGTACGCGTCGCGCTGGGCCTCCAGCTCGTCGCCGCCGTAACAGTTCTGAAGGCCGAGCGTGGACTCGTTGCCGACGTTCCACATGAGGACGCCGGGGTTGTCCTTGTAGGTGTCGACCCACTTGGGGAACTCGGCGAGCATGTCGTTCTTGTACTGCGTGTCCGTCAGGTAGTTGACGCAGCCGCCGCTGCCGGGGCCGCCGCCGGGCTGGAGCCAGAAGCCGGCGATCACCTTGACGCCGTTGGCCGCCGCCGTGTCGAAGAGCGGCTTGCTGGTGGCGTCCGTGCCCCAGGTGCGGATGGTGTTGACGCCCATCGACGCCACATCGGGCAGGTACTTCTCGGCGTCGGCGACCGACGGCCCCCAGGTGAGGCCCTTGACGGTATACGGCGAACCGTCCACGGTCAGCTGCCAGTCGCCCTGCGAACCGGTGACCTTCACGACGTTGCCGGCCGCCTGGGCCGCCGGTGCCTGGAGGGCGAGCAGACCGCCGCCGAGCAGGGCGGCCGCCGCGACCGGTGCGACGAGGCGCCGAGCGGTACGGGTGGGGGGATGGTGCATGTGACTCTCCTTGCGAGTGGGGGGAGTTGGGGGGATGGAGGAACGAGTGGGGGGAAGGGGCGGCCGGGTAGGGCGGCCGGGTCGCGCGTGGTCCGGGGCCGATCTTGGAGAGCGCTCTCCGGCGCGGTCCGAAAAAAGGCCCCGGACGTGGGGGTGCGCGGGAGTGCCGGCTACGGCAGTTCGTAGTTCTCGTCGAGCACCGCGCCCTGGTCGGGGTGGTTCTCGTCGTAGCCGTGCGGGTCGCACTGGAGGCCGCCCTTGACGCAGTGGGTGACCATCGCGTCGAGCGTGGCGGCGTCCCAGCCGTTCATGAAGTCGTAGTGGAACGAGAAGCCGGCGCCGCTCGCCAGCTTCACCTGCGACATGTCACCGTTGACCGGCCAGGCCATCTTGAACTCGATCATCGGCAGTGCGACCGGGTGGTCGGCCGGGCAGGCGTTGTAGTTGTTGCCCGAGGCCACCGGGTAGGCCATGTGGCTCGTGTGGTCCGGCGTGTCCAGGTGGATGCCGTCCCAGCAACTCGGCGCCTGGAGACGCAGGTTGAGCTGCACGTCCTGGCGGTCGGGGCAGGTCGCCGGGAAGTCGTAGTTCTTGAACGAGTCACCGCACTCCCAGCCCTCGACGGTGCCCTTGAGGTTCTTGAACTCCTCCTGGCTCTGCATCGGGCTGCCGACGACGTACCGCAGGCCCTTGGGGAAGGGGCGGACGCTGGTGTAGTCGGTGACGCCCGACTTGTAGTAGATGGTCTGGACGCCGTCCGGGAGGATCTTCGTCTCCCCGTCGAACAGACTCGGCATCCAGTAGCCGGACTTGTCGCCGGGCGCCAGGCACGTGGTGTCCCCGGACTCCAGCGAGGCGGCGGTGGTGTAGGCGTCGGTCGTGGTGTTGCCCATGAATGTGTGGTCGTGGGACTTGCCGGGCTGGCCCGGGTAGACGATCGGGTCGTCCGGGGCGGTGTGCGTGGGGGCGCACTTGGCCTGGAACTCGTGGAAGTACGCCTGCGGCGGGACCGCCGTCGAGGGTACGACCCCGGTGACCGGCGGGTCGGCCATGATGTAGCCGTCCCCGTCCGGGTCGTCGCCCGAAGCCTTGGTGGACGCCTCCATGCCGGGCATCCCCGGCATGGAGTACGCGGCGTGCTCCGCGTGCGCGGAGGTGGCCGACGTGGTGGTTTCGGTGGATGCGTTCGCCGTCGCCGCGATCCCGGCGATGCCCGCCGTGGTCAGGCCGAGCGAGGTGAACAAGAGCAGTCCGGTGAGGGTTCTGGACCTCCGTGGCATGGAGAGACCTCCTGCTGCGTCGTGGGGGAGCGTGGAGTGGGAGAGCGTGGACCGGGCAACTGCGGGGATACTGCGAGGGTTTGGGAGAGCGCTCTCCCGCTGTGGAGTGTTCCGCTCCTGACAAGAGCGTGTCAATAGTTCGTGTCGTCACTTCACGAGTCGCGCCCCTCGTGTACGGGAATGCCGAGCGCCCCCAGGAACGCCGTGGCCGCCGGGGTGCGGCCCGAGCGGCTCCAGGCGGCGTGCTGTACGCGGGCCGGCGCGTCGGACACCTCGACGGCGACGATCCCGGGGAGCCGGTCGGCGTACGCCGGGGGCAGCATCGCCACCGCGAGGCCGGGGGCGACGAGGGCGGCGATGTAGTCGGCGGTGGTGACCTCGAAGGCGACGTCGCGGACGAGGCCGGCGGCCGAGAAGGCCTGGTCGGTCTGGGCGCGGCCGGCTGTTCCCGCCGGGAAGTCCACGAACACCTCCGAGGCGATCCTGCGCAGGTCCACGGCGGGCGCGCCGGCCAGTGGATGGCCCGGGGCGACCACGGCGACGAGCCGGTCGCGGCCGAGTTCGTGGAAGGCGAGGCCCCGGGGCGTCGCGGTGGCGGGCAGCCCGAGGAAGGCCACGTCGAGAGCCCCCTGACGGACCTGCTCGGCCAGTTCGTCGCTCGCGCCGACCCGCAGGCTGATCCGCACCTGCGGGTAGCGGCGGCGGAAGTCGCGCAGCGCCGCGGGGATGTCGACGGCGGTGACCGTCGGGATCAGGCCCACGGCGAGCCGTCCGCGCACCTCGCCCACCGCAGCGGCGACCTCGGCGGCGGCGCGTTCCGCGGCCTCCAGGCACTGGCGGGCGGCCGGGAGGAACGCCTCACCGGCCGGGGTGAGCCGCACCCGGCGGGTGGTGCGCTCGAAGAGCCGTGCGCCCAGCTCCCGTTCGAGCCGGCCGATCTGGTGGCTCAGGGCCGACTGCACGACGAGGCACTGCTCGGCGGCCCGGGTGAAGCTGTTCGTCTCGGCCACCGCGATCACGTAACGCATCTGCTGAAGCTCCATGGACTCATCGTGAATCCATCTCGGATCGAGATCAATGACGTGACAGACATGTGTTGGACTCATCAATGGTTCCCGCGTGAGACTTCGAGACATGACAAGACGACCCACGCGGAGGGCCCCCGGCGGGGCGGGCGGTCTCCGTTCCGGGACCCTGCCCCGCACCGCCCTGACCGCGCTCGCCCCGGCGGTGTGGGGGACCACCTACATCGTCACCACCGAGTTCCTGCCCGCCGGGCACCCCCTGTTCGCCGGACTCCTGCGCGCCCTGCCCGCCGGTCTGATCGCCCTCGCGTTCACCCGCACGCTGCCGCGCGGGGTCTGGTGGGGGAAGGCGGCGGTGCTCGGTGTGCTGAACATCGGCCTGTTCCTGCCGCTGCTGTTCATCGCCGCCGAACGTCTCCCGGGAGGCGTCGCCGCGACCCTGGGCGCCGCGCAGCCGCTCGTCGTCGCCGTGCTGGCGGTGGCGGTCCTGCGCCAACCTCTCTCCGCACGCCCGCTGTTGTGGGGCGTGACGGGAGTGGCCGGGGTCGGTCTCGTGGTGATCGGGCCCAGCGCGGCACTGGACACCACCGGAGTCGTCGCGGGCCTCGCCGGAGCCGTCACGATGGGCCTCGGCGTGACGCTCACCAAGCGGTGGGGGCGCCCCGAGGGGGTGGGCCCGCTCGCCTTCACCGGCTGGCAGCTCACCGCGGGCGGCCTGTTCCTGGCACCCCTGACCTTCCTGGCCGAGGGGGCGCCCCCGGCGATCGACGGCCGGGCCGCGCTGGGCTACCTCTGGCTGGGGCTGGTCGGCGGCCTGATCACCTTCGTCCTGTGGTTCCAGGGCATCGCCGCCCTGCCGGTGACCTCGGTGGCGGTCCTCGGGCTGCTCTCCCCGCTGGTCGCGGCCGGCCTGGGCGCGCTGGTGCTCGGCCAGACGCTGGGCCCGGTCCAGCTCGTGGGCTTCGCGCTCGCCCTGGCGTCGATCGTCGGGGGCCAGCTCCCGGGGCGCGCCCCTGTTGTCCTCCCCACTCCCGTACCGGAAAGGACTCCTCGATGAGGATCGCCGTCATCGGAGCCGCAGGCATGGCCGGCTCCCGCGTCGTCACCGAAGCCGCGGGCCGGGGCCACGCGCTCCTCGCGGTGTACCGCCGCAGCCGGCCGGACACCCTGCCACCCGGTGTCACCGCGACCGGGGGCGACGCGGACGACGCCGACGCCATGGCCGCTCTGTTCGAGGGCGTGGACGCGGTCGTGGCCGCGACCCGGCCCCCCGCCGGGCACGAGCACACGATCGCGGCGACCACGACGTCCCTGCTCGACGCGGCGGCCAGGACCGGTACGCGCATCCTCGTCGTCGGCGGCGCCGGGCCCCTGAAGGTCCCCGGCCGCCCCGCACAACTCGTCCTGGACAGCGCGGAGTACGTACCTCCGCAGTGGCGCACGGTCGCCGCCGCCAGCTCCGCGCAACTGGCCGCCTGCCGCGCGCACCCGGCCGACTGGGTCTACCTCAGCCCGCCCGCCGTACTGGAACCGGGCACCCGCACCGGCAGGTACCGCCGCGGCACCACCACCCTGCTCACCGCACCCGACGGCACCTCCCGGATATCGGCGGAGGACTTGGCGGTGGCGGTATTGGACGAGCTGGAAGTGCCGCGCGGGGAGCGGCACTTCACGGTGGGCTACTGAGCGCCGGCGGCCCGCAGGGCGGCGGCGGTCCTGTCGTGGACCAGGAAGTCGCCGGGGGCGCAGTTCTCCTTGAGCCGGGGCAGGTCCTCGGGCCCGAACCAGTCGTACGCGCTGTTCTTGGACCACTCGAGCGCGGGGTGGTCCAGATCGCCGTCGACGTCCACGAGGTAGTCCGCCTCCTGTCGCTCCCCGCGTCCGTCGTCGCCGGTCCAGGGGGCGTGGCCAAGGAACCGCCGGACCCGGCGAAGGCGCCACCCGGTCTCCTCGCCCACTTCCCGGGCGAGGGCGGCCAACAGGGTCTCGCCGGGCTCGACATGGCCGCCGACGAGGTCCCAGCAGCCGGGGAACAGCCGCCGGCCTGGTGCGCGCTTCTGGGCGAAGGCGCGGCCCCGGTGGTCGAGGATCACGGCGCCGACGGCCCACGTCTCGCCGTCGGCGGGGACGGGCACGCGGACGCCGGGGTCGACCAGGATGTGCGGGACCGGCGCCCCGGGCCCCTGGCCCGCCGGGCTCACGGCCCCGCCCGCAGGACCTCCGCGACGACCGGGCCCGCCGCGTCGCCGCCGTGGCCGCCGGACTGGACGAGGGCGGCTGCCGCGAGGTCGTTGCAGAAGCCGGCGAACCAGCTGTCGGACGTGGCGTGGCCGTCGACCTCCGCCGAGCCGGTCTTGGCGCCCTTGTCACCGCGCACGCCCGCCATGGCCTGGGTCGCGGTGCCCTCGCCGCTGGTCGCGGTGTAGCGCAGCATGTTCTTCAGCTGCGAGGACACCCCGGGCGGCAGCGGGCTCGCGGTGGCGAAGGTCCGGTTGTCGAGGTCCTTCGGGACGATGTAGGGCTGGAGGAACTGGCCCCTGACCGCGGTCGCGGTGACGGAGGCCATGTTCAGCGGGTTCATCTGGATCTTGCCCTGGCCGATGAACGAGGCGGCCGTCTCGGCGTCGGAGGACGTCGGCACCTCGCCGTCGACCGTCACCATGCCCGTCTGCCAGTTGAGGCCGATCCCGAAGTACTGCTTGGCCTCGGTGCCGAGGGCGGTGTCGCGCTTGTTGCCCAGGGGCAGCACCGGCTTGATGAACGCGGTGTTGCAGGACCTGGCGAACGCCCGCTTCAGCGTGGGGTTGTCCGTCATCGAGAAGTCGTCCAGGTTGTGGAAGACGACCCCCACCCAGGGCACGGTCGAGGGGCACTCGACGGGCGTGTTCTCGCCGCCCAGGCCGTTCTGGATGATCATCGCGGCGGTGATGATCTTCATCGTGGAACCGGGGGCAACCCGGCCCTGCCGGGCCGCGTCGAATGCGTCGTCCCGGTTGTTCGCGATGGCCCGGATCGCCCCCGTCGACGGCTCGACCGCCGCGACCGACGCCTGCGCGAACTTCTTCACGCCCCGCTCGGCCGCCGCCTGGATCTTCGCGTCCAGTGTGGTCTGCACCTGGCCCGGCTTGCCCTTGACCAGGGTCAGCAGCGTCCTGTCCGCGCCGTCGGCGTTCGCGCTGTTGATCCAGGTCTCGATGCCGGCGGTGCCACCGGCCTTCTCGCCGTACTTCTTGCGGAGCTCGTCCAGGATGCCGCCCAGCGACGGGTACTTCTCGGTACTGAGCACCTGGCCGTTGCGGTCGACCGCCTCGATCGCCGCGGAGGACGCCTCGCCCGTCTCCAGCGACTCGCCCTTCGCGAGGTCCGGGTGGATGACGGACGGCTCCCAGTCGACCAGCGCGTGCCCGGTCGTCAGTCCGCGGACCACGGTCAGCTTCGAGGCGTACGACCAGGGCTTGGACGTGCCCTGGTACGAGACGGTCGCCTTCACGGTGTACGGGACCGTCGAGCCGGTCGCCGCGCCCGGGGTGATGACCGCCTTGGTGACGTGGGCCGTCTCGCTGTAGCCGGCCAGGGCCGGTTCCGCGTCGCCCTTGTTGTTGGTGAGCTCCGCCGCGACCGCCGCGTCGCCCTTCGCCCACGCGGCGAGGAACTTCTCCGACGTCTCGGCGATCTCCTTCTCGGTGACCGGGCCGGTCCTCACCTCGGACGAGTCGGCGGCCGTACTCGTACCGCCGCCCCCGCCACCGAGCCCGTCCAGGACGTTGTACGCCCCGTACCCCACCCCGCCCAGCACGAGCGCGAACGCCCCGCCGACTATGCCTATCTTCGCTCCACTACGCATTCCCTGTCGTCCCCATCCCCCCGGAGCCCCCTCTTGAACGCGTTCAAGAGGGCTGTGCGGGGCACTTTACGGGACAGTAGCGACAAGGGACTTGGTTGTTATCGGAATGCGATGCGCTACGGCGTCAACAAGCGCCTCAAATCCAGGTATCCAGCCACATCCGGTCCCGCCAGGAATCCTCCGGAATGGGAGTTCCCGTGTACAGCGGCCAGAAATAGATGAAATTCCAGACAATCAACAGAACCAGCACACCGGCCGCCACCGCCCCCAGTGTCCGGCGCCGTTCGCCCGAGGGATCGGGTTTCGCCAGGCCCAGTTCGTACCGGGGCCCGGAGTCCGCCGCCGGGCCCAGCATCGCGCCGATCATCATCGCCACCGCGAGACACAGGAACGGCACGAACACCACCGCGTAGAAAAGGAAGATGGTGCGTTCCTGGTACAGGAACCACGGCACCCAGCCCGCGGCCACCCCGCAGGCGATCGCGCCCGCCCGCCAGTCGCGGCGGAAGATCCAGCGCCACAGCACGTACGCCAGGGCGAAACAGGCCGCCCACCACAGCAGCGGGGTGCCGATGGCCAGGACCTCGCGGGAGCACTTGCCGGTCGCCGACGCCGCGCAGCCGTTCTGCTCCTCGTAGAAGTACGAGACGGGCCGGCCCAGCACGATCCAGCTCCACGGATTGGACTGGTACGTGTGACCCGACGTCAGGTTCACATGGAAGTCGAACACCTGGTTCTCGTAGTGCCACAGGCTGCGCAGCCAGTCCGGCAGCCAGGTCCAGCCGCCGCCCCTGCCGTCGGTCGCCGCCCAGTCCCGGTAATAGCCGTGCCGGTCCGGACCGTCGCTGACGATCCAGCCCGTCCAGGACGCGAGGTACGTGAGGACCGCGACCGGCACCGTCGAGACGAACGCCGGCACCACATCCCGCCGCAGCACCGCCAGATACGGGCGCACCGCGCCGGCCGTGCGGCGCGCGCCCACATCCCACAACACCGTCATCAGGCAGAACGCGACCAGGATGAACAGCCCGTTCCACTTCGTACCGAAGGCCAGGCCCAGCGAGATCCCGGCGGCGATCCGCCACGGGCGCCAGCCCAGACGCAGCCTCTCCGCGACCCCGGCGTCCGGACGCAGCACACCCTCCGCGTCGACCGGCAGCGCTGCCGCGAGCCGCTGTCTGGACCAGTCGCGGTCGATCAGCAGACAGCCGAACGCGGCCAGCACGAAGAACATCAGCACCAGGTCGAGCAGCGCGGTGCGGCTCATCACGAAATGCAGCCCGTCCACCGCGAGCAGCAGCCCCGCCAGACAGCCCAGGAACGTCGAGCGGAACAGCCTGCGGCCGATCCGGCACAGCATCAGCACCGACAGCGTGCCGAGCACCGCGACCATGAACCGCCAGCCGAACGGCGTGAACCCGAACATCTGCTCACCGAGGCCGATGATCCACTTGCCGACCGGCGGGTGCACCACATAGCCCGGGTCCGTCGGCACCGGCACCTGCGACGGGTCATTCAGGATCAGCTTGTCGACGTCCTTCGGCCACGCCCCCTCGTACCCCTGGTTGATCAGCGCCCAGGAGTCCTTGGCGTAGTACGTCTCGTCGAATATCACCGCGTGCGGGCTGCCCAGCTTCCAGAACCGCAGCACACCCGCGACCAGCGCCACCAGCAGCGGCCCGCCCCACGCCGACCAGCGCACCACCCGATCCGCGAGCAGCGGGGGCACGCCGAGCACCGCCCACAGCTGGTACCCGGGCCGCGTGTACGGCGGAATCAGCCGCTCCCGCAGCCCGATCCCGGGACGCGGGTAATGGCCGAAGCGGCGGAGCCGCTGCTGCCAGGAAGTCGGCTCCGGGCCGTGCTGCTCCCCGGCGTCTTGGCCCTGCCGGGCTTCGGGCGCTGTACTCGTCACCGCGCCATCGTAGGGAACGCGACTGTGCGGGTCTCGCTGCCCGTGCTGGGAGGATGGGCGTTGTGACTGGAACGACTGGAACGCTCGTGCTCGCAGGGACCCCCATCGGCGACCTGGCGGACGCCCCGCCACGCCTCGCCGCCGAACTGGAGGCCGCCGACGTCATCGCCGCCGAGGACACCCGCAGGCTGCGCCGGCTGACCCAGGGACTCGGCGTCCACACCACGGGCCGCGTCGTCTCCTACTTCGAGGGCAACGAGACCGCCCGTACGCCCGAACTCGTCGAGGCGCTGGCCGGCGGCGCCCGGGTCCTGCTCGTCACGGACGCCGGCATGCCCTCCGTCTCCGACCCCGGTTACCGGCTCGTCGCCGCCGCCGTGGAACGCGACATCAAGGTCACCGCCGTCCCCGGCCCCTCCGCCGTGCTCACCGCGCTCGCCCTGTCCGCGCTGCCGGTGGACCGGTTCTGCTTCGAGGGCTTCCTGCCGCGCAAGGGCGGCGAACGCCTCTCCAAGCTCCGCGAGGTCGCCCGCGAGCCCCGCACGATGGTCTTCTTCGAGGCCCCCCACCGGCTCGACGACACCCTCGCCGCGATGGCCGAGGTCTTCGGCGCGGAGCGGCGGGCCGCCGTCTGCCGCGAGCTGACCAAGACGTACGAGGAGGTCAAGCGCGGCCCCCTGGCCGACCTCGCCGCCTGGTCGGCCGCCGAGCAGGTACGCGGTGAGATCACCGTCGTCGTGGAGGGCGTGGCCCCGGGGGGCGAGGAACTGGACGCCGAGGAGCTGGTACGCAGGGTGCGGGTGCGCGAGGAGGCGGGGGAGCGGCGCAAGGAGGCCATCGCCGCCGTCGCCGCCGACGCGGGGCTGCCCAAACGCGAGGTGTTCGACGCCGTCGTCGCGGCAAAGAATGCCGCCAGGACCGGCCATGCGGACGGTAAAGGACTATCGTGAAAAGCAAAGCGAGAGCCGCGTACCGGGCTGTTTCGCCACGACAAGGCCAAAACCGCTCCAATACTCGACAGGGCCCGGTGCGCTTCCGCCGGTAGAGGCGTCCACTGGAGCCAGGACGCATTCTCCGGAGTGCTTGTCCAGCGGACAAGAGGAGCAGGCATGAGCGACATAGCAACCACCGTGCACGAGGCCTACGCCTTCGCCTGCATGAGGTGCGGACACGGCTGGGAACAGTCCTACGAGATCGAGCACCACGTCGACGCCTCCCAGCACGCCTACGTGGTCTACAAGGCGGACGGCGAGCGGGTGCCCTCCCCCCTCTCCACCCCCACCTGCGCGAACTGCGGCGGGCACGTCGTACGGATCATGAGGGCCGGCCGGGTATCGACCGTCCAGCAGCTCCTGCGCAACCCGGACCGCACCCAGCCGGCGGCGGGGCCGCTGACCCCCGAGGAGCCGCGCGAGGAGCCCGTCGCCGCCACCGCGGCACCGGCCGCCGGCCACCACTGGCACCTCTCCGACCTTCTGCACCCCTTCCGCAAGTGAGCCGTGGGCCGTGTGCGGCCTGAACCCGTCCGCCGCGGTCCTCGTACGATCGTGGCCATGAGCCGTACCGAAGCCCCGCCGCTGCCCGAACCCCTCCGGGTTCCGGTCGCCGATTCGCACACCCACCTGGACATGCAGGACGGCACCGTCGAGGAGGGCCTCGCCAGGGCCGCCGCGGTCAACGTGACGACCGTGGTGCAGGTGGGGTGCGACGTGAAGGGGTCCCGCTGGGCCGCGGAGACCGCCGCCGCGCACCCGGGCGTGCACGCGGCGGTGGCCCTGCACCCCAACGAGGCGCCGCGCATCGTGCACGGTGATCGGGATGGGTGGTCGCGGCAGGGGGCCCGGGAGGGCGGTGGCGCCGCCGCCCTTCACGACGCCCTCGCCGAGATCGACGCACTGGCCGCGCTGCCGCATGTGCGCGGGGTCGGCGAGACCGGCCTCGACTACTTCCGTACCGGGCCCGAGGGCATGGCCGCCCAGGAGGAGTCCTTCCGCGCCCACATCGAGATCGCCAAACGCCACGGCAAGGCGCTCGTCATCCACGACCGCGAGGCCCACGCGGACGTCCTGCGCATCCTCGCGGACGCGGGGGCGCCGGAGCGGACCGTCTTCCACTGCTACTCCGGCGACGCGGAGATGGCGCGGGTGTGCGCCCGCGCCGGGTACTTCATGTCGTTCGCCGGCAACGTGACCTTCAAGAACGCCCAGCCGCTGCGCGACGCGCTGGCGGTGGCGCCGGTGGAGCTCGTCCTCGTCGAGACCGACGCGCCCTTCCTGACCCCGGCCCCCTTCCGGGGCCGCCCCAACGCGCCGTACCTGATCCCGGTCACGCTCCGGGCGATGGCGACGGTGAAGGGGCTGGAGGAGGACGAGCTGGCGGCGGCGGTGGCGGACAATACGGCGCGGGCGTTCGACTACTGAGCCGCCCCGGTCCGGGGTGCGGGGTTCCGTCCTCAATCGCCGGACGGGCTTGGGGGCGTCGTCGTCCGTGGGGTACGGGTCGCCCACCGTCCGGTGGGTGGGGGTGGGGTCCCTCCGGGCAGACTCCTCAAAAATGGCGTGTTCACCCGACGACGCGGAGGACCCCGGTCGTACGCCATTTTCTGCGGGGACTGCCCTGCACGCCCCCACCCGGACGCCTATGCGTCTGCGACAGTCGTCCCACCGGCGTGCAGACGCGTGGCGGCCGGTCCGGGGGCGTGCAGGGGAGTCCCCGCAGGACGACGAACAGATACCCGGGCACGGCTGCGTACCGGCGGAACGTTCGTCGTCTGAGGAGACGCCCCGGAGGGACCCCGGACCCCACCCTGGACGCGCAGGCGTGCTTTTGAGCCCGTCCGGCGCTTGAGGACGGAACCGATCGGCCCGGGACAGGCCAAACCCGCGGGGACCGACGCCCCACCCAAGCCGGTCCGGCGCTTGAGGACGGAACCCTCCGCCCCGGACCGGGGCAAACCCGCGGGGGCCGGCGCCCCACTCAAGCCCGTCCGGCGATTGAGGACGGAGCCCTCCGCCCCGGACCGGGGCAAGCAACGGCACAGGCCCCCGCCCGGAGGGCCGTACGCTGAGTACGTGAGCACAGAGCCCGACGCCCTCCTGGGCCCCGCAGACATCCGTGAGCTGGCCGCGACCCTGGGCGTACGTCCCACCAAGCAGCGCGGCCAGAACTTCGTCATCGACGCCAACACGGTCCGCCGGATCGTGCGGACGGCGGGGGTGCGGCCGGACGACGTGGTGGTCGAGGTCGGGCCGGGGCTCGGCTCGCTGACCCTCGCGCTGCTGGAGGCCGCCGACCGCGTCGTCGCCGTCGAGATCGACGACGTGCTCGCCGCCGCCCTGCCGGCCACCGTCGCCGCCCGGATGCCCGGCCGCGCCGACCGGTTCGCGCTGGTGCACTCGGACGCGATGCTCGTACGGGAGCTGCCGGGCCCGCCGCCCACCGCGCTCGTCGCCAACCTCCCGTACAACGTCGCCGTGCCCGTCCTGCTCACCGTGCTGGACCGCTTCCCGAGCATCGAGCGGACGCTCGTCATGGTGCAGGCGGAGGTCGCCGACCGGCTGGCCGCCCGGCCGGGGAACAAGGTGTACGGCGTGCCGTCGGTGAAGGCGAGCTGGTACACGGACGTCAAGCGCGCCGGCTCCATCGGCCGCAAGGTGTTCTGGCCCGCGCCCAACGTCGACTCCGGGCTCGTCTCGCTGGTGCGCCGCACCGAACCCGTGGCGACGACCGCGAGCAAGGAAGAAGTCTTCGCGGTCGTGGACGCGGCGTTCGCCCAGCGCCGCAAGACGCTGCGCGCGGCCCTGGCCGGCTGGGCCGGCTCCGCGCCGGCCGCCGAGGCCGCCCTGCTCGCCGCGGGCATCTCGCCGCAGGAGCGCGGCGAGTCACTGACGGTCGAGGAGTTCGCCGCCGTCGCCGAGAACAAGCCCGGGAGCGCGGGATGAGTGTCACCGTACGGGTCCCCGCCAAGGTCAACGTCCAGCTCGCGGTCGGTGCCGCGCGCCCGGACGGCTTCCACGACCTGGCGAACGTCTTCCTCGCCGTCGGCCTGTACGACGAGGTCACCGTGACGCCCGCCGAATCGCTGCGGATCACCTGCTCGGGGCCGGACGCGGCGCAGGTCCCGCTGGACGCGTCCAACCTGGCCGCGCGGGCCGCGACAGCTCTCGCGGCGCTCCACGGCATCGCGCCGGACGTGCACATCCACATCGACAAGGACATCCCCGTCGCGGGCGGCATGGCGGGCGGCAGCGCGGACGGGGCCGGCGCCCTGCTGGCCTGCGACGCGCTGTGGGGGACCGGCGCGAGCCGGGACGAGCTGCTCGGGCTCTGCGCCGAGCTGGGCAGCGACGTGCCGTTCAGCCTCGTCGGCGGCGCCGCCCTCGGCACCGGGCGGGGTGAGCGGCTGAGCCCGGTCGAGGTGGGCGGCGCGTTCCACTGGGTGTTCGCGGTCGCCGACGGCGGGCTGTCCACGCCCGCGGTCTACCGCGAGTTCGACCGGCTGACGGCCGGGACCCGGGTCCCCGGGCCCGTCGCCTCGGATGCCCTCCTGGACGCGCTGCGGACCGGCGACGCGAAGGCCCTGGCCGGCGCCCTGAGCAACGACCTCCAGGCCCCCGCCCTGTCGCTGCGCCCCTCGCTGGCGGACACCCTGGCCGCGGGCACCGAGGCGGGCGCCCTGGCCGCGCTGGTCTCCGGCTCGGGGCCGACCACCGCGTTCCTGGCCGAGGACGCGGCGGCGGCCCGCGAGGTGGCCGCCGCGCTGACCGCGTCGGGCACCTGCCGCA
Source organism: Streptomyces sp. Mut1 (assembly GCF_030719295.1). Classification (NCBI taxonomy): domain Bacteria; kingdom Bacillati; phylum Actinomycetota; class Actinomycetes; order Kitasatosporales; family Streptomycetaceae; genus Streptomyces; species Streptomyces castrisilvae. Next base: position 3,058,854 of record NZ_CP120997.1, on the reverse strand, counting down.
CCGCCCGCACGGCGGCGTCCCCGGCCCCGGGTGCGACGGTCCTGTAGGCGGTCAGCCCACCCGTACCGTCCGCTTCGCCAGTTCGTACGCCGGCAGCATGCCCTTGTGCTCGTAGGCGTCGAATCCGCCCAGCTGGACGACGACCGGACCTTCGGGCGTGGCGACGGCGAAGGCGCGGGCGGGGCGGGACTCCTCCACGAGCTTGCTGTGGAGGGTGTAGGACACCTCGGCCGCGGTCGTCTTCCCGGCCGCGGCCTTCGTGTAACTGATCTTCGAGGCGTTCTTCTCGGCTCCGACGAAGCCCTCCAGCGTCTCGCGCGGCGAGGCGTCCTTGTTCTTCCCCTGCCACACCCGCAGGAACCCGATGTGCCCGGCCGGCTTGGCGTCGATCTCGCAGACCATGGTGACCGGGCCCTGGGTGGCGAGCCCGGCGAAGTCCGAGTCCGGCTCGATCGGGGCGACGGCCTTCGCCTTCCACAGCTTCGCCAGGTCGAACGTCACCGGCAGCTCGCAGCCGGAACCGGGGCCTCCGACGGTGCCGCCCCCGGCCGCCGTCTTCACGGCCGGAGCCCCGGCGGACTTCTCCGCCTTCGCTCCGCCGTCGGTGTCCGGATCGGATGAGCAGCCGGTCAGCACGGCCGCGGCCAGCAGTGCGGGTACCAGCCCGCGAACGGTACGACGCGTCATGAACATCCCCACCCCTTGATCGTTTGCGCGCAACGTACACCGGGCCGGGCGGGCGCTCGTACCGAGGTCCGCGCCGTGGCGACTACGCTGAAGGCCGGAGTTTTCCTCAATGCTGGAGCGTTCGTGGCCGTCAACCTCGTCAATGTCGAGCAGGTCAGCAAGGTGTACGGCACCCGTGCCCTGCTCGACGGTGTGTCCCTCGGCGTCTCCGAGGGCGACCGGATCGGTGTCGTCGGCCGCAACGGCGACGGCAAGACGACCCTGATCCGGATGCTGGCCAGGCTGGAGGAGGCGGACAGCGGCCGCGTCACCCACAACGGCGGGCTGCGTCTCGGCGTGCTGACCCAGCACGACTCCCTCGACCCGGAGGCCACGGTCCGCCACGAGGTCATCGGGGACCTCGCCGACCACGAGTGGGCGGGCAGCGCCAAGATCCGTGACGTGCTCACCGGCCTCTTCGGCGGGCTCGACCTGCCCGGCTTCGAGCACGGCCTGGACACCGTCATCGCCCCGCTCTCCGGCGGTGAGCGCCGCCGGATCGCCCTCGCCAAGCTCCTGATCGCCGAGCAGGACCTGATCGTCCTCGACGAGCCGACCAACCACCTGGACGTCGAGGGCATCTCCTGGCTCGCCGGCCATCTGCGGGCCCGCCGCTCGGCCCTGGTCTGCGTCACCCACGACCGCTGGTTCCTGGACCAGGTCTGCACCCGCATGTGGGACGTCCAGCGGGGCACGGTCCACGAGTACGAGGGCGGCTACAGCGACTACGTGTTCGCCCGCGCCGAGCGGGAGCGGATCGCCGCGACCGAGGAGACCAAGCGGCAGAACCTGATGCGCAAGGAGCTGGCCTGGCTGCGGCGCGGCGCCCCCGCCCGTACCTCCAAGCCGCGCTACCGCATCGAGGCAGCCAACGAGCTGATCGCCGACGTGCCGCCGCCGCGCGACACCAGCGAGCTGATGAAGTTCGCCAACGCCCGGCTCGGCAAGACGGTCTTCGACCTGGAGGACGTGACCGTCCAGGCGGGCCCCAAGACCCTGCTCACGCACCTCACCTGGCAGCTCGGCCCCGGCGACCGGATCGGCCTGGTCGGGGTGAACGGCGCGGGCAAGACCTCGCTGCTGCGGGCGCTCGCGGAGGCGGCCCGTACCCAGGGCGAGGAGCAGCCCGCCGCCGGGAAGATCGTCGTCGGCAGGACCGTCAGGCTCGCCTACCTCTCCCAGGAGGTCCACGAGCTGAAGCCGAGCCTGCGGGTGCTGGAGGCGGTCCAGCAGGTCCGCGACCGGGTCGACCTCGGCAAGGGGCGGGAGATGACCGCCGGGCAGCTCTGCGAGAAGTTCGGCTTCACCAAGGAGAAGCAGTGGACGCCGGTCGGTGACCTCTCCGGTGGTGAGCGGCGCCGGCTCCAGATCCTGCGCCTGCTGATGGACGAGCCCAACGTCCTGTTCCTCGACGAGCCGACCAACGACCTCGACATCGAGACCCTGACCCAGCTGGAGGACCTGCTCGACGGCTGGCCGGGCTCCATGATCGTGATCTCCCACGACCGGTTCTTCATCGAGCGCACCACGGACCGTGTGATGGCCCTGCTCGGGGACAGGTCGCTGCGGATGCTGCCGCGCGGCATCGACGAGTACCTGGAGCGCAGGCAGCGCCAGGCCGAGACCGCGACGCCCGCCACGCCTTCCGTACCCCGCGAGCGGACGGCCGAGGCCCCGGCACCCGCGGTCTCCGCGCAGGCGGCCCGCGCGGCCAAGAAGGAGCTGCAGAAGGTCGAGCGGCAGCTCGACAAGATGTCGACCCGCGAGACGACCCTGCACGCCCAGATCGCCGAGCACGCCACCGACTTCGAGAAGGTCGCGAAGCTGGACGCCGAGCTGCGCGAACTGGTCGCGGAACGCGATGTGCTGGAGATGCGCTGGCTCGAACTCGCCGAGGACGCCTGAGCGTCGGCCGGTTCGCTGTCGCAACCGAGCCGCGACAGGTGTGACTGCTGGGGCTTGTGAAGCGGGTGGTAGAAAGAAGCCTTGCCCGGTGCGGGGGATGACCGTGCCGCTTCACAGGTGACAACGGAACAGGGGGACGGGCCGATGAGCCAGCCGCCCGGACAGCAGCCGCCGCAGGGCGGGTTCGGAGCACCGTACGACCCGCAGACCGGTACGGGGGCCGGCACCGGATCGTCCGGATCCGGTGCCCATCCGCAGCCGGCCGGACCGTACGACGCACCCGGCAGGCCCGGCCCGTACGGACAGCCGCCGCAGCCCTCAGGCCCGTACGGACAGCCCCCGGCCCAGCCCCGGCCGGGCTACGGCTACCCGCCCCAGCCCGGCCCGTACGGGCAGCAGCCCCCGCAGCCGCCCACCCAGCCCGGCTACGGCTACCCGCCCCAGGGCCACGGCCACCCGCAGCCCGGTCCCGGGCAGCTCTCCGTGCATCAGATGCCGACCCAGCAGTACGGCGCGCCGCCGCCGGCCGGGCCGCAGGGCGGGGGCGGCTGGTTCCGCGGCCGGGCCGCGAAGGCCGTGGGGGTCGCGGTCGCCGTGGCGCTCGTGGCCGGCGCCGGAATATGGTTCGCCGTCGGCGGGGACGGCGACGACGACAAGCCCGTGGCGGGCCCGACCCACTCCGCCTCGCCCACCGTCTCGCCCTCGCCGACCGGGAGCAAGGCCACGGGGGAGCCCGTGATCAGCCCGGAGGACGAGGCCCGGACCATCAACGCGGGCGTCAAGTCCGGTGAGGCGAAGGTCCTCTGGCTCCAGAAGGGCGGCGTCGACCTGCCGGCCGGCGGCGAGGACGTGTACGGACCCTGGTTCGCGGGGGACACCGTCGCGAAGGCCATGTTCTACACGGTCTCGGGCTACTCGGTCTCCGACGGCACCCTCCAGTGGAGCGTCCGGCTCCCCACCCGGATGTGCTCCGCGCCCTCGCTGCCCACCGACGACGGCAAGATCGTCCTCGCGATCAGGCACGACACCTCGGAAGGCGCCGAGTGCAACACGTTGCAGATGATCGACCTCACGACGGGCAAGGCCGGCTGGCGGAAGACGTTCGTACGCAAGGGCATCTGGGACGGGCTCTCCGACCTCGCGATGTCGGTCAACGGCGGCACGGTCACCGTGGGCCGCACCAGCAGGTCCGAGGGGTTCCGGGTCAGTGACGGCAAGCAGCTCTTCGGCGAACAGTCCGGCGCGTGCCAGCCGTTCGGCTTCGCCAGCGGGCCCGTGGCCATCGCGGCGACGAGCTGCCACACCGCCGACGACGACTACAAGGACCAGCAGGTGCAGCGGATCGACCCCGCCACCGGCAAGGTCCTGTGGACGTACAAGCTCAAGAAGGACTGGGAGATCGCGCAGTTCTACTCCGTCAGCCCGCTCGTCGTCTCGCTGAAGCAGCCGGACAAGTGGGGCATCCTGGTGCTCAACGACGACGGCAGCTACCGGACCCAGCTCTCCGGCGGTCCGGGCGAGTACGCGCCCAAATGCGATGACGAACTGATGGCGCTCAGCAAGAACCTGGACAACTGCATGGGCGTGGCCGCCGACGCGAACACGTTCTACATGGCCACCAGGACGGGCACCGAACGCGACAACAAGATCGTCGCCTTCGACCTGACGACCGGCAAGTACCGCTGGTCGGCGAAGTCGCCGGACGGGCAGACGGCCACGCCGCTGCGGGTCGAGAACGGCAAGCTGCTGATGTACGTCAGCCCGGTCCTGAAGAAGGGCGGCGGCATCGCCTCCCTCCCGTCCACCGGCGGCACCCCGCTGATGGTGCTTCGGCATCCGGCGTCGGGCGCCGACATGGAACTCGGCTTCGTCGGGCCACGCGTCGTGTACGTGGGCGGGCGCACCCTCCTGATGCGGACGAGGCTCAGCGGCATCAGCGGAGACGAAGAGGTGGACGCGCGGTCCATGGTGGTCTTCGGGAACTGACGGTCCGGAGCATCACGGCGGTATCACGGCCCGGTCCTCCCTTGGGAACAGGGGTGGACCGAACCGGGGGCGGTGCTGGGGCGGGTGGTACAAAGAAGTCCCGCTCGACTGACGTAACACTGCGGGATCCATGCCCGATTCGCTCCATTTCGCCGTGATCCGGGGGGTCTTGACCGACCCGCGGAGCCCCGGCGGGATCGCGGGGGAGTCCGGAACGGGCACCGGACCGCACGAAGGGGGACGTGCTGATGACCCAGCCGCCCGGACAGCAACCGCCGCAGGGAGGCTTCGGCGCTCCGCAGGAGCCGCCGCACGGGGTACCGCAGCCGCCCCAGGGCCCGCCGCAGACGCCGCCGCCGCCCGCCCAGCCGCCCCAGGCCCCGGCCGCGCCGCCGACCCCGCCGCCCGCGCAGCCGGGCTACGGCTACCCGCAGCAGCCCGGCCCGTACGGTCAGCCGCAGCAGCAGCCGGGACCGTACGGTCAGCCGCAGCAGCCCGGTCCGTACGGTCAGCCGCAGCAGCCGGGGCCGTACGGTCAGCAGCCGCAGCCCGGTTACGGCTTCCCGCAGCAGCAGTACCCCGGCGCCCCCGTGCCGCCCGGCCCGGGAGGTCCGGGCGGTGGTCCGTCGAAGCGCAAGCCCGCCATGATCATCGGTGCCGCCGTCGTCGCGCTCCTGGTCGTCGGTACCGGTGTGTACTTCGCGACGAGCGGGGGCGACGACGACGATGACAAGCCCGTCGCGAAGCAGAGCGAAGAGGTCCAGAAGCCGTCCGTCTCGCCCTCCGTGGACAAGGGCGACGGCAACGGCACCGGGCGGGAGGACGACGACCTCAACAGCGGCCGCAAGGACGGCGAGGCGAAGGTCCTCTGGCTCCAGAAGAACGACGTCGACCTGCCGCGCAACGGCGCGGACGTGTACGGGCCGTGGCTCGTCGGCGACACCGTCGTCAAGGGCATGTACCGCACCATGTCGGCGTACGCGGTGGCCGACGGCACGCAGAAGTGGACGCTGAAGCTGCCCGCGGACATCTGCTCCGCGCCCCAGCAGACCACCACGGACGGCAAGATCGTCATCGCGATCAAGAACGGCACCACCGACAAGGCCGACTGCTCCATGCTCCAGCTCATCGACCTCAACACGGGGAAGGCGGGGTGGAAGAAGGAGGTCAAGAAGAGCGGGCTCTTCGACATGATGTCGGACCTCTCGATGGCCATCAGCGGCGACACCGTGACGGCCGGCCGCACCGGAGCCTCCAACGCCTTCCGGGTCAGCGACGGCAAGGAGCTGTTCGGCAAGCGGAGCGGCAACTGCCAGCCGTTCGCCTTCGCCGGCGGCACCAAGCTCATCGCCGCGACCAGCTGCCGCACCGACGACGCCGACAACCCGCAGCACGAGATCGAAGAGGTCGACCCCGGCACCGGCAAGCCCAAGTGGACCTACAAGCCCGCCCGCGGCTGGGAGGTCGACAAGGTCTACTCGGTGAGCCCGCTCATCGTGTCGCTCACCAAGGGCAGCAGCAGCGACGACAAGAAGTGGAGCATCCTCGCCCTGCGCGAGAACGGCACGCTCCGCTCCCAGCTGGTCGGTGACAAGGGCGACAAGTTCGCCCCGGACTGCGGCGGCGCCTTCACCATCTTCGGCAAGCGCCTCGACGGCTGCACGGGCGTCGCGGCCGACGCCAACACCTTCTACATGGCCACGCAGGACGACACCAGCGGCTCCGCCCGCACCAACCAGGTCGTCGCGTTCAACCTGAACACCGGCAAGCCGAAGTGGAAGGCGAAGGCCCCCGCCGGGCAGACCGTGAAGCCGCTGGGCATGGAGGGCGGCAACGTCCTGCTCTACGTGAACGCGGCCTACGGCAAGGGCGGCGGCATCGCCACCCTGTCCCCGTCCGGCGGCAGCCCGCAGATGGTGCTCAAGCACCCGGACTCGACCTCGTCGATCGAGAGCTCGTTCTACAACGAGAAGATCCTCTACGCGGACGGCCGTTCGTTCGTGGCGAGCGGGCGGGTCAGCGCGAGCAACGACAAGGAAGAGCTGGAGACGAAGACCATGATGGCCTTCGGCAAGTGACGGCTCACCGCGGCATCTGAGACACCGCCGGCCGCGGGCGGCAGCAGCCCCGCCCGCGGCCGGTTCCGGCCCACCGACCGACCCCCTTTTTCTCCGAGGTACGCAACGCCATGACACAGCCGCCCCAGCAGCCGCCCAACGAACCGCCCCAGGGCCCGCCCCCGGGCGGCTTCGGCGCCCCGCAGGACCCCCCGCCCGGCGGCTTCGGCGCCCCGCAGGACCCGCCGCCGGGCGGTTTCGGTGCTCCGACCCCGCCGCCCGCCGACCCGTTCGGCAAGCAGCCGAACACCCCGCCGCCCCCGGCGACCCCGCCCCCGGCCACCCAACCCCCCGGCGGCTACGGCTCCCCGCCGCCCCCCGGCCCGCCCCAGCAGCAGCCGGGCTACGGCTACCCGCAGGCGCCGCCGCCCCAGCAGCCGGGCTACGGCTTCCCGCAGGGGCAGCCGCAGAGCCACGACTACCCGACGCAAGCGGCGTACGGCCACCCGGGCCAGCAGGCCCACGGCTACCCGACCGCCCCGATGCAGCCCGCCTACCCGTCGCCCCAGCCGGGCGGCAACGGGCCGAAGAAGTTCTCCACGCAGGCGCAGATCATCGTCGCCGCCGTGGTCGCCGTGGCACTGATCGTCGGGGCCGGCGTCTGGTACGCCTCCAGCGGCGGGGACGGCGACAAGAAGGACGAGGCCGGCTCCTCCTCCGGCACCACGGGCGAGGGCAAGGGCGGCAAGGGCGGCAAGGACGGCTCGGACGGCTCGGACGAGAACGGCACCGGCGGCGGCACCGGCAAGGAGAAGGCCCCCGCGAACGTCACCTCCGCCGTCGGCTTCCAGCTGCCCCACCCCAAGGTCGCCTCCGTCACCACCGTCTCCGGCTCCTGGATGACCGACAAGGCGTACGTGAAGTCGGGCATCAACGAGATCGTCGGCTACGACCGGGACAAGGGCACCAAGCTCTGGTCGATCCCGCTCGACGGCCAGGTGTGCGCCGCGACCAAGCACATCACCAAGGACTTCAAGACCGCCATCGCCTTCGAGGAAGCCAAGCGCACCAAGACCACCAAGTACGCCAGCTGCACCCAGGTCGGCGTCCTCGACCTGGCCGCCGGCAAGCTCGTGTGGAGCAAGTCGGTGACCGCCTCCAGCAGCGGTGACCGCCCCGTCCGGTTCGACGAGGTCACCCTCAGCGGCACCACCGTCGCCGCCGGCGGACTGGACGGCGGCGCCGCCTTCGACCTGAACACCGGCGCCGAGCGCTGGAAGCCCAAGGTCAGCACCGACGGCTGCTACGACAAGGGGTACGGCGGCGGCGAGGCCCTCGCCGTGGTCCGCAAGTGCGGTAAGTACGACGACCCGCAGCTCGTCATCCAGGCGCTGAACCCGACCACGGGCGCCCCGCTCTCCTCGTACAAGATGCCGGCCGGCGTCGACTACGCGAGCATCGTCTCGACCAAGCCCCTCGTGGTGGCCGCCGACGTCGGCGACACCGCCGGGGACGGCAGCGGCATCTCGGACTTCTTCTCGATCGACGCGGCCACCGGCAAGCTGATCACCCGTATCCCCGCCGACGCGGAGAAGTACGCGGCCAACTGCCGCTCCACCAAGGTCGAGAGCTGCCAGCACCTCGCCGTCGGCAACAACCGGCTCTACCTGCCGACCGAGGAGCACGACGGGGCGGGCGAGGACTACGGCCGGACCAACGAGATCGTCTCCTTCGACCTCACCACCGGCAAGCAGACCGGCGACCGGGCCGACGCGGGCGAGCGCTTCACGGTCTTCCCGCTGCGGATGGACGGCAACAACATCATCGCGTACAAGGAACCCCCGTACAACGAGGGCGGCGAGGTCGTCTCGATCGACGGCAGCACCTTCAAGGAGACCGTCCTGATGCGGAACCCGGGTGACGAGGCCGTCCGGGACGCGGAGACGAGCTTCTCCCCGAACTACGCCGAGTACCTGTACGCGGAAGGCAGGCTGTACATCTCCGAGACGATGGTCAGCGAACCCCGCAAGAGTTCGTTCGGCAAGGAGTACCTGGTGGTGTCCTTCCACACCAGCTGATCCCGATTCACGGGTGTGGGGGTGGAACCGGCCGGTTCCACCCCCACACCCGTACCCGGGCGTGTAACTTGCAGGCCCTGGCAGGCCGGGGGGCCTGGTGTCGGTGTACGGGGGGACAGTTCGATGAGTGTCCGGCTCATGGTGGTCGACGACCACCGCCTGCTGGCCGAGGCGCTGGCTTCGGCGCTGAAGCTGCGCGGCCACCGGGTGCTGGCCGCGGCCGCCCCCACCTCGGGCGCGGCGGACCTGGTGGTCGGCCGGGCCCCCGAGGTCTGCCTGTTCGGCACGGCCGCCCCCGCCGTGCCCGGCACCTTCGACCCCGTCGTCCGGATCAGGCGCGAGCGCCCGCAGACCGCGGTGGTGGTCCTCGGCCCGGTGCCCAGTCCGCGCGGGATCGCCGCGGCGTTCGCGGCCGGCGCCGCCGGTTACGTCCGGCACGACGAGCGCATCGAGGGCGTCGAGCGCGCCATGGTCAAGGCCCGCGCGGGCGAGGCGGCCATCGCGCCCGGCCTCCTCCAGAGCGCCTTCGCGGAGCTGCTCGACCCGGTGAGCCAGCCCGACGACGAGGGCCGGCGGCTGCTGCGGCTGCTCACCCCGCGCGAGGTCGAGGTCCTGGTCCGGGTCGCAGAGGGCGAGGACACCCGGCTGATCGCGGCCGGTATGCGGATCGCGCCGAGCACCGCCCGTACGCATGTGCAGCGCGTCCTGATGAAACTCGGCGTCGGCTCCCGCCTGGAGGCCGCGGCGCTGGCCGCCCGCACCGGCCTGCTGGACCGGGCGGCGGGCACACGGCAGGGGCCGGGCACCGTCGGGTGACGGTGCCCGGCCCCTGCCGCGCGGCGGTGTCTCAGCCCTCCGGCGTGTCCTGCGGTGTGTCCTCCGGCGCGGGTGCCGGGGCCTGGGCCGGGCGCAGTTTCAGCCAGACCAGGAAGAACAGCCCGAGCGCCAGCATGGCGAGGCCGGTCCAGAGGTTGATGTGGACGCCCTCGGCCTTCTTCAGGTCCTCGTCGGACGGGCTGATCCCGGCGATGGTCACGATGATCCCGTAGACCACGAAGAGGCCGCCGATGATCCGCCGGATGTCGAAGAGGCGGGCCGCCGTGGCGGACTTCTGCTCCAGTTCGGAGACTTCCTTGCGCAGGTCGGACATGGTGGGTTGCTCCGATCAGAACGAGTAGGGGACGTAGCACAGGGCGGCGAGCACGATGGCTCCCCAGCCCAGCAGCGCGGGCCTGCGGTACCAGGCGCTGTCGCCCTCCTCGGGCACCTCGGCGGCGTCCGGGGACTCGGTTCCGTAGACGAGGCCGGCGAGTTCGGCCTCGGGCTTGGGAGCGGTGAAGAGCGTGACCGCGATCATGACGACCGCGCCGGCGACGAAGCCGACGATCGCGGAGACGAAGTTGGCGCCCTGGTCGCTCGGGATGTCGATGACACCCTGCTTGTAGATGACGAAGTAGTTGACCATCGCGGCGGTGGTGCCCGCGACCAGCCCCCAGACACCGGACTTCATCGAGGCGCGCTTCCAGAACATGCCGATGATGAACACGACGAACATCGGGACGTTGAAGAACGAGAAGAGCGTCTGGAGGTAGCTCATGATGTTGGAGAAGCTGGCGGCGATGAACGCCGTGCCGATGGAGGCCAGCACCCCGATCGCCGTGATCAGCCGGCCGAAGCGCAGGTAGTACGCGTCCGGCTGGTCCTTCTTCACGTACCGCGCCCAGATGTCCGTGGTGAACACGGTGTTGAACGAGGAGACGTTGGCCGCCATGCCGGCCATGAACGCGGCCAGCAGACCGGTCACCGCGATGCCGAGCACGCCGTTGGGCAGCAGCTCCCGCATCAGCAGCGGGATCGCGTCGTTGTAGGTGGTGCCCGAGCCGGCGGCGCCGATGTTCGGCACGATCACGGCGGCGACCAGTCCCGGGATCATCACGAGGAAGACGATGAACATCTTCGGGAACGCGGCGATCAGCGGGGTGCGCCGGGCGGCCGAGAGGTTCTTCGCGGACAGGGCGCGCTGCACCTCGGCGAAGTTCGTCGTCCAGTAGCCGAACGAGAGCACGAAGCCGAGGCCCAGGATGATCGTCAGCCAGTTGGCGCCGAGGGGGTTGGCGTCACCGATGCCGGTGCCGCCCCAGGCGGTCATGAAGTTCTCGCCGTGGCTCGACGTGAGCGAGTCGCTCAGCCCGTCCCAGCCGCCGACGCGCTTGAGACCGAGCACGGTCAGCGGGATCAGCGCGGCGAGGATGACGAAGAACTGGAGCACCTCGTTGTAGATCGCCGACGAGAGCCCGCCGATCGTGATGTACGCCAGCACGAAGAAGCCGGCGACGACGATCGCGACCCACTGCGGCCAGCCGAGGAGCGCCTCCACGACGATCGACAGGGCGTACAGGTTGACGCCCGCGATCAGGATCGCCGCGAAGGCGAAGAGTATGGAGCTCAGCAGGTGCGCCGACCTGTCGAAGCGCTGGAGCAGGAACTCCGGTACGGAGCGCACCTTCGAGCGGTAGTAGAACGGCATCATCACGAGGCCGAGGAAGACCATCGCCGGGATGGCGCCGATCCAGTACCAGTGCACCACCGCGACGCCGTACTGCGCGCCTGTCGCCGCCATGCCGAGGATCTCGGTGGCACCGAGATTCGCCGCGACGAAGGCCAGACCGGTCACCCAGGCGGGCAGTGACCGTCCGGAGAGGAAGAAGTCGAGGCTGGTCCTGACGCTCGCCCGAGCGGCGAAGCCGATGCCGAGTACGACGGCGAAGTAGATCGCCAGGATCGTGTAGTCGAGCCCGTTCGTGGGGAGTCGGAGCCCTGCTGCCAGGTATTGCATGGGGGGAGTCTCGCTTCGTTTCGCGAACTGAACCCGAAGGAAACTACGCCCTTATGTTCGGAAAGTGAACACTTCCCAAGAGGTTCTTTGTTTGTTTGTGATCGTATTGCCTGAATCCCGGGCTCCACGCCCCTGAGATCCACCACTCGGCACCCTCGCGCGCGCCGCCGTCGACTCATTGACGCATCTGTTGACTTGTGGTTCATTGTGTTCGCTTATGTTTGGTGGGAGGAGTCTGGTGAAGAAGACGGTTACGACGCTCGCCGACGGCCGGGAGCTGATCTACTACGACAGCCGCGACGACGTCGTGCGCGAGGCGGCCGACACGCGTCCCCTCGACGCCGTCTCGACCTCGTCCGAGATCCGCCGCGACCCGCTGCTCGGCGACAGCGTCGCCATCGCCTCGCACCGCCAGGGCCGTATCTACCACCCGCCGGCCGACGAGTGCCCGCTCTGCCCCTCGCGCGAGGGCCGGCAGAGCGAGATCCCGGAGGCGGACTACGACGTCGCCGTCTTCGAGAACCGCTTCCCCTCCCTGGCCGGCGACTCCGGCCGCTGCGAGGTCGTCTGTTTCACCTCCGACCACGACGCGTCCTTCGCCGACCTCACCGAGGAGCGGGCCGGGCTCGTCCTGGAGGCGTGGACCGACCGCACCGCCGAGTTCGCCGGGCTGCCGCAGGTCGAGCAGGTGTTCTGCTTCGAGAACCGGGGCGCCGAGATCGGCGTCACCCTCGGCCACCCGCACGGCCAGATCTACGGCTACCCCTTCGTCACCCCGCGCACCGAGCTGATGCTGCGCTCCATGGCCGCCCACCACGCGAAGACCGGCGGCAACCTCTTCGACGACGTGATCGCCCGCGAGGAGGCCGACGGCACCCGGATCGTGCTCGCCACCGAGCACTGGATCGCCTTCGTGCCGTACGCGGCGCACTGGCCGTACGAGGTCCATCTGCACCCCCGCCGCCGCGTCCCCGACCTGCGGGATCTCGACGAGGGGGCGCGCACGGAGTTCCCACAGGTCTATCTGGAACTCTTGAGGCGATTCGACCGGATCTTCGGACCCGGGGAGCCGCCGACCCCGTACATCTCCGCCTGGCACCAGGCGCCGTTCGGGATCCCGGACCGTGAGGACTTCGGGCTGCATCTGGAGCTTTTCACCATCCGACGGACCTCCGGCAAGCTGAAGTTCCTCGCGGGTTCCGAATCCGGCATGAGCGTGTTCATCAACGACGTGCCGCCGGAGACCGCGGCCCAGCGACTGCGAGAGGTAGCGAGCCAGTGAGCGAGTCCCCGAAGAAGTACCTGGTGACCGGCGGTGCCGGATACGTCGGCAGCGTCGTGGCCCAGCACCTGTTGGAGGCCGGCCACACCGTCACCGTCCTGGACGACCTCTCCACCGGCTTCCGCGCGGGCGTTCCGGCCGGCGCCGACTTCATCGAGGGGCGCGTCCAGGACGCCGCGAAGTGGCTCGACGCCTCCTACGACGGGGTGCTGCACTTCGCCGCGTACTCCCAGGTCGGCGAGTCCGTCACCGACCCCGAGAAGTACTGGGTCAACAACGTCGGCGGCTCCACCGCCCTGCTCGCCGCGATGCGCGACGCCGGGGTGCGCACCCTGGTCTTCTCCTCCACCGCCGCGACCTACGGCGAGCCGGTCTCCAGCCCCATCACGGAGACCGACCCCACCGCCCCGACCAGCCCCTACGGCGCGACCAAGCTCGCCGTCGACCACATGATCACCGGGGAGGCGGCGGCCCACGGCCTGGCCGCGGTCTCGCTGCGCTACTTCAACGTGGCGGGGGCCTACGGCAGCTGCGGCGAGCGGCACAGCCCCGAGTCCCACCTCATCCCGCTGGTCCTCCAGGTCGCCCTCGGACAGCGCGAGTCGATCTCCGTCTACGGCGACGACTACCCCACCCCGGACGGCACCTGCGTCCGCGACTACATCCACGTCGCCGACCTCGCCGACGCCCACCTGCTCGCCCTGGACGCGGCCACCGCGGGCGAGCACCTGATCTGCAACCTCGGCAATGGCAACGGCTTCTCGGTCCGCGAGGTCATCGAGACGGTCCGCGAGGTCACCGGCCACCCCGTCCCCGAGACCGCGGCCCCGCGCCGCGGCGGCGACCCGGCCGTCCTCGTCGCCTCCGCCGCCACCGCCAGGGAGCGCCTCGGCTGGCAGCCGTCCCGCGCCGACCTGGCCGGAATCGTCTCCGACGCCTGGACGTTCGCCCGCCGAGAGGAACCCACCGCACCATGACCGACGACGCCGAGCTGACCGCCTCCTTCACCGAGCTCTACGGGGGTGCGCCCGAGGGGATCTGGGCCGCACCCGGCCGGGTCAACCTGATCGGTGAGTACACCGACTTCAACGACGGCTTCGTCATGCCGCTCGCCCTCCCGCACACCGCGCGCGCCGCCGTCGCCCGCCGCACCGACGGCGAGCTGCGGCTGCACTCCACCGATGTGCCCGGCGGTGTCGTCCGGCTCCGCGTGGACGAGCTGACCCCGAACGAGGGCCACGGCTGGGCGGCCTACCCCGCCGGGGTCGTCTGGGCCCTGCGCGAGGCCGGCCACCCGGTCACCGGCGCCGACATCCAGCTGACCTCCACCGTCCCGACCGGTGCCGGGCTCTCCTCGTCCGCCGCCCTCGAAGTGGTCACCGGGCTCGCCCTGAACGACCTCTTCGGGCTCGGGCTCGCCCCAGCCGACCTGGCGGTCATCGCCCAGCGCGCCGAGAACGCCTTCGTCGGCGTGCCCTGCGGGGTCATGGACCAGATGGCGTCCGCCTGCTGCACCGAGGGCCACGCCCTGCACCTGGACACCCGCGACCTCGGCCGGCGCCAGGTCCCCTTCGACCTGTCCGCGCACGGCCTGCGGCTCCTGGTCGTGGACACCCGCGTCAAGCACGCGCTGGGCGACGGGGCGTACGCGGAGCGCAGGGCCGGCTGCGAGGAGGGCGCGCGCCTGCTCGGCATACGCACCCTGCGCGAGCTGCCGTACGAGGAGCTGGGCGCCGCCCTGGACCGGCTGGCCGAGGCCGGTGCGGACGAGTCCGTCGTGCGCTACGTACGCCATGTGGTCGGCGACAACCAGCGCGTCGAGCGGGTCATCGCGCTGCTCGACGCCGGCGAGGTGCGGGCGGCGGGACCGGTCCTCACGGCGGGGCACCGCTCGCTCCGCGACGACCTGCGGGTCTCCTGCGCGGAGCTGGACCTCGTGGTCGACACGGCGAACGCGGCCGGGGCGCTCGGCGCGCGGATGACCGGGGGCGGCTTCGGCGGCTCCGCGATCGTGCTGGTCGAGGAGGAGCGGGCGGACGCGGTCACCAAGTCCGTGCTGGAGGCGTTCACTTCGGCCGGGTACGGGACGCCGGGCGTCTTCCCCGCGGTGCCGTCGGCAGGCGCTCGCCGGCTCGTCTGAACGGGCCGGAACGCGTCAGCCGAGTTCCTTCGTAAGGGTGAACTCCGTGATGCCCGGCGGGTAGTCGTCCACCTGCCCGCGCACCTCGTAGCCCCGCTTCCGGTAGAAGCCGGGGGCCTGGAAGTCCCAGGTCTCCACCCGGGAGCGGGTGCACGACCGGTCCGCCCGCGCCACCCGTTCCGCCTCGGCGAGCAGCCGCGAGCCGAGGCCGGAGCCCCGGTGCGGGGTGTCGACCCAGAGCAGGTCGACATGGAGCCAGTGCGCCCAGGTCCGCCCGGTCAGCCCCGCCGCGACCCGGCCGTCGGTGTCCAACGCCCATACCTCCAGCGGCACTTCGCGCGCGTCGGGCGTGGCGCGCAGGGCGCTGATCCGGGGTGAGCGCGCGGTGTTCTCGTCCCGCAGCCGCCTGTTCAGCAGCGCACGCCGCTCCTTGTCCACTTCTGTCTCAAGACGAAACATGCGCCTCACCCTAGGACCTGTCGTCACATTCCCGCCCTCCGGGCGAACGACGCGAATGTGACGACAGGCCCTAGGGGGCGCTCCCGGACAACTTCCGTCAATCCCCCTTCCGGCCCGGTCCGCCGCCCGTACGCTGATGCACAGCGCCGGTGGGGGCCGGTGCCGTATGCAGGGGTACGAGACAGCCGGGCGCCACGGGTGCCGGTCCGGCCCCGTCGGGGGGACGCACGCTTCGGGGCGCCCCAGAACACACAGCATGGGGGTGCCTGTGGCCCGTATCCGGGTTCTCGTGGTGGACGACCACCGGATCTTCGCCGAATCGCTCGCCGCCGCGCTCGCGGCCGAGCCGGACGTCGACGTGGCGGCGGCGGGCAGCGGCCCGGCCGCGCTGCGCTGTCTGGAGCGCGCGGCGGCGGAGGGGCGCGGTTACGACGTCCTGCTGGTCGACGCCGAACTGGGCAACCTGGCCCCGGCGGGGCGCGACGGCGCGGGCCCGGTACCGGTGCCCGCCCCGCGCGCCGGACAGCCGGCCCCGGTCGACGGGATCTCCCTGGTCGGCGCGGTCCGCGCGGCCCGTCCCTCGGTCCGTACGGTGGTGCTCGCCGAGAAGGACGACCCGGGCCGGGCCGCGCTCGCCCTCCAGGCCGGGGCCTGCGGCTGGGTCGCCAAGGACAGCTCGCTGCAACGGCTGCTGGCGGTGATCAGGGGGGTGCTGCGCGACGAGACCCATCTGCCCGCCGCCCTGCTCACCGGGGTGCTGCGGGAGCTGCTGGCCGGGCGCAAGCACCGCACCGAGAGCGAGGAGCTGGTCGAGTCGCTGACCCCGCGCGAGCGGGAGGTGCTGCGGTGCATGGTCGCGGGCCTGGGCCGCAAGGCGGTCGCGGAACGTCTCTTCCTCTCCCCGCACACCGTGCGCACGCACATGCAGAACGTCCTGGGGAAGCTGGGCGTGCACTCGACGCTGGCGGCCGTGGCGCTGGCCAGACGCGCCGGGGTCGGCCCGGCCGATCTTCAGGACCCGGCGCTACCCGGGGATGTTGTCGAACGGGGCAGTCAACTGGCGTAGCAGCCCGGCCAGTTCGGAGCGCTGCTGGTGCGAGAGCTCGCCGAGGATGGCGCGCTCCTGGGCCAGCAGCCCGGCCAGTGACTGATCGGCCTTGTCGCGGCCCTCGGGGGTGAGCCGGACCAGGACCCCGCGCCGGTCGCTGGGGTCGGGGAGCCGCTCGACGAGGTTCTTCTTGGTGAGGCGGTCGATGCGGTTGGTCATCGTGCCCGAGGTGACCAGCGTCTGGGTGAGCAGCTGGCCGGGGGAGAGCTGGTAGGGGGCGCCGGCGCGGCGCAGCGACGTGAGCACGTCGAATTCCCACGGCTCCAGCTGGTGCTCGGCGAAGGCGATCCTGCGGGCCCGGTCGAGGTGGCGGGCCAGGCGGGAGACGCGGCTGAGGACCTCCAGTGGTTCCACGTCGAGGTCGGGGCGCTCGCGGCGCCATGCAGCGACCAGTCGGTCAACCTCGTCCTCCATGTGGATCAGTGTAGAGGGTCTGTCGACATGAAGTCTCTTGAATTCAAGTGTCTTGACATCAAGATAGTTGTGAATGATCCTGAACTCCATGACCGCACCCGTCTGGGATCCGCAGCAGTACCTGCGCCACGCGGACCACCGAACCCGCCCCTTCCACGACCTGCTGGCCCGCGTCCCCGACCCGCCCGGCACCCGGGGGCGCATCGCCGACCTCGGCTGCGGCGCCGGCAACGTCACCGCCCTGCTCGCCGCGCGCTGGCCGCACGCCCGGATCACCGGCTACGACAACTCCCCGCAGATGCTGGAGCGCGCCCGCGCCCACGCCACGGAGCTGCTGGACTTCGCCGAGGCCGACGCCGCCACCTGGACGCCCTCCGAGCCGTACGGCCTGATCATCTCCAACGCCCTGCTCCAGTGGATTCCCGGCCACGACGGCCTCCTCCCGGGCTGGCTGGACGCCCTGCTCCCCGGCGGCACCCTCGCCCTCCAGGTCCCCGGCAACTTCGACCGGCCCAGCCACGCCCTGATGCGCGAACTCGCCGAGTCCCCGCGCTGGCGCTCCCGCCTGGGCGGCCGGCTCCGCCACGCCGACGCCGTACTGAGCCCGGCCGGCTACCTGGACCTGCTGACGGGCCCCGGCGTCACCGCCGACGTCTGGGAGACCACCTACCTCCACCTGCTGACCGGCGAGGACCCCGTCCTGGACTGGGTGAAGGGCACCGGCCTGCGCCCCGTCCTGACCGCGCTCGCCGACGACGAGGAGGCCCGGGACGCCTTCCTCGCCGACTACCGCGACCTGCTGCGCACGGCCTACCCCCGTGGCCCGCACGGCACGGCCTTCCCCTTCCGCCGTATTTTCGCCGTCGCCCACCGGGAGAAGTGATGATCACCGCCCTCGACCACGTCCAGCTCGCCGCCCCCGAGGGCAGCGAGGACGCCCTGCGCGCGTACTACACCGATGTGCTCGGCATGACCGAGATCGCCAAGCCGCCCGTGCTGGCCGCGCGGGGCGGCTGCTGGTTCGCGGCCGGCCCGGTCCAGCTGCACCTGGGCATCGAGGCCGACTTCCGCCCGGCCCGCAAGGCCCACCCGGGGCTGCGCGTCACGGGCATCGAGGCGTACGCGGCCCGGCTGACCGAGCGCGGCGCCGAAGTGGTCTGGGACGGCAACCTGCCGGGCCACCGCCGCTTCTACAGCCACGACCCGGTCGGCAACCGGCTGGAGTTCCTGGAGCCGGTGACCGGCTGAGCCCGCCGGGACACGGCAGCGCCCCGCCCCCACGAACGAGCGCGGGGACGGGGCGCGGGGTTCACGCGGGCCGGTCAGTACAGGCCGTTGTAGGTGTCCCAGCCGTAGCCGATCTTGACGCGCTTGGTGAGCTGGCCGGTGCCGGTGGACGTGTAGCGGTACACGTCGCCCTTGCCGTCGACGCCGATCAGGTCGGCCCTGCCGTCGCCGTCCATGTCGCCCGGAGCGGCGAACTGCTTGTAGATGTTGTAGCCGGTGCCGATCTTGACGCGGGCCGAGAGCGGCTTCGCGGCGTCGCCCGTGCCCTTGTACAGGTAGAGCGTGCCGTCCTTGGCGATGGCCACGACGTCCGCGATGCCGTCGCCGCTGAGGTCCCCGGCGCCGACGATCTTGGTGTACGACTGGTAGCCGTAGCCGACCTTGACCTTGGCGGCGAACTTGGTGCCCAGGCCGTTGCCCTTGTACAGGTACAGGTCGCCCTTGGTGTCGCGGGCCAGCAGGTCGCCCTTGCCGTCGCCGCTCAGGTCGCCGGGACCGGTCAGGCTGTTGTAGACCTGCCAGCCCGACCCGATGTACTCGGCGCCGACGTAGAGCTGGCCCTGGTACTGCTGGACGAGGTCGCCCCAGCCGTCGTTGTCCAGCGAGGAGGCGAGCGACAGGCTCACCTGGTTCCAGCCGGTGTCCGAGCTGTCCAGCTGGCGGGGGAAGAACTGCCCGTTGTTCCGGGCCTGGTACCAGTAGAGGCTGCCGCCCTTGGTGCGGCCCTCCAGCTCGTGCTTGCCGAAGTCCGGGTTGCCGCCCGCGCCGACGAACAGCGCCGCCGCGTTCCATCCGCTGCCGGAGGCCACGCGCGGCTCGAAGGTGCCGGTTCCGGTGGACAGGTAGGTGAAGACGTCGCCGCCGGGCTTGCGGGCGAGGAGGTCGCCGAGGCCGTCGCCGTCGACGTCGTCGACACCGATGAGCTGGTTGTAGATGTCGTAGCCGTAGCCGACCTTGACGCGCGCCTTGAACGGCTTCGCCGGGTCGCCGGTGCCCGCGTAGAAGTACAGGTCGCCGCCGGTCGTACGGGCGATGACGTCGCCGAGCCCGTCGCCGTTGACGTCGTTGGTGCCCACGATCTGGTCGTAGACGTTCCAGCCGTAGCCCACCTTGACGCCGGCCTTGAAGGGCGCGCTGTCGACCTTGCCGGTGGAGATGTAGACGTAGATGTCACCGGAGGGCGTACGCGCGATCAGGTCGCCGCGGCCGTCGCCGTTCAGGTCGCCGGGGGAGACGACCTTGTTGTACTTCTGCCAGCCGTTGCCCGACCAGGTGACGTAACCCGTGCTGTCGGCGCCCCAGCTCTGGTAGAGCGAGAGCTTGCCCGCCGCCGAGAGCGTCAGGACCTCGGACATGCCGCCGCCGTCGAGGTCGCCCGGCGTGATGATGTCCTTGGGCGTCTCGAACTGGTCGTCACTGTTGATCTGGTACGGGTGCGAGCCCGACGCGTCCGTGATGGCGTAGAGGTTGCCGTCGAGCCCCCGGTACAGCGTGTCGCTGTAGCCGTCGCCGTCGAGGTCGCTCAGCGGCTTGGCCGGAACGGCGGCCGCCGACGCGGCGCCCGGCGCACGCGAGGCACCGGACTCCTTCTTCGCGGTGCGCTTGGGCAGCGTCAGCGTCGGCTGCCCGCCGGACTCCGGGGTGAACTGCGGAGTGGCGCCGCGCGGGACGGGCGCCGATTCATCGGCCGAGGCCGGGGCCGCCAGCAGCATGCCGGCGGAGAGAACGAGTGCGGTGCAGGCCGCGAGCCGCCGCGCGCGCTTCGAGCGCGGAACAGAGCGGCCGGGTTCCACAGAAGACAAAGCCCCCCCAGGGGTAAGTGGTGGAACCGGGTGAATAGCCTTCACGGGTGCATGACATGCAGCGGTGAAGGACCATTCCCGGGATATTCACAGACTCTACAACTGTGTACAGCGCAACTGAAGTGGTTTTGCCGGGGATCAACATCGCGGCTCGGCCGCACACCGCCCTCGGCCCCACCGGCCGTTCAGCTCTTGCGGTGGCCGATCAGCCGCGGCTTCGACTCCAGGTTCTCCAGACCGTGCCAGGCCAGGTTCACCAGATGGGCCGCGACCTCAGCCTTCTTCGGCTTGCGCGCGTTCACCCACCACTGCCCCGTCAGCGCCACCATGCCCACCAGCGCCTGCGCGTACAGCGGGGCCAGCTTCGCGTCGAAGCCGCGGGCCTTGAACTCCAGCCCGAGGATGTCCTCCACCTGGGTCGCGATATCACTGATCAGCGAGGCGAACGTGCCCGTGGACTGGGCGACCGGCGAGTCACGGACCAGGATGCGGAAACCGTCCGTGTACGTCTCGATGTAGTCCAGCAGCGCGAACGCCGCCTGCTCCAGCAGCTCACGCGGATGCCCCGCGGTCAGCGCGCTGGTCACCATGTCCAGGAGCTGGCGCATCTCCCGGTCCACCACGACCGCGTACAGCCCCTCCTTGCCGCCGAAGTGCTCGTAGACGACCGGCTTCGAGACCCCCGCGCGGGCGGCGATCTCCTCCACCGACGTGCCCTCGAAGCCCTTGTCGGCGAACAAGGTGCGACCGATGTCCAGCAGCTGCTCCCGGCGTTCCTTCCCGGTCATCCGGACCCGGCGGGCCCGTCGGGCGGAGGGTGCACGGGTGTTCTCGCTGCTTGCGCTGGAGTCGGTCGCCACGTCGTCCATCATGCCGGGTCGGCCGCCGCGCGGTCGCGCCGGGACTCGATACGGGCGGAGTCGGGCCAGCGCACGTCGTACGCCCAGCCGGCCTGCTCGAACCACCGGATCAGCCGGGCGCTCGAATCGATCTGACCGCGCATCACCCCGTGCCGGGCGCTGGTCGGGTCCGCGTGGTGCAGGTTGTGCCAGGACTCGCCGCACGACAGGACCGCGAGCCACCACACGTTGCCGGACTTGTCGCGGGACTTGAAGGGGCGCTTGCCGACCGCGTGGCAGATCGAGTTGATCGACCACGTCACGTGGTGCAGCAGGGCCACCCGTACCAGGGAGCCCCAGAAGAACGCCGTCGCCGCACCCCACCACGACATCGTCACCAGACCGCCGATCAGCGGGGGGACGGCCAGCGAGACGATCGTGAACGTCAGGAAGTGGCGCGAGATGCCGCGGATCGCCGGGTCCTTGATGAGGTCCGGCGCGTACTTCTGCTGCGGGGTCCGCTCCTCGTCGAACATCCATGCGATGTGGGCCCACCACAGGCCCTTCATCAGCGCCGGCAGCGACTCACCGAAACGCCACGGCGAGTGCGGATCGCCCTCCGCGTCCGAGAACCGGTGGTGCTTGCGGTGATCGGCCACCCAGCGCACCAGCGGACCTTCGACCGCCAGCGAACCGGCCACGGCCAGGGCGATGCGGAGCGGACGCTTCGCCTTGAACGAACCATGCGTGAAATACCGGTGGAAGCCGATCGTGATGCCGTGGCAGCCGATGAAGTACATCGCCACCATCAGACCCAGATCGAGCCAGCTCACACCGCGGCCCCAGGCCAGCGGCACCGCCGCGACCAGCGCCACGAACGGCACGACGATGAACAGCAGGAGCGCGATCTGCTCGATCGACCGCTTGTTGTCCCCGCCGAGCGTGGCGGAGGGAAGGGATGGGTCACCGGCCGCCGGAGCGGCCTCGATCACTTCGGGGCTGGTCTTCATGGGGAGTCCCCTGAGGGTGAGAGCGGGTCGGACAGCCAGGGTTACGCATCCGTAACCTACGGCTTCGTAAGTATGTCAGCGCGAAGGCCCGCCCACGAGAGGACGAAACACCACGCACAGACGGACGAATACCGGGTAGACACACTCCGCGTACCCCGGCCGGACACGTCACGAACCGAGGACACCTTCCGGGGCGCGAACAGCACCCAGAGCACGGACACCTATCCTGGAGAGGTCGGACAGCGCGGTCCGCACCCTGCTTTCCGGGGTGGCGTCGGCATCCGCCGACCGCGGTCCCCGGGTCCCGTGCACAACCACTGCAAGGAGCCGCACACTGTGAGCAGTGCCGACCAGACCCCCGCCGCCAGCCCCGAGCTGCGCGCCGACATCCGACGCCTCGGCGACCTCCTGGGCGAGACCCTCGTACGCCAGGAAGGCCAGGAACTCCTCGACCTCGTCGAGCGCGTCCGCGCCCTGACCCGCACCGACGGCGAGGCCGCGGCCGAGCTCCTCGGCGACACGGACCTGGAGACCGCGGCCCAGCTCGTCCGCGCCTTCTCCACCTACTTCCACCTCGCCAACGTCACCGAGCAGGTCCACCGCGCCCACGAGATGCGCGACCGCCGCGCGGCCGAGGGCGGCCTCCTCGCCCGCACCGCCGACCGGCTCAAGGACGCCGACCCGGAGCACCTGCGCGCCACCGTCAAGAACCTCAACGTGCGCCCGGTCTTCACCGCGCACCCCACCGAGGCCGCCCGGCGCTCCGTCCTCAACAAGCTCCGCCGCATCGCCGCCCTCCTCGACACCCCCGTCATCGAGGCCGACCGCCGCCGCCAGGACCTCAGACTCGCCGAGAACATCGACCTCATCTGGCAGACCGACGAGCTGCGCGTCGTGCGCCCCGAGCCCGCCGACGAGGCCCGCAACGCCATCTACTACCTGGACGAGCTGCACGCCAACGCCGTCGGCGACGTCCTGGAGGACCTCGCCGCCGAACTCGAACGCGTCGGCGTCGAACTCCCCGCCGGTACCCGCCCCCTCACCTTCGGCACCTGGATCGGCGGTGACCGCGACGGCAACCCCAACGTGACCCCCGCCGTCACCTGGGACGTCCTGATCCTCCAGCACGAGCACGGCATCACCGACGCCCTCGAACTGGTCGACCAGCTGCGCGGACTGCTCTCCAACTCCATCCGCTACACCGGCGCCACCGACGAACTCCTCGCCTCCCTGCAGACCGACCTCGAACTCCTCCCCGAGATCAGCCCCCGCTACAAGCGGCTGAACGCCGAGGAGCCCTACCGCCTCAAGGCCACCTGCATCCGCCAGAAGCTCGTCAACACCCGCGAGCGCCTCGCCACCGGCCGCCCCCACCGCCCCGGCTGCGACTACCTCGGCACCGCCGAACTCATCGCCGACCTCGTCCTCATCCAGGACTCCCTGCGCCGGCACCGCGGCGGCATCGTCGCCGACGGCCGCATGGACCGCACCATCCGCACCCTCGCCGCCTTCGGCCTCCAGCTCGCCACCATGGACGTCCGCGAACACGCCGACGCCCACCACCACGCCCTCGGCCAGCTCTTCGACCGGCTCGGCGAGGAATCCTGGCGCTACGCCGACATGCCCCGCGACTACCGGCAGAAGCTCCTCGCCAAGGAACTGCGCTCCCGCCGCCCCCTCGCCCCCACCCCGGCCCCGCTCGACGCCGCCGGCGAGAAGATCCTCGGCGTCTTCCACACCATCAAGGAAGCCTTCCAGCGCTTCGGCCCCGAGGTCATCGAGTCCTACATCATCTCGATGTGCCAGGGCGCCGACGACGTCTTCGCCGCCGCCGTCCTCGCCCGCGAGGCCGGCCTCATCGACCTCCACGCCGGCTGGGCCGAGATCGGCATCGTCCCCCTCCTGGAGACCACCGACGAGCTGCGCGCCGCCGACGTCATCCTCGACGAGATGCTCGCCGACCCCTCCTACCGCCGCCTCGTCTCCCTGCGCGGCGACGTCCAGGAGGTCATGCTCGGCTACTCCGACTCCTCCAAGTTCGGCGGCATCACCACCTCCCAGTGGGAGATCCACCGCGCCCAGCGCCGGCTGCGCGACGTCGCCCACCGCTACGGCGTACGCCTGCGCCTCTTCCACGGCCGCGGCGGCACCGTCGGCCGCGGCGGCGGCCCCTCGCACGACGCGATCCTCGCCCAGCCCTGGGGCACCCTGGAGGGCGAGATCAAGGTCACCGAGCAGGGCGAGGTCATCTCCGACAAGTACCTCATCCCCGCCCTCGCCCGCGAGAACCTCGAACTGACCGTCGCGGCCACCCTCCAGGCATCCGCCCTGCACACCGCGCCCCGCCAGTCCGACGAGGCCCTCGCCCGCTGGGACGCGGCCATGGACACCGTCTCCGACGCCGCCCACGCTGCCTACCGCAAGCTCGTCGAGGACCCGGACCTGCCGTCCTACTTCCTCGCCTCCACCCCCGTCGACCAGCTCGCAGACCTGCACCTGGGCTCACGGCCCTCCCGCCGCCCCGGCTCCGGCGTCTCGCTCGACGGCCTGCGCGCCATCCCGTGGGTCTTCGGCTGGACCCAGTCCCGGCAGATCGTGCCCGGCTGGTTCGGCGTCGGCTCCGGCCTCAAGGCCCTGCGCGAAGCCGGCCTCGACACGGTCCTGGAAGAGATGCACGAGCACTGGCACTTCTTCCGCAACTTCCTCTCCAACGTGGAGATGACCCTCGCCAAGACCGACCTGCGCATCGCCCGGCACTACGTCGACACCCTCGTCCCCGACGAGCTGAAGCACGTCTTCGACGCCATCGAGACCGAGCACGCCCTCACCGTGCAGGAAGTCCTCAAGGTCACCGGATCCACCGAACTGCTCGGCACCAGCCCGGCGCTCCAGCAGACCTTCGCCATCCGGGACGCCTACCTGGACCCGATCTCCTACCTCCAGGTGTCCCTGCTGGACCGCCAGCGTCAGGCCGTCGAACGCGGCGAGGAAGCCGACCCGCTGCTCGCCCGCGCCCTGCTGCTCACCGTCAACGGCGTCGCCGCGGGCCTGCGCAACACCGGCTGACCCGGCACGGACCGCGGGCGGGGCGCGTTCAGCGCCTCACAGGGCGATGAACGCCGCCATCAGCAGCGCCCCGCCCGCGATCCCGGCACCCCACGCCGTCCGTGTCAGCCGCAGACCCCCGCCGATCACCAGCGCCGCCAGCACGAGCGCCCCGCCCAGCGGCACCCACGCATGGAAGAAGCCCGCGGCCCCGGTCCGCACCACCTCGTCCGTGCCCGGCTTCACCACCACGTCGAAACGGTCCCCCTTGCGGGCCGCCACCGACTTCTCCACCGACACCCGGGACCGCGCCCCGGCCCCGTCCGACGGCGCGTACGGCCCCGTACAGACCTCGCTGCCGCACCCCGTCACCGTCATCGTCCCGTGCTCGCGCCCCTTGGCCAGCACGATGTGGTGCGCCGCGTCCCACGACGCCAGCACACCCGCCACCAGCAGCACCAGGGCGACACAGCCGACCGCCGCCGCACGGCCGTAACCCAGCGCACGCCGCTTCGCGCCGCTCACGTGTTGTACGCCGACTGCGCGCGCTCCAGACCCTCCGCCAGCAGACACTCCACCGCGTCGGCCGCCCGGTCCACCTCGTAGGCAAGATCCTTGCGCTCGGCGGACGAGAAGTCCTTCAGCACGAAATCGGCCACCTGCATCCGCCCCGGCGGCCGGCCGATCCCGAACCGGACGCGGTGGTAACCGGGGCCCATCGACTTCGTCATCGACTTCAGCCCGTTGTGCCCGTTGTCGCCGCCGCCCAGCTTCAGCCGCAGCGTCCCGTAATCGATGTCCAGCTCGTCATGGACCGCCACCACATGGTCCAGCGGCACCTTGTAGAAGTCCCGCAGCGCCGTGACCGGCCCCCCGGACAGATTCATGTACGACATCGGCTTCGCGACCACCACCCGCCGGCTCAGCGGACCCGGCGGACCGATCCGCCCCTCCAACACCTGCGCCTGCGCCTTCGGGGCCCGCTTGAACTTCCCGCCGATCCGCTCGGCGAGCAGGTCGGCGACCATGAAGCCGACGTTGTGCCGGTTCGCCGCGTACTCGGGGCCGGGATTGCCCAGCCCCACGATCAGCCAGGGGTCGGTGGCGTCGGACATCGCGCGAAGTCTCCTCGTTCGTACACGTACGGCGGTCGCGGACAGGAAAACGGGGCGGCGGACTCCGGAAGGAGACCACCGCCCCGTCAGTCAAGCAGGTGTGAGGCTCAGGCCTCCTCGGCGGCGTCCTCCGCGGGGGCTTCCTCGACCTGAGCGGCGACGACCGCGAGAACGACCGCCTCCGGGTCGGCCTCGGCGAGCACCGAACCCTCCGGCAGCGGGATGTCCTTGGCGAGGATCGACGCACCGGCGTCCAGGCCCTGCACGGAGACCGTGACGGACTCGGGGATGTTGGTGGCCTCGGCCTCGACGAGCA
This sequence comes from Streptomyces sp. Mut1, assembly GCF_030719295.1. Classification (NCBI taxonomy): domain Bacteria; kingdom Bacillati; phylum Actinomycetota; class Actinomycetes; order Kitasatosporales; family Streptomycetaceae; genus Streptomyces; species Streptomyces castrisilvae. Next base: position 3,032,449 of record NZ_CP120997.1, on the reverse strand, counting down.
GCGTGTTCATCACGTACTCCAGCAGGTTGCCGCCCGGGGCCAGGTCGCCCTCGGCGTGCACCGCGATCTCGACGTCGACCTTCTCGCCGCGCTTCACGGTCAGCAGGTCGACGTGCTCGATGTCGCCCCGGAGCGGGTTGCGCTGGACGGCCTTCGGGATGACCAGGGCGTCCTTGCCGTCGATCTCCAGACCGATCAGGACGTTGGCGGTACGGAGCGCGAGCTGGAGCTCGTGGCCCGGAAGCGTGATGTGGACGGACTCGGCGCCGTGGCCGTAGACGACCGCGGGGACCAGGTTGGCGCGACGCGCACGACGGGCGGCGCCCTTGCCGAACTCGGTACGGACCTCGGCGTTGAGCTTGATCTCGGCCATGACGGCACTCCTCGTAAGGTGACGAAACTGCGGATGGTCACCCGGCCCACGACAGGCCTGCTACGAAGAGCGCGCCGATAACGGATCGCCGTACCTATGAGTACGGCCTCCCTCGCCGAGCAACTCGATGAGTCTACCCGGCGGGGAGGCCGCACCCCAAAGTGGATCAGTGGGCGACCGGAGCCACCCGCAACCTGCTGTTCCCGCAGGTCCTATCGTTCCTGCTGCTCGCGCTGGTCCTACTGCTCCTCGAACAGGCTCGTGACCGAGCCGTCCTCGAAGACCTCACGCACCGCGCGGGCGATCGTCGGCGCGATCGACAGCACCTTGATCTTGTCGAGCTCCAGCTCACCCGGCGTCGGCAGGCTGTCGGTGAAGACGAACTCGCTGACCTTCGAGTTCTTCAGCCGGTCGGCGGCCGGACCCGAGAGCACACCGTGCGTCGCCGTCACTATGACGTCCTCGGCACCGTGCGCGAACAGGGCGTCCGCGGCGGCGCAGATCGTGCCACCCGTGTCGATCATGTCGTCGACCAGGACACAGACCCGGCCCTTCACGTTGCCGACGACCTCGTGGACGCTGACCTGGTTGGGCACGTCCTTGTCGCGGCGCTTGTGCACGATCGCCAGCGGGGCGTCCAGCCGGTCGCACCAGCGGTCGGCGACCCGTACCCGCCCGGCGTCCGGCGAAACGATCGTCAGCTTGGAACGGTCGACCTTCGCGCCCACGTAGTCCGCCAGGATCGGCAGCGCGAAGAGGTGGTCGACCGGGCCGTCGAAGAAGCCCTGGATCTGGTCGGTGTGCAGGTCGACGGTGAGGATGCGGTCGGCACCCGCCGTCTTCATCAGGTCCGCGATCAGACGGGCCGAGATCGGCTCGCGGCCACGGTGCTTCTTGTCCTGGCGGGCGTAGCCGTAGAACGGCACGATCACCGTGATCGAACGGGCCGAAGCGCGCTTCAGCGCGTCCAGCATGATCAGCTGCTCCATGATCCACTTGTTGATCGGAGCCGTGTGGCTCTGGATCAGGAAGCAGTCCGCGCCACGTGCCGACTCCTGGAAGCGGACGTAGATCTCACCGTTGGCGAAATCGAAGGCCTTCGTCGGCACGAGGCCCACACCCAGCTGGTGCGCGACCTCCTCGGCCAGCTCGGGGTGGGCGCGGCCGGAGAAGAGCATCAGTTTCTTCTCGCCGGTCGTCTTGATCCCGGTCACAGCACAGTCTCCTCAGACGTGTTCCTGGCGCTGCACGCAGATGTCCCGATGTGCAACGAGCCAGCCGAAATGGGGTGAGCATCTATCACGGTACGCCGTGCGCGACGCGCCTGTTTCCGGTCAGCTTTCGCTGCCGGACTCCTCGACCGCCGCCTGAGCCGCCTGCGCGGCGGCACTTCCCGGACGCTTGCGCGCCACCCAGCCCTCGATATTCCTTTGCTGGCCCCGGGCGACGGCCAGCGAACCGGACGGCACGTCCTTGGTGATGACCGAGCCGGCCGCGGTGTAGACGCCGTCCCCGACCGTGACGGGCGCCACAAACATATTGTCCGAGCCGGTGCGGCAGTGCGAGCCGATCGTCGTGTGGTGCTTGGCCACCCCGTCGTAGTTCACGAAGACGCTCGCCGCACCGATGTTGGTGTGGTCGCCGATGGTCGCGTCCCCCACGTACGACAGGTGCGGGACCTTGGTCCCTTCCCCGATCGTGGCGTTCTTCATCTCCACGTACGTACCGGCCTTGGCCTTCGGGCCGAGCTTCGTGCCCTTCCGCAGATAGGCGTACGGACCCACCAGCGCGCCGGGGCCCACCTCGGCGCCCTCCGCGACCGTGTTGTCCACCCGCGCGCCCGCGTGCACGACGGTGTCCGTCAGCCGCGAGTTCGGGCCCACCTCGGCGTCCTGGGCGAGGTGCGTGGTCCCCAGCAGCTGCGTCCCCGGGTGCACGAGCGCGTCCCGCTCGTACGTCACGGTCACGTCGATCAGCGTGGACGCCGGGTCGACCACGGTCACCCCGGCGGTCATCGCCCGCTCCAGGAGCCGCTGGTTCAGCAGCCGGCGGGCCTGGGCGAGCTGTACCCGGTTGTTGATGCCCAGGATCTCCCGGTGGTCGTCCGCCACCGAGGCGCCGACCCGGTGCCCGGCCTCGCGCAGGATGGACAGCACGTCGGTGAGGTACTCCTCGCCCTGGCTGTTGTCCGTCCGCACCTTGCCGAGCGCGTCCGAGAGCAGCCGCCCGTCGAACGCGAACACCCCGGAGTTGATCTCCCGGATCGCCCGCTGCTCGTCGTCGGCGTCCTTGTGCTCCACGATCTCGGTGACCGCGCCGGTCGCCGGGTCGCGGACGATCCGCCCGTACCCGGTGGAGTCGGGGACCTCGGCGCTGAGCACGGTGACGGCGTTGCCGTCGGCGGTGTGCGTCGCGGCGAGCGCGGCGAGCGTCTCGCCGGACAGCAGCGGGGTGTCCCCGCACACCACGATCACGGTGCCCTCGACGGCCCCGCCCAGCTCGTCGAGCGCGACCCGCACCGCGTTGCCGGTGCCCTTCTGCTCGGCCTGATGGGCGGTGCGCACCTGGGCGTCCGCGGCGGTGAGGTGCGCGGTGACCTGCTCACTGGCGTGGCCCACGACGACGACGAGGTGGAGCGGGTCCAGCTCGCGGGAGGCGGCGACGACATGACCGACGAGCGAACGCCCGGAGATCTCGTGCAGAACCTTGGGTGTCTTCGACTTCATGCGGGTGCCCTCACCCGCTGCGAGGACGACGACGGCTGCCGGGCGTACGGAGCTCACGGATAGGCCCTTCGGCTTCGGGTGGTGGACATCCGCAGGATACCGGGGGGTGCGTGGCCGGACATGAGCGCGGGCCCCGACCGGTTGGGTCGGGGCCCGTGGTGGAGAGCTCCCGGGGAAGGAATCGAACCCTCATTCAATGGACCAAAACCATTTGTCCTGCCATTAGACGACCCGGGATCATTTTTCCGCTATGTCCGATTTTCTTGATCGGCTCGTTCTGCAGCACCTACTATGCCGCACCACCAGCCCTCGATGCGACGGTACAGCTCAGCACTTTTGTTCACGCGGACCACCAGGCAGCCGTGGTAACCCTCGCCGGTGTTCTTGCGGTTGGTGCTGGGATTGTGCCTCTTGAGTGTGGTCTTGCCGAACGAGCCTGACGGGCCTACTTCCGCCCTCCAAAATTGCTCTGCCTTCGGGACATCGGACGACTCGTGGATGTGTACGTGGAAGCGGAGTTGCTCCGCCGGGACACTCAAGAGGCGGAGCCAGGCCAAAAAGACGTGGATCATGTGCGGATCGCTGTTGATGAAGGCCACCCGCTCCTGGCGGCGGTGCGGTTTGGTCTTGGTGCCCTCCGACCAGTAGAGCCCGACTCCGAGCAGGAACAACTCCCGTCCGGTCATGGCTCCGATCTCGGCGGCCGCGTCGTGCTTGATTTTCTGCCGGTCCGCCTCGCGTCGTTCAAGGGTGGCTTCCCAGCCCCGTCTGGCGATGGCGGATGCCTCTTCTCGCGTGCGTCTCGGCGGCTTCGGCAGATCCCGCACCCACAACGAGATCGAACTCTTCGAGCACCCCAGTTCCAGCTGGATCTGGTCGTACGTCTTGCCCTCAAGGCGCAGCTCCCGCGCCTTCGCCCGCAGGTCGTCCTTCGCGTTGGGGCGCTTCGTCCACTCCGGCGCGGGCTCGCCCTCCAGCAGGCGGTTGAGGATGTCGTTGTTGTCGACGTGCAACCGGTCCCGGATCCGGCGGCGGCTCAGCCCGTCCCGCCGTAACGCGACCGCCTGTTCGCGCAGGCCCTCGAAATCCGCGTACTTGCTCGTGATTTCCGTCATGCGCCAAGCGTTGTCCGAAATTCGGACGTCCAGGTCGAATGGGCGGTCGATTCGTTATTTCGAGCGGTTGTTCATCATTTGGCCCCCGATCGAACGTACGACGTGCTGCGCAGGTCCCCCGAAAATGAGATGCGGCCGCCCGTAGGCTGGATGCCATGACCGCAACGGGGGAAGACCGGGAAGCGGCGGGACCGACCACCCGCGGCTACTGGTGGTGGGAACGGCGACGGAGTGTCGCGCTGGATGTGGGGCTCGCGCTGGTCTCGGCGCTGGAATGCGGGCTGGAAGGGGTGGACTTCGCGTGGGACACCGGGCTGCCGGTGGCCTTCGGAGTGCTGTTCGGGCTGATCGCGGGGGCCGTGCTGCTGGTGCGCAGGCGGTGGCCGATCGCGGTGGTGCTGGTGTCGATCGCGACGACACCGGCCGAGATGGGCTTCCTGATGGGACTGGTCGGCCTGTACACGCTGGCCGCGTCCGAGGTGCCCCGGCGGATCACCGCGGTGCTGATGAGCATGTCCCTGGTGGGGACGTTCATCGTGACGTACGTACGGCTGCGGCAGGGCGTCGACGAGAACGCCGACTTCGGGCCGGGCGACTGGTACGTCCCCATGCTGTCCCTCTTCATGGCCGTCGGGCTGACCGCGCCGCCCGTGCTGTTCGGCCTCTATATAGGGGCACGCAGGCGGCTGATGGAGAGCCTGCGGGAGCGGGCCGATTCGCTGGAGCGGGAGCTGTCGCTGCTCGCGGACCGGGCCGAGGAGCGGGCGGAGTGGGCGCGTACGGAGGAGCGGACCAGGATCGCCCGCGAGATGCACGACGTGGTGGCCCACCGGGTGAGCCTGATGGTGGTGCACGCCGCGGCTCTCCAGGCGGTCGCGCCGAAGGACCCGGCGAAGGCGGTGCGCAACGCCGCCCTGGTGGGTGACATGGGGCGCCAGGCGCTGACGGAGCTGCGCGAGATGCTGGGCGTGCTGCGGGCGGGCGAGCCGGCGGTGGCCCGGGTGGCCCAGGTGCCGCTGGCCTCGGTGGGCCGGGCGGCGCCGGCCGTGCCGGAGGACGGGCCGCGGCTGGACGAGGTCGAGGCGCTGGTCGGCCAGTCGCGCGCCGCCGGCATGACGGTGGAGCTGTCGGTGGAGGGCGCCACGCGCGCCTACGCGCCCGAGGTCGAGCAGACGGCGTACCGCGTGGTGCAGGAGGCCCTGACCAACGTGCACAAGCACGCGGCGGGCGCCAAGACGTGGGTGCGGCTGGCGCACCGGGGCGCCGAGGTCGCGATGCAGGTGGAGAACGGCCCGTCGGACGCGGCGACGGCCGACGCGGGGCTGCCCAGCGGCGGCAACGGCCTGGTCGGCATGCGGGAACGGGTGCTCGGCCTGGGCGGCGTCTTCGTCTCGGGCCCGACGGACGCGGGCGGCTTCCGGGTATCGGCGGTGCTGCCGGACGCCGAGAGCGAGGACACCTCCGGCCCGTCCGGCGTGTGAGGACGGCGACGGCACCGCCCCCGGCCCGTCCGGCGTGAGAGGACGGTGGCACGTCCCCGTCCCCCCGGCGTCTGACGACGGCGACGGCCCCCGTCCCCCGGCGTCTGCGGGCGGCGACGGCACCGCTCCCAGCCCGTCCGGCGTTTGAGGACGGAACCCCCGCGGTGGTGACCGTGCACCGCGCGTGCGCCGGACCCCGAGGACCCGGCGCCTCCGGCGCCCCCTCAGCCCGAGACGAGCCGTTCCGGCTGGACGCCGCCGACCAGGGTCGCGAGGGCCGCGTCGATGTCCGGGCCGAGGTACCAGTCGCCGGTGTGGTCGATGCTGTAGACCCGGCCGGTCTGGTCGATCGCGAGGACCGCCTGGTTCTCCCCCTCCTCGCCCAGCGGCGCGACCTCGGTCTCCAGGGCCCGCCCGAGGTCCCCGAGGGTGCGGGCCAGGTGGAGTCCGCGCAGTGGGTCGATGCGGACGGCCGGCGGCGCGATCTGGCGGCCGGGCGCGGTGGCGGTGATGTGCAGGCCGCCGAATTCGGCCCAGGCCTCGACGGCGGCGGGGAAGACGGCGTGCTGGTGGCCGGCCGGGGAGGCGTGCGAGCGCAGGGCGTCGGCCCATTCCTCGGCCTGGCGGATGTCCCAGCGGCCGGGCTGCCAGCCGGCGGCGCGCAGGGCGGCGTCGACGGCGGCGGGGAAGCGGGTGGCGGCCTGGCGGTCGCGGGTCGCGGGCCCGGCCTGTGCGGGGAGGTCGGTGCGATCGTGCATGGGCGCGGTCAGCTCTTCTCTGCGGAGGTGGCCGCGCCGCTCGCGGTGAGGTCGACGGGCCGGACGCCGAAGTGGGCGAGCATGACGGCGCAGGAGCGGCAGGGTGCGGCGTAGCTGCCGTGCAGAGGGTCGCCGTCCTCGCGGATGCGGCGGGCGGTGAGGCGGGCGTGCTTGAGGGCACGGCGTGCCTCGCCGTTGGTGAGGGGCTTGCGCTGGGCGCGCTTGGAGCGCCCGCTCTCGGCCGCGGTGAGGTGCCGGGAGAGCAGTATGGCCTCGGGGCAGCGGCCGGTGAACCGTTCGCGCCGGTCGCTGGGGAGGGTGTCGAGGAAGTCCTGCACCAGGTGGTGCAGGACGGGTGGCTGGTCGCCCTTGCCCGCGGTGCAGGTGAGGGTTTCGCCGCGTACGGACAGGGCGGCGGCCACGGCGGGCAGGATGCCGTCGCGGCGCTGCGCGAGGCGGGGCGCGGCGCCCGTTTCGGTGCTGCTCCAGCTGAGTCGTGGGTCCCCGGTCGTGACGGTGTGTGCAGAGTGTGCGGTGTGCATGGTGCTGTGTCCCTCCCGTGCCCGCAGCGGCTGCTGCCTTTGTGCACGCCCCCCGTGTATGCGGGTGACAGCCTGCCAAATGTGTCGGGTCCTGTGAAAGCTGGGTCGGTGAAACGTGTCTGCGTGTCGCGCGGCGGTGGCCCGCTCGTCGCTCGTCCGTCACGCGGTTGTGACGGTTGGTGACGGATGGCGTGCGGGGGTGGCGGGGCCGGTCCCCGTTCGGGTGTCACCGCTTAGGCTGTGCCTGGACCACCCCCTGGGTCGGTCCTCATCAGCCAGACGCAGCAGGGGGCAACCGCCATGACGACAGGTCGGCTCGGGCAGCAAGCCGCGCCACCGAACGCGGCCTATGCCGGGCAGCTCGTGCACTTCCCGGACCCGGTCCGGGCGTCCCGTCACCCCAGAGGGGTGCGTATGGACGGGAACGGCTGTCCGGATTTCGCGCCGTACGCGCGCGCCGCGGCGGAGATCGCGGAGCCCCCGCAGGGTTTCGGTGTGGACGAGCTGCGGCTCACGGACTACGTGTCGGCGAACGCGGCGATGGCGGCGGCCGGACACGAGCTGTGGGACACGATTCCGTCGGTGGCGACGCCGCACGGCTGGACCTGGCACCACGTGCCGGGGGGCCGCCGGATGGAGCTGGTCCCGGTCGAGGTGAAGGCGCTGCTGCGCCACCACGGGGGGCTCGCGTCGACGGAGGTCGACCAGAACAAGCGGGGGACGCGCCCGTTGCAGGAGACGCGGCCCGCCCACTTCCGGCTTCCCAAGGGGGCCGTGGCGGTGAGCGAGCAGCAGATCCTGGGCGTCGAGGAAGATCTCGGCTACCGGCTGCCGGGTGCCTACCGTTCGTTCCTGAAGGCGGCCGGCGGTTCGGCCCCGGTGGGCGCGGCGCTCGACGCGGAGCTGGGTCTCCTGATCGACCAGCCGTTCTTCACGGTGCGCGAGGAGGCCGCCGTGAACGATCTGGTGTACGTCAACAAGTGTCTGCGGGACCACCTGACGAAGGACTACCTGGGCGTCGCGTTCGTCCAGGGGGGTCTGCTCGCGGTGAAGGTGCGGGGCGAGGGTCTCGGTTCGGTGTGGTTCTGCGCGTACGACGATGCCCGGGACCAGGACGGCTGGACGGTGCAGGAGCGGGTGGAGCGGCTGCTGCTGCCGTGCGGTGACGACTTCGACGCGTTCCTCCAGCGTCTCGCGGGTAATCCGCCGGAGCTGGAGACGGTGGCGAACCTGATGGTGGACGGTGGCTTCGCGCAGGCCGTCCCGGTGGAGGGGTGAGCGCGATGGTGACCTTCGCACAGGCGCAGGAGCGGGCGGACGAGTGGGTCAACGGTGACGTTCCGGCGTACCAGCACCGTGAGGTGCGGGTACGTGAGTTCGAGCTGGGCTTCGTGGTGTGGGCCGAGGACCGTGTGGACGGTCCGGTCTCGGACGGGGGCCGGCAGCGGCTGGTGATCGCGCGGGACAGCGGTGAGGCGACGCTGTGGCCGGGGCTGCCGGTCGGTGAGGTGATCCGGCGGTACGAGGAGGAGTACGGGGCGCAGGAGGCGGCTCCGGATGCTCCGGCGCCGCCGGAGCGGGTGGATCTGAATCAGACGTCGTTCCTGTTGAGCCCGCCGGAGTGGCTCCAGGACGCGGCGGACAAGCTGGGCATCCCGGACCGGCGGGCTCAGAGCGCGGACCGTGCGGAGGCGGTGGCGGACACCCCGCCGCCCGCGCCTTCCCCGATCCCCGCACCGTCTCCGATTCCGGCGCCGTCGGAGCCCTCGTCGCCGTCGCAGGGTGGTGCCGTCGCGTACGAGCCGACCGCGTCGGACGGTGTTCCGGCGTCGTCGCTCCAGCCTCCGGTGGGGGCCACGCCGTGGGCGGGCACCGATACGAACGCGAACACGGACGACGCGGAGGTGGGGCTGCCGGCGACGGTGTTCGCGCCGCCGCTCTCGGGTGCCGACGACGAGGAGGAGCCGCCCCCGGTCGTACCGGCGGACGCTCCGACGGCGCTGATGTCGGGCGGCAGCCAGCTCCCGAAGACGGCCATCGCGCCGGGGATGGCCCCGCGCCGCCCGGCCGATCCCGCGCCGCCCGTGCCCGGCCCGCCGGTTCCGGGGACGGGCGTGCCCGGTCCGCCCCCGCCGCCCGCCCCTGGCCCGCAGCCCTCGCCGCCGGGCCGGCCCGGCGTCCCCGGTGCCGGGGACATCGCCGACGCCGCCACGAGCAAGGCGCCGGTGGCGCCGCGCAAGCCGCGCGGGGGTACGCCTCCGCCGCCGCCCGGTGCTCCGGGCGCTCCGGGGGCCCGGCCGGGTGCCCCGGTGCCGCCGCCGTCGGGTCCGGGCACGCCCGGTGCCCCGGCGGGCGGGTACGTACCGACGCAGCTGGTCTCGCAGCTGGGCCCGCCCGGTGCCACGCCGCCTCCGTCCGACGGCGGGGTGCACCAGGCGGCCACGATGTTCGCCGAGCCGGGCGCGGTCGGCCCGCAGGCCCCGCCGCCGCCCGGTCCGCCGGGGGTTCCGGGCGCGCCGCAGCCGCCCGGTCCGCCCGGTGTGCCCGGTCCTCCCGGCGCGCCGCAGCCGCCGCCCCCGCCGCCGGGTGCGACGCCGCCGCCCGCCGCGGGCGGGGTGCACCACGCGGCGACGATGCTCGCCGGTCCCGGGCAGGTGGGTCCTGGCGCGCCGCAGCCGCCGGGTCCGCCGGGTCCGCCCGGTGCGCCGATGGGTGCGCCGGCCGGGCACACCCCGCCGCCGGCGGCGTACGGCTATCCGCAGGCGCCGGCCGGGCAGCCGACCGTCGGTCCGGGCTATCAGGCCGTGCTGCGCTTCCGGGCGCCGGACGGCAGCGAGCAGCAGCTGATCCGCCGCTCGGCGCCGGGTACGCCGCACCCGGAGTGGCAGATGCTGCACGAGCTGCGGGCGATGAACGTGCCGCCGCAGCAGGTCATCGAGCTGCACACGGAGCTGGAGTCGTGTGAGCTGCCCGGTGGTTACTGTGCGCGGATGATCCGGGAGACCTGGCCGCAGGTGCGGATCACGTCCGTCGCCCCGTACGGCACGGATCACGCCAGCCGGCAGCAGGGCATGCAGCATCTGCTGACGCACCAGGGCGAGTTGCACCAGGTGGCGGACGGTCCCGCGCGGCCGGCCCCGGTGCGGGCGCCGCTGCCGCAGATGCAGCCGGCGCCTCCGCTGCCGCCGGAGGCGATCGCGGAGGAGATGCTGCAGACGTTCGGTCCGCAGGGTGTCCTGCGCTTCGATCAGCGTGCGGTGTCCCGTCAGGGGGTGCCGGAGGTCGTGGCGCGGACGCTGGTGTGGGCGGGTCTGCCCGCCGACTTCGGGCCGTTCTTCTGGGCGCAGCCGGGTCAGCCGGTGGTGCCGACGCTGGCGGAGCTGGCCGCGCAGCGGCAGGTGCAGCCGGCGTCGGACGCGGGCTCGTACCTGGTGATGGGTTCGGACTTCGGCCGGGCGATCTGTGTGCAGTACGGCACGGCGCACATCGTGGCGGTGCCGGTGGAGGCGGGTCCCGGTGGTGCGCCGGTCGCGCCGCAGTTCGTGAACACGGGGCTGCCGGAGTTCACCCGCTGCATGGCGTTGCTGGGCCGGATGTGGCGGCTGCGCTACGGCCTGAATCCGGAGCAGGCGGGCCGCTGGACGGTGGACTTCCAGGCGCAGTTGGTGGCGCTGGACGCGGCGGCGCTGGCGTCGCCGGAGAGCTGGTGGTCGGTGCTGCTGGAGCAGATGTGGGACGGGCTGATCTGACCGTCGCGTGCGAAGGGCGTGGTGCCCGGTCCTCTTCGGGGGGGCCGGGCACCACGCCTTTGCCGTCCCTGACGCCGTTCCTCGTCGTGTGTGATGCCGGTCGCTTCCGTCCGGAAAGCACTCCATCGATTCAGACTTCTTGACCAATTGCCGCATCCTTGACGTATTGCTCGATGGTCCGACCCCGGAGTCGGGAAGATCGGAAAGAGGCGTCAAGGATGAGTTCTGCACCGGTGTCCGCGCACGGCTTCGTCGGCGTACGGGGTCGTGGGTACCGCCCGGAGCAGGTGGACCGTGCGGTGGCCGCGCTGTCCGCGGAGCGGGACGAGGCCGTGGCGGGGGTGGCGCGGCTGACGGAGCTGGCGGAGCGGCTGGAGGCGGAGTCGGCCCGGCTGGACGAGGCCGTCGCCCGGCTGGCGCCGCAGGACTACGCGTCGCTGGGGGAGCGGGCGCGGCGGATTCTGGCGCTGGCCGATGAGGAGGCGGAGTCGGTGCGGGGCGCCGCGCAGGAGGAGGCGCGGGCGCTGTGGGACGCGGCGGACGCGGCGGCGCGGGCGCTGCGTGAGTCGGCGCGTGCGGACGCGGAGGCGGTGCGGGCGGCGGCGGTGGGCCGGGCCGATGAGGTGGTGGCCGCCGCGGAGGGTGCGGCGGGGGAGGCGCTGGAGGCGGCCCGGATCGAGGCGGCCGGGCTGCGTGAGGAGGCGGAGGCCGCGATGGCGGCGACCCGCAGCCGTACGGAGAGTGTGCTGGCCCATCAGGAGCAGGAGCACGCGGAGCGGTGGGCGGCTGCGGGGACGGAGCTGGCGGACGCGGAGTCGGCGCTGGAGGCGGCCCACGCGGAGCTGCTGGAGCGTGCGCGGGCGGGGCTCGACGAGGCGCGGCGGGCGCGTGCGGAGGCCGAGGAGGCCGCGCGGCACGGTCAGGAGGACGCCGAGGCGCGGGCGGCCGAGCTGGTCTCGGGGGCGCGGATGCGTGAGGAGCGGGTGGTGCGGGAGACCGAGCGGATTCTGCGGGAGCACGAGGAGGGCCGCGAGGAGGTCCAGGCGCACATGGCGCATGTGCGCAGTTCGCTCGCGGCGCTCACCGGCCGGGTGTCCCCGGGGCGGGACTGACGGTCTCCCGGCGAGGGGCCCGGGGGCTCAGGGGCGGGGCCAGGGGCGCTTGGAGAGTTCTTCGATGCTGGTGTTGAAGCGTTTGAGGTAGCCGGCGAAGGCGGCGATGTCGTCGTCCGGCCAGTCGTGCATGACCTGGTCCAGGGAGTGGACGACGCGTTCGCGTTCGGCGTCGAGCAGTTCGGTGCCCGCGTCGGTGATGCGGAATTTGCGGGCCATGCCGCCGTCGGGGTCGGCGATGCGTTCGGCGAGCCCGGCCCGGGTCACGGCGGCGGTCTGGCGGTTGAGGGTGGAGGCGTCGAGGCCGAAGGCGTCGCTGAGTTCGCCGTTGGACATGGGGCCCTGGACGCGGAGGCGGCTCAGCAGGATGTACGCGCTGCGGTCCATGAGGGCGTACTTGTGCCGCCCGCCCCGGTGGTCGGCGAGGCTGTGGCGGCCGAGCAGCATCTGCTCGTACTCCACCTCTTCTGTGGGCCTGGTCATGTCTGCGGCCTCCTGCTTCTGCGCCGGGTCGGTGGAACGTCGGGTTCCGGGCGGCGGTCCCATTCTCGCACGAGTGTGTACGGCACACATAAGGTGTATGACACATTAGGCATGTACGATGCATGTCGCTGTCCCGGTAGGCGGGACCACAGCCCCTCAAGGAGTCCCACCTCATGGAAGCCCCCCAGCCGACAGCGAGGTCAGGTGGTGTCGTCGCCACGCTGGCCTTCGCCGGCACCGTGGCAGCGGTCATGCAGACCCTGGTCACGCCGCTCATCGCCGAGCTGCCCAAGCTGCTGAACACCACGTCCTCCAACGCCGCCTGGGTGATCACCGTCACCCTGCTGGTCTCCGCGGTCTGCGTGCCGGTCTCCGGCCGCCTGGGCGACCTGCTCGGCAAGCGCCGCATGCTGCTCGCCTGTGCGGTCCCGCTGATCGTCGGCTCGGTCGTCTGCGCGCTCTCCTCCACCGTGGTCCCCATGATCATCGGGCGTGGCCTCCAGGGCATGGGCATGGGCATGGTGCCGCTCGGCATCGCCCTGCTGCGTGACGTGGTGCCGAAGGAGAAGATGAGCTCCTCCATCGCCCTGGTCAGCGCCTCCCTCGGCATCGGCGGCGCCCTCGGCCTGCCGATCGCCTCGGCGGTCGCCCAGTACGCGAACTGGCGGGTGCTGTTCTGGGGTTCGGCCGTGCTGGCCGTCATCATCTTCGCCCTGGTCTGGTTCCTGATCCCGGACGTCCCGGCCGGCGCCAAGGGGCAGCGCTTCGACGTGCCCGGCGCCCTCGGTCTGGCCGTAGGCCTGGTCTGCCTGCTCCTCGGCGTCTCCAAGGGCTCCGAGTGGGGCTGGGCCTCGGCCACGACGATCGGCCTGTTCGTCGCCGCCGTCGTGGTGCTGCTGGCCTGGGGCTTCTGGGAACTGCGCACCACCGACCCGCTGGTCGACCTGCGCACCACCGCCCGCCCCCGGGTGCTCATCACCAACGTCGCGTCGCTCTTCGTCGGCTTCGGCATGTACGCCGGGATGCTGATCGCGCCCCAGCTGCTCCAGTTCCCCGAGGCGACGGGCTACGGGCTCGGCCAGTCGATGCTCCAGGCCGGTCTGTGGATGGCCCCCGGCGGCATCATGATGATGATCGTCTCCCCGTTCGGCGGAAAGCTCACCGACGCCCGCGGCCCGAAGTTCACGCTGATCTCGGGTGTCCTGGTCATCGCCGCCGCCTACGGCCTCGGCATCCTGCTGATGGGCTCCGCCTGGGGCCTGATGCTGTTCCTCATGGTCAGCAGCAGCGGCGTCGGCCTCGCCTACGGTGCGATGCCCGCCCTCATCATGAGCGCGGTCCCGGCCTCCGAGACGGCCGCGGCCAACGGCTTCAACACCCTCATGCGCGCCCTCGGCACCTCGATCGGCGCCGCCGTGATCGGTGCGATCCTCGCCCAGATGACCACCGAGGCGGGCGGCTTCACGATCACCTCCGAGGCCGGATTCCGCATGGGCCTCATCTTCGGCTGCGGCGTCGCCCTGGTCGCGGTCGCGATCTCGGCGTTCATCCCGGCCGTGCGTACCGCTCTCACGGGCGGCGACAAGTCCGCCACCCCCGCCGCCCCGGAGGTGGCGGCGGCCAAGGGCTGAGCAGTACGAACCATATGAACCGGGAGCGGTCTGTCAGCCGGCAGGCCGCTCCCGCCATGCCGCCGCCTGTCTCCGCAGCGCCCGGATCAGGGCGGTGACCTGGAGGCGGGCGCGGGGATGGCCGAGGGTCGCGGCGCCGATGTGCCGTGCCGGGGCCGGACTGCCGACCGGGACGGTGCGCAGGCCGGGGATCTCCGGGGTCAGCGCGACGGACGGGATCAGCGAGACGCCCAGGCCCGCGGCGACGAGCGAGCGGGCGAAGAAGTAGTCGGTCGTCGTGCCCCGGATGTCCGGGGCGAACCCGGCCCGCCGGGCGTAACGGCGCAGGTACGCCTCCGTCTTGAGGCAGCCGAGCACCCACGGCTCACCGGCCAGTTCGGCGAGGTCGAGGGAGTCCCGGGCGGCCAGGCGGTGGTCCAGGGGCAGGACGACACCGAGGGGGTCGTCCATGAGCGCGGTCCACTCCGGAGCGTGCCCCGGCCCCGGCCGGCCGGGCAGCGGGCCGTCGAAGTGGTAGGCGAGCGCGAGGTCCACGGCACCCTGGCGGACCAGCGGCAGGCTGTCCTCGGGCTCGTACTCCCGGATGTGGACGACCGTGCCCGGGTGGGCCGCCGTCAGCTCGGCGAGGGCGCCGGGGAGCAGCAGCCTGCCCCCGCTGGTGAACGTGGCGACGGTGAGCTGGGTCCGGCCCGTGGCGAGTTCACCGACCTGCCGCTGCGCGTGGGCGAGTTCGGCGGCGACCGACTCGGCGGCGCCGACCATGATCCGGCCCGCCGGGGTCAGGGTGACCCCGCGCGTGCTGCGCACGACGACCTGGGCGCCGAGCCCGCGCTCCAGGGCGGCCACCTGCTGGGAGACGGCCGACGGCGTGAGCCGCAGGGCGGCGGCCGCCCGGTTGAAGCTGCCGTGCTCGGCCACGGCCCGCAGCACGCGGAGCCGTTGCACATCGATCAACAGTTTTCCTTCATACGGGTTCAGTGAGCCGGTACTTCTGCTGCTGACGGTACGTCTCCAGGATGGAGGCATGCAAAGGATCTGTGTCATCGGCGGAAGCCGGTACTTCGGGAAGCTCCTGGTCCAACGGTCGCTGGAGGCCGGGCACCGGGTCACGGTCGTCAACCGCGGCTCCGCCCCGCCGCCCCCGGGCGCCGAGCACCTCGTCGTGGACCGCGACGACGAGGCCGCCCTCACCGCCGCGCTCGGCGGGCGCACCTTCGACGTGGTCGTCGACCAGGTCTGCTACACCCCGGTCCAGGCCGCGATCGCCGTGCGCGTCTTCCGGGACCGCACCGCGCGGTACGTCATGACCTCCACCATCGAGGTCTACGATCCGGCGACGGTCGCGCCGGCGCCCGCCACCCCCGGCGTCCCCGTGGCGGAGGAGCGCGTGGACCCGGCCGGCTGGCGGGTGCGGCTGGACCTGCCCTGGCACGACCCGGCCTATCTGGAGGCCCACTACGCCGAGGGCAAGCGGCAGGCCGAGGCGGTGTTCACCCGGGAGGGCCCCTTCGCCTTCGCCTCCGTACGCAGCGCCCACGTACTCGGCGGCGGCGACCAGGAGTTCACCGGCCGCCTGGCGCACTACGTGGAGCGCGTCGGCCGGGGCGAGGAGATCGCCGTCCACCGCGAGGAGCAGCCCAGCGTCTTCATCCACTACGCGGAGCTGGCCGGCCTGCTGGCGTGGGCGGCCACGGGCACCGGCTTCACCGGTCCGCTGAACGCCTGCTCCGACGGCCTGCTCGACGTGACCGGCCTGACCGCCGTCGTCGCGGCGGCGAGCGGCGTCCTGCCCGTGCACCGGACCGTCGCCCCGGGGGAGCAGGCGGGCCCGTTCTCCTTCGACCGGTTCTACGCCATGAGCAACCGCCGGGCGAAGGAGCTGGGTTTCGCCTTCTCCCGTACCGCCGACTGGCTGCCCGCCGTCGCCGCCGAGGCGGTCGCCGCGTCCGCCGCCCCCGCCTCCTGAGGAGTACGCCCATGCGATACCGCACCATCGGAGAGCTGAAGGTCAGTGCCATCGGCCTGGGAGCCATGCCGCTCTCCATCGAAGGACGCCCCGACGAGCGGCGGGCCATGGCCACCGTCCACGCCGCGCTCGACGCGGGCATCACCCTCATCGACACCGCCGACAGCTACCACTGGCACGCCGATGAGAGGGGCCACAACGAACGCCTCGTCGCCCGCGCGCTGCGGAGCTACGGCGGCGACACCTCCGGCGTGCTGGTCGCCACCAAGGGCGGGCGCGGGCGGCCCGGCGACGGCAGCTGGACCGTCACCGGCACCCCCGAGCACCTGAGGCGGGCCGCCGAGGAGTCCGCCGGGCGCCTGGGCGTCGAAGCCATCGGCCTCTACCAGCTCCACAAGCCGGACCCCGGGGTGCCGTGGGCGGACTCCGTCGGCGCGCTGCGCGAGCTGCTCGACGCCGGTACGATCCGCGCCGCCGGGATCTCCAACGTGACCAGCGGGCAGATCCGTGCGGCGCGGGTCCTCCTGGGCGACGCCCTGGTCTCCGTGCAGAACCAGTACTCGCCCGCCGTGCGCGGCAGCGAGGCGGAGCTGAGGCTGAGTGAACGCTCGGGCCTCGCCTTCCTGCCGTGGAGTCCGCTCGGCGGAATCTCGCGCAGCGCGCTCGACGGCCCGTCGGGGCCGGCCTCCGAGGGCACCGCCTTCCACCGTGTCGCCGCCGAGCGCGGTGTCAGCCCCCAGCAGGTCGCCCTGGCCTGGCTGCTGGCCAGGTCCCCGGCGATGGTGCCCGTGCCGGGAGCCAGCCGCCCGGCGTCCGTCCAGGACTCGGCTCGGGCGGCCGAACTCGACCTGGACGAAGCCGAGTCGGCGCTCCTGGACGACGCGGCGGACCGTCTCAGCCGGTGACCGGCGGGCGCCCGAGCCCGTGGCGGTCCGCCCAGTCGCCGATGGCCGACGCCAGCTCCTCGGGGCGGTCCTCCGGGGTGTGGTGCCCGGCGACGCCGTGCCGGGAGACCTCCAGGCCCGCGATGTTCGCCTCGCACCAGGCCACCGCCGCCCGGTCGGTCATGGCGCCGGGCCCCGGCTCGAACGCGGCCAGGAGCTTGGGGACTTCGGGGCTGGACGCCAGCCAGGCGTCGTAGCGCTCGATCCGGGCCACGACATCGGCGGGTTCCCCGTCCAGCGGCATCATGCGCGTCCACGCCAGGACGGGCCGGCGGCTGTCCGGGGTGGGGAAGGGCCGCCGGTAGGCGTCGAGGGCGGCGGGGTCGAGCGGGGTGGCCAGGGTGTCCTGGAGCCCCTCGATGAACAGCGAATCCTCCAGGACCATTTTCTCGCCCACCCCCGGGGTGCGCAGCAGCGTGAACAACTGCCGTCCGGCATCCGGGAATTCGTCACCGTACAGCGGTTTCACGATCGTCTCGGTGAAGGCGACGGCGCGGACGGTGTGCGGGAGCCGGGCGGCGCGGTCGAAGGCGAGCGCGCCGCCCCAGTCGTGGCCGACGAGGACGGCCTCGGTCAGGCCGAGCGCATCGAACCAGGCGTCGAGATGGCGGGCGTGGTCGTCGAAGGTGTACGCGATGCCGGGCCGGCCGGACTCGCCCATGCCGATGAGGTCGGGGGCCAGCAGACGCCGGCCGGGCGCGGCCACCCCGGGCAGGACGTCGCGCCACAGGTAGGAGGAGGTCGGATTGCCGTGGAGGAAGACGAACGGCAGGCCGTCCGGGTCGCCGGACTCGCGGTAGTGGACGGTGGAGCCGAGGACGGGAACGGTGGGCATGGCGGGGTCACGTCGCTTTCACGAAGAGGGAGGGCGGTGCGGGCTCAGACGTTGAGGCTCAGGACGCGGTCGACGGCGACCTCGATGACGGCCAGGTCCGGCGGGTCGGGCGGGGCCGCCCCGTAGCGGGCGGTGTAACGGCGTACGGCCTCCGCCAGGCGTACGGGGTCACCGGCCACCGAGGCCCGGCCTTCGAGGGTGATCCAGCGGAAGCCGTCGGCCTGGCAGAGCGCGACCCGGGCCGCCGGGCCGCCCGCCGACACATTGCGCGCCTTGCGGGCACCGGCCCTGGTGGTCACCCGGGCCAGGCCCGTGGACGCGTCGAAGGTGAAGCGGACGGGAGCCACGTGCGGGGTGCCGTCGGGGCGCAGCGTGGTGAGGGTGGCGGTACGGGGGAGGGTGAGGAAGTCGCTCGCGGTGGGCGTGAGCCGGGGCAGGTACCGGCTCACTTCTTCTTCACGCCCTCGTTCCAGATGAGCTTGGCGATGTTCGGCTTCACGGCGGTCGTGATCACACCCATGGCCGTACGGACATGGCGCCGCTCCTCCAGTTCGCGCAGCATGCTCGCGGCGAGGTCGGAGCGGGCCGTGAAGACGCCGTCGGCGCTCGACGGGGCGGTGCGGTAGTCGGTGACGGCCGGGTGCTCGAAGAGGCCCGACGGCCGTACCAGGGTCCAGTCGAGAGCGGTGCGGCGGACGATGCCCTCCATACGGCCCATGTCCGCGTGGAGGGTGCGGCCCAGGCGCCGGTTCACCAGCGGGTCGAGCACATGGTTGAAGAAGTGCGCCCCGGTGGGGCGCCAGCCGGGGTCGGCGATGCTGGAGCTGATGACGAGCAGCCGCCGGACGCCGTGGTGGGCCATGGCCTCGGTGATGGCC
This sequence comes from Streptomyces sp. Mut1, assembly GCF_030719295.1. NCBI lineage: Bacteria > Bacillati > Actinomycetota > Actinomycetes > Kitasatosporales > Streptomycetaceae > Streptomyces > Streptomyces castrisilvae. The sequence continues at coordinate 3,013,856 of NZ_CP120997.1, read as the reverse complement.
GTGGCGCTCCGCGAGTACAGGGTGATCGGCTGCTTGCTGAAGCGGGCGCCGAGCGCGGAGAGGACCGCGTCCGTTCCTTCGACCGCGGCGTCGACGGCCTGCGGGTCGGTGGCGTCGGCGACGGCCGGGGTGAGGCCGGGGCGGGCGGGCAGGGAGCCGGGCCTGCGGGTCACGGCGACGACCTCGTGGCCGGCGGCCAGGGCCTGTCCGGCGGATTTTCGTGGAGCAGCACGCGGCGTCTGGTGCGTGCTTTCGGCGTGCGCCCGGATCTGCCTCGTACTGGACGTACTTGGGTGATTCGGGCGTGCGGCGAGAGTGCGTGCCAGGCGTCGCGGGCCCGCGAAGATCCGTCGTACAGGCCCTGGAGCCTGGTCGGTGAGGTGGCGGCCGGTCGGGCCGTTGGCTCCGAAGACTGCGATGCGCATGGTGTGGGTGCTTCCTTCGTGGGGCGGCCGGAACGCCCTTGACTCTGCGGATCACGCCACGCACGCTCAACGGTGATGAATAACGCCCGGTCCGCCGCCGCCAGGCCCCGGGGGCGCCCCCGGGGCAACCCGCCGACCCGGGAATCGGTCGTCGTCGCGGCGCGTGCGCTGTTCCTGGAGCGCGGCTACCGGGCCACGACGCTGCGCGCCGTGGCCGGTGCGGCCGGTGTGGACGCCGCCCTGATCTCGTACCACTTCGGGTCCAAGAAGGGCCTGTTCGCCGAGGTGATGCAGTTCCAGTGCGCCGGCGCGCTGACGGTCGACGAGGTGCTGAGCGGTGATCCGGCGACCCTGCCCGCGCGGCTGATCGACGCGGTGACCGGCCTGTGGGAGGACGCCGACTTCCGCCGGCTCACCGCCCGGGGCGGGACGGCCGCCGAGGTGATCCGCGAGTACCTGGAACAGGAGCTGCTGGGGCGGCTCGTTGAATTTCTCGGCGGCCGGGACGCGACCGCCCGTGCCACCGCCGTGGTGACCGTACTCGGCGGGATCATCTACACCCGCTACCTCAACCCGCTCCCCACCCCCTCCGCCCTCACCCCGGCCGAGACCCGCGCCGCCCTCGTCCCGGCCCTGCGCGCGGCCCTGGCCCCCAGGGCGGGACGCCGGTAGCGGGGGCCTTCGCGGCCGCCCCGTACCGCCTGCCCGTACCGCCCGCTTCGAGCGCCCGTCCCCACCCAGCGGTGTGGGCCCTTGGGCGCAGTCCCTGAGATACCCGTCCACCCAGGGGCCCAGCCCCCTAGGGGTAGCTCCTTACTCCGGCCCAGGGGCCGTTCGTCCCGCCGGAGGACGTGCCCACGTCACCCCGTTCCGTAGCGTGTTGTCGTACCGCGGAGGGGCGGACCGCAGGGGGCGGGGTGGGGAAAACCCCACCGGAAGACTGCGCCGGGCACCAGCGCGCCGGACCCCCTCCAGCCAGCAGACTTCACAGCAGACGGCGACGAACCAGCGCCGACCGACATAGGAGATAAACCGTGACAACGGCTGTAACCATTCCCAGGCACGGGGGCACTGGAGGGCGTACGGCCGTGGCTGCGCGGGCTCGGCAGGTCGTCAAGGCGTACGGGACGGGCGAGACCCGGGTCGTCGCCCTGGACCACGTCGACGTCGACATCGCCAAGGGCCAGTTCACCGCGATCATGGGCCCCTCCGGCTCCGGCAAGTCGACGCTGATGCACTGCCTGGCCGGTCTGGACACCGTGACGTCCGGTCAGATCCACCTGGCCGAGACCGAGATCACCGGCCTCAAGGACAAGAAGCTCACCCAGCTGCGCCGCGACCGCATCGGGTTCATCTTCCAGGCGTTCAACCTCCTGCCGACGCTCAACGCCCTGGAGAACATCACGCTGCCGATGGACATCGCGGGCCGCAAGCCCGACGCCGCGTGGCTGAACCAGGTCGTGGAGACCGTGGGCCTGGCGGGCCGGCTCAAGCACCGCCCGACCCAGCTGTCCGGCGGGCAGCAGCAGCGCGTCGCGGTGGCGCGGGCCCTGGCCGCCCAGCCGGAGATCATCTTCGGTGACGAACCGACCGGGAACCTGGACTCGCGGGCCGGTGCCGAGGTGCTGAGCTTCCTGCGCAGGTCCGTGGACGAGCTGGGCCAGACCATCGTCATGGTCACCCACGACCCGGTCGCCGCCTCCTACGCGGACCGGGTGCTCTACCTCGCGGACGGGCGCATCGTGGACGAGATGCACAACCCCACCGCCGACCAGGTGCTGGACCGCATGAAGGACTTCGACGCGCGCGGGCGGACCTCATGACCGTGTGGAAGACCTCGATGCGCAACTTCTTCGCGCACAAGGGACGCATGGCGCTCTCCGCCGTCGCGGTCCTGCTGTCGGTGGCGTTCGTCTGCGGGACGCTCGTCTTCACCGACACGATGAACACCACGTTCGACAAGCTCTTCGCCGCCACCTCCGCCGATGTCACCGTCAGCCCCAAGAAGGCCAAGGTCGACGACATCCCGGAGAACGGCAAACCGGAATCGGTGCCCGCCTCCGTTCTCGACCGGCTCGACAAGGTGGACGGGGTGAAGAAGGCGGAGGGCGGAATCTCCACCGCGGCCGTCACCGTCGTCGACAGCCACAACAAGAACATGGGCTCCGACACCGGCGCCCCGACCCTCGCGGGCAACTGGACGCAGAACGACCTGCGGTCCATGGAGATCACCTCCGGCCACGCCCCGCGCGGCCCCGCCGAGGTCATGGTGGACGCCGACACCGCCGAGAAGCACGATCTGAAGATCGGCGACGAGCTGCGCACCATCGCGGCCAACGGCGACGTCACGGGCAAGATCAGCGGCATCGCCGCCTTCAAGGTGACCAACCCCGGCGCGGCCGTCGTCTACCTCGACACCGCCACCGCCCAGCGTTACCTCCTCGGCGCCCCCGATGTCTTCTCGCACATCTCCATCACCGCCGAACCGGGCTTCAGCGACGTCCGGTTGAAGCAGAACGTGGCCGAGGAGCTCGCCGGCTCGGCCGCGTACAAGATCCTCACGCAGGAGGAGTCGGCCGCCGAGAACAAGGACTCCATGGGGTCGTTCCTCGACGTCATGAAGTACGCCATGCTCGGCTTCGCCGGGATCGCCTTCCTCGTCGGCATCTTCCTCATCGTCAACACCTTCTCCATGCTGGTCGCCCAGCGGACCCGCGAGATCGGCCTGATGCGGGCCATCGGCTCCAGCCGTGAGCAGGTCAACCGGTCGGTGCTGCTGGAAGCGGTGCTCCTGGGCATCTTCGGATCGATCCTCGGCGTCGGCGCCGGGATCGGGCTCGCCGTCGGCCTGATGAAGGTCATGGGCGCCGTCGGCATGGAGCTGTCCACCGACGACCTCACCATCGCCTGGACGACTCCGGTGACCGGCCTCGCGCTCGGCATCATCGTCACCGTCCTCGCCGCCTACATCCCCGCCCGCCGGGCCGGCAAGGTCTCGCCCATGGCCGCCCTGCGCGACGCCGGAACCCCGGCCGACGCCAGGTCCGGATGGGTCAGGGCCGGTATCGGCCTGGTCGTCACCGGCATCGGCGCCGTGTGCCTGTGGTGGACGACGCAGGTCGACAAGGCGAGCGACGGCTCCGGCTTCCTGGGCCTCGGCGTGGTCCTCAGCCTCATCGGCTTCATCATCATCGGCCCGCTGCTCGCCGGGTTCGTCGTACGGGCCCTCAGCGCCGTACTCCTGCGGTTCTTCGGCCCCGTCGGCCGGCTGGCCGAGCGCAACGCGCTGCGCAACCCGCGCCGCACCGGCGCGACCGGCGCGGCCCTGATGATCGGCCTGGCCCTGGTGGCCTGCCTGTCCGTGGTCGGCTCCTCCATGGTCGCCTCGGCCACCGACGAGCTGGACAAGTCGGTCGGCGCGGACTTCATCGTCCAGGCGTCCAACGGCCAGCTCATCGTCCCGCAGGCCGCCGAGGCCCTGGCGAAGGCACCCGGCATCGACCACCTCACGCACTACAAGGTCGTCTCCGCCAAGATCACCGGCCCCGACGGCAAGTCCCAGGACGAGCACCTCACGGCGGCCGACCCGACCTACCGGCAGGACGTGCGGCGCGAGGTCCTCTCCGGTGACCTGGAGAAGGCGTACGGCAAGGACGCCATGTCGGTCGGCAGCGACTACGCCGAGGCGCACCACATCAAGACCGGTGACACGATCACCGTCGCGTTCAAGTCGGGCGACGAGGCGAAGCTGAAGGTCGCCGCGATCACCTCGGACGACACGAGCCTGGACCAGGGCGCGATGTACATCGGCATGGCGACCGCCCAGCGGTACGTGGCCGCCGACCAGATGCCGCAGAACATGATCATGTTCGCCAAGGCGAAGGACGGCGAGGAGAAGGCGGCCTACGCCGCGCTCAAGAGCTCCATCGCGAAGTACCCGCAGTACAAGGTGCAGAACCAGGCCGACTTCAAGCAGGACCTGAAGGACCAGATCGGCCAGCTCCTGAACGTCGTGTACGGCCTGCTCGCCCTGGCGATCATCGTCGCGGTCCTCGGAGTGGTGAACACCCTGGCCCTCTCGGTCGTCGAGCGGACCCGTGAGATCGGCCTGATGCGCGCCATCGGCCTCTCCCGCCGCCAGCTGCGCCGGATGATCCGGCTGGAGTCCGTGGTCATCGCCCTGTTCGGCGCCCTGCTCGGCCTCGGCCTGGGCATGGGCTGGGGCACCTCGGCCCAGAAGCTGCTGGCCCTGGAGGGCCTGGGGGTCCTGGAGATCCCGTGGCCGACCATCATCACGGTGTTCGTCGCCTCCGCCTTCGTCGGTCTGTTCGCCGCCCTGGTCCCGGCCTTCCGGGCCGGCCGGATGAACGTGCTGAACGCGATCGCCACGGACGGGTGAGGCGGGCGCCCGCAGACTGACGAATCCGGCCCCGGCGCGTTCCTCCGAACGCGCCGGGGCCGGATCGCGTGCGGCCGGGGAGCCGTCCGGGGCCGGGGCGCGTGCGCACGTCCGGGACGGGCGGCGCCCCTGTCGCGCAAGCGGCTGCCGGTCCGGAGTCGTACGCTTGGAACCCCGGCTCGTGCTACGCGTCGGGCCCTTCGCGTTGCCCCCGGGGCAGCGTGCCCTGGCGGCAGCCGGCTGTCGGAGCCCACTTTTCTCACCCGGACGGAAGCCCTTCATGAGCCTGCACGGTCTGCTGGATGTCGTCGTACGTGATCCGGCGCTCGACGAAGCGGTGAAGGCCGCCGGTGACGGCCACCGGATGCACATCGACCTGGTGGGCCCGCCGGCCGCGCGGCCCTTCACCGTGGCCGCGCTGGCCCGGGACACGGGCAGGACCGTGCTCGCCGTCACCGCGACCGGGCGGGAGGCGGAGGACCTGGCCGCCGCGCTGCGCACCATGCTGCCGCCGGACACGATCGCGGAGTTCCCGTCCTGGGAGACCCTGCCGCACGAGCGCCTCTCGCCCCGCTCCGACACCGTGGGCCGCCGGCTGGCCGTGCTGCGGCGCCTGGCGCACCCCCGGGCCGACGACCCGGAGACCGGGCCCGTCTCGGTCGTCGTCGCGCCGATCCGTTCGGTGCTCCAGCCGCAGGTCAAGGGGCTCGCCGACCTGGAGCCCGTATCGCTGCGGACCGGGCAGAACGCCGACCTCGGCGAGATCGTCGAGGCGCTGGCGGCAGCCGCGTACGCTCGGGTCGAACTGGTCGAGAAGCGCGGCGAGTTCGCCGTGCGCGGCGGCATCCTGGACGTGTTCCCGCCGACCGAGGAGCATCCGCTGCGGGTGGAGTTCTGGGGCGACGACGTCGAGGAGATCCGCTACTTCAAGATCGCCGACCAGCGGTCGCTCGAAGTCGCCGAGCACGGTCTGTGGGCGCCGCCCTGCCGTGAGCTGCTGCTGACCGACCAGGTGCGCGAGCGGGCCGCCGCGCTCGCCGAGGCCCACCCCGAGCTGGGCGAACTCCTCGACAAGATCGCCCAGGGCATCGCGGTCGAGGGCATGGAGTCCCTGGCCCCGGTCCTCGTGGACGACATGGAGCTGCTGCTCGACGTGCTGCCCGGGGGCTCGATGGCCGTGGTGTGCGACCCGGAGCGGGTCCGCACCCGGGCCGCGGACCTGGTCGCCACCAGTCAGGAGTTCCTCCAGGCGTCCTGGGCGGCGTCGGCGGGCGGCGGCGAGGCCCCGATCGACGTCGGCGCGGCCTCGCTGCGCGGCATCGCGGAGGTCCGTGACCGGGCCCGTGAGCTGGACATGATGTGGTGGTCGATCTCTCCGTTCGCCGCCGACGCGGAGCTGGACGCGGACACGCTGTCGCTCGGGATGCAGGCCCCCGAGGCGTACCGGGGGGACACCGCGCGGGCCTTCGCCGACACCAAGGGGCGGCTGGCCGACGGCTGGCGCACGGTGTACGTCACCGAGGGCCAGGGGCTCGCCTCCCGTACCGTCGAGATGCTGGGCGGCGAGGGGATCGCGGCCCGGCTCGACCCGGACCTCGGCGAGATCTCCCCGTCCGTCGTGCACGTCTCCTGCGGGGCCATCGACCACGGCTTCGTCCACGCCGGACTGAAGCTCGCCGTCCTCACCGAGACCGACCTCACCGGACAGCGCACCGCCACCAAGGACCTGGGCCGGATGCCGGTCCGGCGCCGCAAGACCATCGACCCGCTGACGCTGGAGGCGGGCGACTACATCGTCCACGAGCAGCACGGCGTGGGCCGCTACATCGAGATGGTGCAGCGCACGGTCCAGGGCGCCACCCGCGAGTACCTGCTCGTCGAATACGCCCCCGCCAAGCGCGGTCAGCCCGGCGACCGGCTGTACATCCCCACCGACCAGCTGGAACAGGTCACCAAGTACGTCGGCGGCGAGGCCCCGACCCTGCACCGGCTCGGCGGCGCGGACTGGACCAAGACGAAGGCGCGCGCCAAGAAGGCGGTCAAGGAGATCGCCGCCGACCTGATCAAGCTGTACTCGGCCCGGATGGCGGCCCCCGGCCACACCTTCGCCCCGGACACGCCCTGGCAGCGCGAGCTGGAGGACGCCTTCCCGTACGTGGAGACGCCCGACCAGCTCACGACGATCGCCGAGGTCAAGGAGGACATGGAGAAGTCGGTCCCGATGGACCGGCTGATCTGCGGAGACGTCGGCTACGGCAAGACGGAGATCGCGGTCCGGGCGGCGTTCAAGGCGGTCCAGGACGGGAAGCAGGTCGCCGTCCTCGTCCCCACCACGCTCCTGGTCCAGCAGCACTACGGCACGTTCACCGAGCGCTATTCCCAGTTCCCCGTCAACGTACGCGCGCTGAGCCGCTTCCAGTCGGAGTCCGAGTCCAAGGCGACCCTCGAAGGGCTCCGGGAGGGCTCGGTCGACCTGGTCATCGGCACCCACCGGCTCTTCTCCTCGGAGACGAAGTTCAAGGACCTGGGCCTGGTCATCGTGGACGAGGAGCAGCGCTTCGGCGTCGAGCACAAGGAGCAGCTGAAGAAGCTCCGCGCCAACGTGGACGTCCTGACCATGTCCGCGACGCCCATCCCCCGTACGCTCGAAATGGCGGTGACCGGCATCCGCGAGATGTCGACCATCACCACCCCGCCGGAGGAGCGCCACCCGGTCCTCACCTTCGTCGGCCCGTACGAGGAGAAGCAGATCGGCGCCGCCATCCGGCGTGAACTGCTGCGCGAGGGCCAGGCGTTCTACATCCACAACCGGGTCGAGTCGATCGACCGCGCCGCCGCCCGCCTCCGCGAGATCGTCCCGGAGGCCCGGATCGCGACGGCCCACGGCCAGATGTCCGAACAGGCCCTGGAGCAGGTGGTGGTGGACTTCTGGGAGAAGAAGTTCGACGTGCTGGTCTCCACGACGATCGTGGAATCCGGCATCGACATCTCCAACGCCAACACCCTGATCGTGGAGCGCGGCGACAACTTCGGCCTCTCCCAGCTCCACCAGCTGCGCGGCCGCGTCGGCCGTGGCCGCGACCGCGGCTACGCCTACTTCCTCTACCCCCCGGAGAAGCCGCTCACCGAGACCGCCCACGAACGCCTGGCCACCATCGCCCAGCACACCGAGATGGGCGCGGGCATGTACGTGGCCATGAAGGACCTGGAGATCCGGGGCGCGGGCAACCTGCTGGGCGGCGAGCAGTCCGGCCACATCGCGGGCGTCGGCTTCGACCTGTACGTACGCATGGTGGGCGAGGCGGTCGCGGACTACCGGGCGTCCCTGGAGGGCGGTGTGGAGGAGGAGCCGCCGCTGGAGGTCAAGATCGAGCTCCCGGTCGACGCGCACGTCCCGCACGACTACGCCCCCGGCGAGCGGCTGCGCCTCCAGGCGTACCGGGCCATCGCCTCGGCCTCCTCGGAGGACGACATCAAGGCGGTCCGCGAGGAGCTGACCGACCGCTACGGCAAGCTCCCGGAGCCGGTCGAGAACCTGCTCCTGGTGGCCGGCCTGCGGATGCTGGCCCGCGCCTGCGGGGTCGGCGACATCGTGCTCCAGGGTCCGAACATCCGGTTCGCGCCGGTGGAGCTGCGCGAGTCGCAGGAGCTGCGGCTCAAGCGTCTGTACCCCAAGACGGTCATCAAGCCGGCCCTCCACCAGATCCTGGTCCCGCGCCCGACGACGGGCAAGATCGGCGGCAAGCCGGTCGTGGGGCGTGAACTCCTGGCGTGGACGGGGGAGTTCCTGACGACGATCCTGGGGTCGTAAGGCCCGGCCTGTCTGCTGGAGTCCAGTTGTGAGAGTTGACTCTCACATTATGTGAGAGGACACTCTCACGTCATGGACTCCAGCAACCGCATGGGCGACCTCGAAATCACCGACCCGCAGGCAATGCGGGCCCTGGCGCACCCGGTGCGCCTCGCGATCCTCGAACGGCTGGGCCGCGACGGACCGGCGACCGCGACCGAGCTGGCACCGTACGTGGGGGCGACCCCGTCGGTGACCAGCTGGCATCTGCGCCACCTCGCGACGTTCGGCCTGGTCCGCGACAGCGAGCCCGGCCCCGACCGCCGCAGCCGGCGCTGGGAGGCGGCGGCCCGCGGCTTCCGCTTCGAGGCGTCCCAGGACCCGGCGGACACCGAGAGCCTGTCCGCCGCGCGGGAACTCTCCCGCCAGATGTTCCTGCGCTACGGGGACCTCCCGGCCCGCTGGGCCGCCGAGACCGAGCCCGGTCTCGACCCGACGTGGCGCGAGGCCGCCGGCCTGGCCAACACCCGGGTCACGGTGACAGCGGAGGAACTCGCCGCGATCCACGAGGGCATCGAGCGCGTGCTCGCCCCGTACGTCACCCGCGACCCGGCCGATCGGCCCGAGGGGAGCCGGGGCGTGGTGATGCTGCGGTACGTCCTGCCGGACGGCGAGGGCGGAGACGGCGGCGGAGACGACGGCAGGGACGACGGCGGAGACGGCGGGGGAGGCAGCGGCGGAGACGACGGCGGTGCGGCCGGAGAAGGCAGGACGCGCGGGCGGACGTCATGAGCGCCGGCGCGGAGCAGTCGCCGGAGTCCTCCCCGCAACCGCCGGAGTCCTCCCCGCAACCACCCGGCATATCCCCGCCCGCGAGGGCGCTGTCACTCTGGAGGGACCGGCGTTTCACCCGCTTCTGGGCCGGGAACACGGTCTCGCAGTTCGGTGACCGGATCACGGAACTGGCCCTGCCGCTGATCGCGGTCAGCGCCCTGGGAGCCTCGGCCAACCAGGTGGCGTGGCTGACCGCCCTGATATGGGCGCCGAATCTGCTCGGGATCTTCCTGGGCGCGTGGGTGGACCAACGCCCGCGCAAACGCCGCCTGATGGTGCTCGCCGACGTCCTGCGCGCGGCGGTGCTGCTGAGCCTGCCGGTGGCGTACGTCCTCGGGACGGTGACGCTGCCGCAGCTGTACCTCGTGGCGGTCCTGGCGGGCGCGGGCGAGGTGCTGTTCAACACCGCGTACCCGCCGTTCTTCGTCCGGCTCGTGCCGAGGACGTCCTACGTGGACGCGAACAGCAAGATCAGCACCAGCCGTTCGGCCTCCTACGTGGCGGGACCCGCGATCGGCGGCGCGCTGATCCAGGCGCTGACGGCACCCGTCGCGATCGTGGTGGACGCGCTGACGTTCCTGGTGTCGGCGGTGCTGATCGGCCGCATCCCGGTCCAGGAGGAGGCGCCCACGACCGGCGAGGCGGCGCCCCCGCTGCTGCGACGCGCCCGCGAGGGCCTGGCGTTCGTGGTGCGCCACCCGGTGCTCCGGGCCTCCCTCGGCTGCGCGACGACGGTCAACTTCTTCACGTTCGTCGCGGGCAGCGGCCTGGTGGTCCTGTTCGCCACGCGCGGCCTCGGCCTGTCGGCCGGCGCGATCGGCCTCGCTCTGGGAATCGGGGCGACCGGCGCGCTGCTCGGAGCGGTGAGCGCGCCGCGCATCTCGCGCCGGATCGGGATCGGCCGGGGCATCCTCGTGGGCGCGGTCCTCTTCCCCGCCCCGATCGCCCTCGCCGCCGTCGCGGACGGCCCTCTCTGGCTCCGCGCCGCCACGCTGGCCGGCTCGGAGTTCCTCTCGGGCTTCGGCGTCATGCTGTTCGACATCAACCTCAACTCCCTCCAGGCCGCGGTGATCCCGGACCACCTGCGCAGCCGCGTCGCGGGCGCGTTCGGCACGGTCAACTACGGGGTGCGCCCCCTGGGCGCCGTGGCCGGCGGCGCCCTCGCCACCCTCCTCGGCCTGCGCCCCACCCTCCTGATCGCAGCGGCGGGCGGCTGCCTGTCCCTGCTCTGGCTCCTGCCCTCCCCGATCCCGCGCATCCGGTCGCTGGACGGGGTGGACGCGGGGACGTTCGGGGCGGGGGAGGCGGACACCGCACCCGTGGCCGGGCGGGACACGGAGGCGGTCTGAGGCAGGCTGGGGTGTCGTGTCGGCGCGGGCTGCGGAGGAGAAGGACATGGGCGGTAACGAATGGGTCGGTACATCGACGCCCTACCTCGCCCCGCCCCCCGGCGCTCGGGGGGACGTCTGGGCGGCCGAGGCCGCGGCCGGGGGCCGGCGGGGCAGTCAGCGCATCGTCCGGGCCGGGGAGGTGGCGGCGCCGGACGAGGTCGCCCGGCTGCTGGGGGTGCCGGCCGGGAGGAGTGTCGTCGCCCGGCGCAGGATCATGTATCTCGACGGCGAGCCGTGCGAGTTGACGGACACCTACTACCCGCTGGACATCGCCCGAGGCACCGGCCTCGCCGGTACGGCCAAGATCCCGGGCGGTGCGGTCGCGCTCCTGGCGGAGCTGGGCCATACGGGCGTGCGCGTACGCGAGGAGGTGACCGCGCGGTCCGCCACCGCACACGAGGCCGAGCAGTTGTGGGTGGCGGCGGGCGATCCCGTACTACAGCTGACGCGCCTCACCCTGGACGGAGCGGACCGGCCCATTCAGGTCGACGTCATGGCCATGCCCCCACGACGCCAGAAGCTGCGCTACGAGATGAGGATCGGCTGACCGTGCCCACCCGGGGCCAGTGGTGACCCGGCGGCCGGGGCGTCCCGCCCCCTACCCCCCGTCCGGCGTGAACAGCAGCCCCGTCAGTGACCGGAACACCTCCTCCGGGTCGCGGTCGCCCACCGCGGCGTCCAGGTTGCCGCTGAGGAGCAGGGTGGCGAAGCCGTGGGCGAGGGACCAGGCGGCCACGCCTGTCAGGCGGGGGGTGTCGGTGGGGGCGAGGGTGGCGACGCCCGCGCGGAGTTCGGCCGTGGCGCGGGCCTTCGCGGCCTGGAGGTCCGGGTCGTCGTCGCGGCAGAGGTCCGGCTGGAACATCACCTGGAAGTGGGCCGGGTGCTCGGCGGCGAAGCGTACGTAGCGCACGCCTCGTTCGCGCAGGTCGGGGGCGGCGGCCAGGGCGTCGGCGAAGAGGTCGTAGCCCTCGGCGGCGATGGCGGTGAGCAGGCCCGTGCGGTCCTTGAAGTGGTGGGCGGGGGCAGCGTGCGAGACGCCGGCCCGGCGGGCCAGGTCGCGCAGGCTCAGCGCGGCGGGGCCCTCGGTGCGGATGACGTCGAGGGCGGCGGTGAGGACGGCCCGCCGCAGGTCGCCGTGGTGGTAGGCGCGGTCACTGGTCATGAACAGCAGGGTACGCGCGATCTAGTCATTGACAAGTTCGCCGCGGGGGCGCACTCTGGAGACTCAATCTTGTCAATGACTAGATATTCCACGCGTCGCGGAAGGCGGAGACATGTCCGAGGAGTTGGGTCGCGTACGGCAGATGTGGCACCTGCTGGAGCCCCTGCACGCTGTTCTCTACTACGCCCCGGAGGCCTTCGAGGAGGCCGCGGCCCTCGGGTACGCCGTCGACGAGCGCTGGCCGAGCTATTTCGCCTGGCGGGCGGCGCCGCTCGGGGAGGCCGGGGCGGGCCGGGTCGGGGAGACCTTCTTCAGCTTCAGCCCGCGCATGGTGGGCGCCCACGTCCCGGGAATCTGGTCCGTGGCCTCGCCGGAGGCGGTGCTCGCCGCCCGCGGGCGTGCCGTCGACCGCGCGTACCGCACGCTGCTGGGCGAGGAGGCCACCGCGCCGGGTACCGCCGAGGCCGCCGCACTGCTGCGGCGCGTCGCGGAGGCCGCCGACACGGCGGACCGGCCGCTCGCCGCGGCCGACGCCGCGCTCCCGTGGCCGGACGAACCCCACCTCGCCCTCTGGCACGCGGCGACCGTCCTGCGCGAACACCGGGGCGACGGCCACCTCGCCGCACTCGTGCACGCCGGGCTCGACCCGGTCGAGTCACTGGTGTCCTTCGCGGCGATCGGCGCCGCCCGCCCCGAGGTGTTCGCCAGTCGGGGATGGAGCGAGGGGGAGTGGCAGGACGCGCTCCAGCGGCTGGAGAAGCGGGGGCTGGTGGCGGGGGACGGGACGGCGACCGAGGCCGGCCGCGCCCTGCGGGCCGAGGTCGAGCGCCGCACCGATGAGGCGGCGGCCGCCCCGTGGCGGGTGCTCGGCGAGACGGAGCGGGAGCGGCTCGTCGCGCTGCTCGGGCCGCTGTGGGTGGCGGCGATCGGATCCGGGCTGCTGCCTTCGGAGACGACGCTCGGCATCGGAAAGGTGTGATCCGGGCCGCACCGGAGGCGGCCGGAGGCCTGGAACCGCCCCTGACGGGGAAGACATCCGTAGGATTCCCGGGTCGGTTCGGCTTTCTCCCCGTCAGGACGGCTTACGAGTGATATCCCTCCGCGTGTCTCGGATGATGGTGCCCGCCCTGGCCGTGACGGCCACGCTGGCCCTGAGCGGTTGTGACCCCGAGCAGGTCACTTCGGGCGCCGACCGCTCCGGCGGCGCCGCCGACGGCGGCGGTCAGTCCGTCACCGGTTTCGGTGCCAGCCCGCTGGCGAACGCCGACGGTACGAAGCCGGGCCTCGCGCCCCTCACCTCGGACGCGGACCGGGCGGCGGCCCGCAAGGTCATCGAGAAGGTCGCGACCAAGGGCCGGGGCCCCAAGACGGGTTACAAGCGCGACAAGTTCGGGTACGCGTGGAAGGACTCGGTGGACGGCATCCCCCTGTCCCGCAACGGCTGCGACACCCGCAACGACCTGCTCGCCCGCGACGGCAAGGACATCGAACTCCGCTCCGGCTCGGACTGCGTGGTCGTCTCCATGACCCTCAAGGACCCGTACACCGGCAAGACCATCGAGTGGCGTAAGCAGGAAGCCACCAAGGTGCAGATCGACCACGTCATGCCGCTGTCGTACGACTGGCAGATGGGCGCCGCCCACTGGAACGAGGCCAAGCGGCAGCAGATCGCCAACGACCCCCTCAACCTCATCCCGGTGGACGGCCCGGCCAACAACGCCAAACGCGACTCGGGCCCCGCGACCTGGCTCCCGCCGTACAAGCCGGTGCGGTGCGCGTACGCGCTGCGCTTCGCCCAGGTCTCGCTGAAGTACGAACTGCCGGTGACGAGCGCGGACAAGGAGATGATGCTGCGGCAGTGCGGGGGGTGACGCGGGAGGTCCGGACGGGCCGGACCTGCCGAGGCCGGCCCCGGGAGGTCCGGGCACGGCCGGGCCGGACGCCGGTGCCGGGCCCTCGTGGTCAGAGCCCCGAGCCCCCCGTCGCGTCGAGCACCCGGCCGGTCATCCAGCGGGAGTCGTCCGAGGCGAGGAACGCCACGATGTCCGCGACGTCCTCGGGCCGGCCGACCCGGCCCAGTGCGGCCAGGGACGCCGCCTGGGCCTCGGCCTCGGCGTTGCCGCGCAGCCAGTCCGCGTTGATGTCGGTGTCGATGATGCCGGGGGCCACCGAGTTGACCGTGATGCGGCGCGGGCCCAGCTCCTTGGCGAGGGTCAGTGTGAAGTTGTCCAGGGCGCTCTTCGTCGCGCTGTAGGCGATGATCTCCGGCATGGCGATGCGGGCGGCGCCGCTGGATATGTTGATGATCCGGCCGCCGTCGCGCAGCCGGTCCAGCCCGTGGCGGACGATGAAGAACGGCGCCCGGACGTTGACGGCGAAGACCGCGTCGAACGCCTCCTCGGTGAGTGAGGACAGCTCGGAGTAGAGGCCCGACGCGGCATTGTTCATGATGATGTCCACGCCGCCGCCGGGCGCGTGCGCGGTGACCTGCTCGTCGAACGCCTCCCACAGCGCGGCCGCGTCGCCGTGCGCGCCCAGCTCGGCGCGGACCGGGAACGCGGCGCCGCCGTTCTTGCGGATGACGTCGACGACCTCGTCGGCCGCCCTCGCGTCCCGGGCGTAGGCGACGGCGACGACGGCGCCGTCCCGGCCCAGCCGTTCCGCGATGCCCCGGCCGATGCCGCGGCTGCCGCCGGTGACCAGTGCGACCTTGCCCTCAAGCCCGTTCGTACGCATGGCTGTTACCCCTCACCAATTTGTTGAGTGATCGTTCCAGAAATAACCTAGCACGAGTTGTTGAGCGGGCGCTCTAGAATGGGGGGCATGGGAGAAGCAGGTGCGACGCGCGGCCGTCCGCGTTCCTTCGACCGGGACGCCGCTCTCGCGGCGGCGGTCCGGCTGTTCTGGGAGCGCGGCTACGGCGCGACCTCGATCGGTGAGCTGACGGAGGCGATGGGCATCAGGCCCGCGAGCCTCTACGCCGCGTTCGGCGACAAGCGCTCGCTCTTCGAGGAGTCGGTCGCCGCGTACGGGAGGACGCCGGCCGGGACCTTCATGGGGGCGGCCCTGGAGGAGGAGCCCACGGCCTACCGCGCGTTCGCGCGCATCCTGCGGGAGGCGGCGCGGATCTACGCCGACCCCTCGCACCCGGCGGGCTGCATGACGATCACCGCCGCCGCGAACGTCGCCCCTCAGGACGCCGAGGTGGGCGCGCGTCTGAAGGGCCTGCGCAACGCCAACCTCGTGGCCTGGGAGTCGCGGCTGCGGGCCGCGCAGCGCACGGGCGAGCTGCCGGAGCGGGTGAACCCCCGGGCCCTCGCCGGGTACTTCGCGACGATCATCCAGGGCATGTCGCAGCGGTCCTGCGACGGGGCCGGACCGGATGAACTGGCCGAGATCGCCGAGCTGGCGCTGGCCGCCTGGCCGGGGGACCGCGAGGGGTGAGCGAACGGGCGGAAGGCGCGGAACCCGCCCCGGGGAGGGCGGGTTCCGCGCGGGCCGCGCGCGCCCCGCGGGTCAGAGCTTCAGGTCCCACTGCGTCGCGTCGTACGTGAAGCCGGGGTTGACCTCGACGGTCAGGCTTTTGGCGTCGGCCGGCGAGTCGAAGGCGAAGAGGACCGTGACCTTCTTGCCCGGCAGGACCGTGCCGCTGAAGCCCTGGCCGACCTTGTCGTCGAAGATCTGCTCGGCGTCGACCCCGTCCTCCCCGGCGCGCGCCTCGACGCTGACGAGCGTGGAGTCGAACTTCTCCTTGCCCGCGTTCTCGATGACGACGGCGACCCGGTAGGCCTTGTTGCCCTTGGTGTGACCGATCGCGAACTCACCGGGGGAGTACTTGGTCGCGTCGCCGACCGTGACCGTGAGGTCGTCGTCGTACACCGCCGAGTCGCCCTCCTCCAGTGCCTCTTCGGCGGGCTTCTTCTCCTCGCCGCCCTTCGGCTTCCCCTTGCCCGTGTCACCGCCCGCCTTCGGCTTCGCGGACGCCGTCGTGTCCGACACCGCCTTGTTCAGGTCGTCCACCGCGTCGCCGACCGCCTTGAACGTGATCACCGCGCCGACCACCGAGAGGATCAGCGCGATCAGCGCGAGGACCGTCCCGAACGTCGCCATGTTCTTGTTCGTCGCCTCGCCCCTCTTGGCGCGGCCCCGGCCGACCAGGCCCAGGACCAGAGCGATCGTGCCGAGGATGCCCGCCAGCCAGAACAGGAACGGGATCAGGCCGGAGACGGCGCCGATGAGCCCGAGGATCAGGGCCGCCACCCCCAGCCCGTTGCGCGCGGGGCGGACGCCGGGGGTCCGGTCGGGTGTGTACGGCTGCTGCGGCTGGGAGTACGGGGGCTGCGGCGGCTGCGTGTACTGGGACATGGCTGTGCCCTTCGGCAAGTGCGGGATGAGTTGTGAGCGGATCCACATGTCGCCTCGTGCAGCGACAGGTCAATGACATCATCATGTGTGAACCGAGTCAACACGGTTCACGACGAACGGGGTGGTGCACGCTGTGAATCGTGCGCTGTGAACGGATCGGTATGCTCGCCCGCACAGCAGCCGATGCGCCCACGGCAGGGCGCACGCACGGGCCGAAGCGGTACGAGCACCAGGGAGCAGCAAGTGCCGGAGAACGCGACAGAGGTGACCGCCGCCGGGATCGCCCGCCTGGCGGGCGTGGGGCGTGCCGCCGTCAGCAACTGGCGCCGGAGGCACGCCGACTTCCCCCAGCCCGTCGGCGGCACCGAGACCAGCCCGTCCTTCGCCCTGTCCGAGGTCGAACGATGGCTGCGCGACCAGGGCAAGCTCGTCGAGGTCCCGCTCCGGGAACGCGTCTGGCAGCAGCTGGCCGGCCACCCCGCGGGCGCCGTCACCGCCCTGGTCCACGTCGGCTGCGCCCTGCTCGTCGCGGACCGGAGCCCGAGGGCCTGGCGCGAGATCACCGGCGTGTCCGACACGCGCATGGCCGGCGTGCTCTCCCTCGCACTCGACGACGCGCTCACCGGCCGCTTCGGACCCGCCGGGAACGGGCGCGCGGTGCGCACCCCGGACCGGGACGAACTCCTGCCGTCCGTACCCCTCCTGCGCGGCGCCGCCGAGCTGGCCGCCGAGACCGGCGCCCGGGAGACGTACGAGTTCCTGCTCGGCCGGCAGCTCGACGCCAACCCGCGCCAGTACACGCTCACCCCGCCCGGACTCGCCGAACTGATGGCGGCCCTGGCCGGCGCGGACCACCCGGACGTGCGCACCGTCCTCGACCCGGCGACGGGCACCGGCGCGCTGCTCGTCGCCGCCCCCTGCGCCACCGCCCTCCACGGCCAGGAGAGCGACCCCGACCTCGCCGCCCTCACCGCGCTCCGCCTCGCCCTGCGCACCGCCCCCGCCGAGTGCACGCTCGACGTGCGGACCGGGGACACCCTGCGCACCGACGCCTTCCCCCGCCTCGCCGCAGACGCGGTGCTCTGCCACCCCCCGTTCAACGAGCGCAACTGGGGCCACGACGAACTCGCCTACGACCCCCGCTGGGAGTACGGCTTCCCCGCCCGCACCGAGTCCGAACTCGCCTGGGTGCAGCACGCGCTGGCCCGGCTGCGGGACGGCGGCACCGCCGTCCTGCTGATGCCGCCCGCCGCCGCCTCGCGCCGCTCCGGCCGCCGCATCCGCGCCGACCTGCTGCGCCGGGGCGCACTGCGCGCCGTCATCGCCCTGCCGGCCGGCGCCGCACCCCCGTACGGCATCCCGCTGCACCTGTGGGTCCTGCGCAAGCCGGGCGCCGACCCGCACCCCACGCCCGAACTGCTGCTGGTCGACACAGCCGAGCCCGCCGAACAGAGCGCCGACCGCGGCGGCCGCGACCGGCCCGACTGGCCGGCCCTGCGCCGCGCCGTACTCGACGCCTGGCAGACGTACGACGGACAGCGAGAGGAACCGGACGCCGACGGACAACGAGAACAGGCCGCCGACGGCCACCGCGAAGCGCCCGGCGCCTCCCGGATCGTCCCCGTCATCGAACTCCTCGACGACGACGTCGACCTCGCCCCCGCCCGCCACCTGCCGTCCCCCGCCGCCACCGGCGGGCCCGCCGAGCTGGCCGGCGTACGGGAGCGGCTGACCCGGACCCTCCAACTCGCCTCCGGGCTCACCCCGCCGCCCCCGGCCCTCGCCACCCCCGCGCACCGCCCGCTCACCACCATCGGCGAACTCGCCCGCGCCGGCGCCCTCCAGCTCCGCCACGGCGGCACCGGCACCGGCGAAGGACCCGTCCTCACCGAGCACGACGTGCTCGCCGCCACCGCCCCCTCCGGGAGCCTGCCCGCCGAAGGAACGCCCGAGGAACCCGTCCTCGTCGCGCCGGGAGACGTCGTCGTCCCCGTACTCGGCGGCGTCACCGTCGTCCGCGTCGTGGACGAGGCCACCGCCGGCGCCGCGCTCGGCCGCAACCTCCAGCTGCTGCGCCCCGACCCCGCCGTCCTCGACCCGTGGTTCCTCGCCGGCTTCCTGCGCGGCACCACCAACAACCGCCAGGCCAGCAGCCACGCCTCCACAGCGACCCGGCTCGACGCCCGCCGCCTCCAACTGCCGCGCCTGCCCCTGGCCGAACAGCAGCGCTACGGCGAACGCTTCCGCGCCCTGGCCGCGTTCGAGGACGCGCTGCGGCTCGCGGGACGGCTCGGCGGACAGCTCGTCCAGGGCCTGTACGACGGCCTGACGGACGGTACGGTCACCCCGGAGTGAGCCCCCGGCTACCGCCTCGGCAGGCGGTACGGTCACACGGAAGTGAGCGGAACCACAACGGTTCCGCACAACCCCGGGCCCCCTGTCGGTGTCGCCCCTTACGCTCGGTTCCGCACGCACGCCCCTGTGCGCGCGGACGTTCCACCACCAGGCATCCAGGAGCAGCCATGTACGCCCCGGGTCAACCGCCCACGGCGCCGCGCCGAGTCCCCGGCAGAGCCTGGATCGTGTCCATGCGCGTGCTGTTCACCGCGCTCTCGGTGCTCTCCATGGGACTGCTGCTGTGGACACCGCTGCTGCGACTGGCGATCGTCCGCCGCAGGGCCTTCGACTGGTGGATGACCGCTGCCGGGTTCCTGTTCGTCTGTGTCCTGCTGCCCGTCCTCGGCAGGGACGGATCGGACGACGCCACGGGCATCGACAACGTGCTCATCCCGCTGCTGCTCCTGGCGATGATCGGCGCCCCCGTGCACTACCTGACCGCCGACATCCGCCACTACGCACGGCTGACGGGCAAGGGCGGCCCCGCGCTCCCGCACCCGGCACCCGGCTACGGATACGTGACCACCGTGCCCGTGCCCACCCCGGCGCACGGTCTGACGGGGACGACGGGGACCCCGCGGCCCTACCCGCCGCACCCCCAGCAGCAACCCGTGGCCCTTCCCCTCACCCGCTGCCCCCAACCCCACGACCAGCCCCACCCCACACCTCCTCCCCAGCAGCCCCCCGCCCCCCAACACCAGCCCCAGCCCCAACACCAGCCCCAGCCCCAGCCCCAGCGCATCGACCAGGTCCGTGCCGAACTGGACGAGCTGAGCGACTACCTCCGCAAGGAGGAAGGCCGGTGAACGGTCGCCTCATCGGCGGGCGGTACGAACTGGCGACCATCCTCGGCCAGGGCGGCATGGGCCAGGTCTGGACGGCCTACGACCAGCGCCTGGACCGCCGCGTCGCCGTCAAACTGCTGCGCCCCGACCGGGTCACCGGACCCATCGGCAGCGACGCCGCCGACGAACTGCGCCGCCGCTTCGTCCGCGAATGCCGGGTCACCGCCCAGGTCGACCACCCGGGCCTGGTCACCGTGCACGACGCGGGCAGCGACGGCGACGACCTGTACCTCGTCATGCAGTACGTCGAGGGCGCCGACCTCGGCGACCACCTCGCCGAGCACGACCCCTACCCCTGGCAGTGGTCCGTCGCGGTGGCGGCCCAGCTGTGCGCCGTCCTGAGCGCCGTGCACGCCGTGCCGATCGTCCACCGCGACCTCAAGCCCCGCAATGTGATGGTCCGCCCGGACGGCACCGTCCTCGTCCTCGACCTCGGCGTCGCCTCCGTCCTCGACACCGACACCACCCGCCTCACCCACACCGGCTCACCCATCGGCTCCCCGGCCTACATGGCCCCCGAGCAGGCGATGGGCGGCGCGGTCGGCCCGTACACCGACCTCTACGCACTCGGCGTGCTCCTGTACGAACTGCTCAGCGGCGACGTGCCGTTCGCCGGTTCCACCGCCCTCGGCGTGCTGCACCGCCACCTCTACGAGCCCCCGCTGCCCATACGCCGGATCCGGCCCGACATCCCCGAGACCCTGGAAGCGCTCGTGCTGCGGCTGCTCGCCAAGGACCCGCAGCACCGCCCGGCCGGCGCCCAGGAGGTCTACGAGCACCTCGCCCCCCTGCTGCCCACGCTCGGCTCCCGGCCGCCCGCGGGACCGCTCGACCCGACCCGCCCCTTCCTGCGCCCGCACGCCCCCTGGCCCGACCGCCCCACGGTCCCGCCACCCGCCCAGCCCGCCCCGGCACCCGCCCGCCCGGACGTCGCCGCCGCCGTGGACGAGGTCAAACGGCTGCTCGGCGAGGGCCGCATCACCCAGGCCGTCGACATGCTCGGCGGGCTCCTCCCCGTCGCCGCGGAACAGCACGGACCCGGCTCCCCGGTCGTCCGCATCCTGCGCAAGCAGTACGCGGCGACGCTGATGGACGACGGCCAGTACCGCCGCGCCCTGCCCGAACTCCGCCTCCTCGCCGACGACCGGGCCACCCAGGCGGGCCCCGCCGACCCGCAGACCCTCGGCTACCGGTGCGACATCGCCCAGTGCCTGGAACAGCTCGGCGAACCCGCCGCCGCACTCGCCGAGTACCGCGCCGTCCTGCCCTACTACGAGAACCAGTACGCCACGGGCAACGACCCGGCACGCTCCTACGAGATCCGCCACCGCATCGGGCAACTGCTCCTCGCGCTCGGCGACCACGCAGGCGCACGCGGCCAGCTCCAGTCCCTGCTGTACGACACCGAGCGCACCTACGGGCCGCACCACCCGCTGCCCGTCGAACTGCGCCGCCAACTGGAACGCCAGATGCAGGTCCGCGGCGGTTGAGGAGCGGCGGCGGGGGAAGGGGCGCGAGGCCGTTCACCTGATGGCCGCCCCCCGGCCACACCGGGCTTCGGAGGGCGACACATCGACCGGTTGATGTACATGAGTGCTGATCTCGCTGGTGGTGCCTTGTTTCAACGAGGAAGAGATCCTCGAACGCTTCCATGAACGCGTCACGGACGAAATGTCCCGGCTGGGCCACGCGTTCCAGGTGGTGTACGTGGACGACGGAAGCGCGGACCGGACCCTCCCGGTCATCAGGGAACTGGCCGCCGCCGACCCCCGCGTCCGGTACGTCTCCTTCAGCCGCAACTTCGGCAAGGAAGCCGCCATGCTGGCCGGCCTCCAGCACGCCGAGGGGGACGCCGTCGTCCTCATGGACGCCGACCTCCAGCACCCGCCCGAACTCGTCGGCCGCATGCTCCAGGAGCACGCCCGCGGCCACGACCAGGTCATCGCCCGCCGCACCCGGGCCGGCGACCGCGTCACCCGCACCCTCACCGCGCGCGCCTACTACCGCCTGATCAACCGGCTCATCGACGTCGAACTCGTCGACGGAGTCGGCGACTTCCGGCTGCTCTCGCGCCGCGCGGCCGACGCCGTGCTCTCCCTCACCGAGTACAACCGCTTCTCCAAGGGCCTCTTCGCCTGGGTCGGCTTCCCCACCACCACGTTCAGCTACGACAACGCAGCACGCGAACAGGGCCGCTCCGCCTGGACCTTCGGCAAACTCCTGAACTACGGCCTGGACGGGCTGCTCTCCTTCAACAACAAGCCCCTGCGCGCCGCCCTCTACCTCGGCCTGCTCCTGACCTCCCTCGCCCTGGCCTACGCCGCCTGGATCGTCGGCGTCGCCCTCGTGCGAGGCGTCGACACCCCCGGATACGTCACCCTGCTCGTCGTCGTCACCGCCCTCGCCGGCGTCCAGATGGTGCTGGCCGGAGTGGTCGGCGAATACGTCGGCCGCATCTACTACGAGGTCAAGGGCCGCCCGCACTACCTGGTGAAGGCGACCAACACCCACCTCCGCAGGCCCGCGCCCGGCCCCGGACCCAGCCCCGAGCCGGAGACCCGGGAATTCGTACGACGATGACCATCAAGGCACAACTGGCACGTTTCGCCCTCGTCGGAGCGGTGAACACCGGCACGTACTACGGCTGCTACCTCCTGCTCCTGCGCGTACTGCCCTACCTCGCCGCGCACGCCCTCGCCTTCGCGCTCAGCATGACCGGCTCCTTCTTCCTCACCTCGTACGTCACCTACCGCACCCGCCCCACCTGGCGGAAGTTCCTCCTCTTCCCGCTCACCAACGCGGCGAACTTCGCCGTCACCACCGGCGGCGTCTACCTGCTGGTCGACCTGGCCGGATTCAGCAGCCGCTACGCCCCGCTGCTCGCGGCCGCGGCCGCCATTCCGGTCACCTTCGTGGTCTCGCGCACGATCATGCTGCGGCCGGACACACCGCCGAAACCGGTCGAACGCACGGGCTGAGGCCACCCACTGGCAGGCCACATCCCCAACTCCTCCCGAATCGTTGGTCGAATCAGTGGCCCGGACCACTTCCACTGCCTAACATCGATCACCGCAAGGCTTTGTGCACCGCCGCACAATCTCCTCGGGAGGCTCCTTTGCACCGCCGCCGTCGCACCGCGCTCACCGTCTCCGCCGCGCTGCTCGCCGCAGCGCCGCTTCTCGCCGCCTGCGGCAGCCAGGCCCATCCCGGCGCCGCGGCCGTCGTGGGCGGGGACCGGATCACGGTGTCCACCGTGCAGGCCCAGGTGGCGGACGTCCGCCAGGCGCAGGGCTCCTCCGCGCAGGCCGCCCAGCTCACCGACCAGTCGGGCCAGCTCGCCCGCGCCAAGCTGCACGGGCTGATCCTGGACCGCGTCCTGGACCGGGCGTCGGCGGACGCGGGCGTGACGGTGACCCGCGCGGAGATCCAGCAGATGCGCAAGACCGCCGTCGCCCAGTACCAGGGCGAGAAGGGCCTCCAGGCGGCCGTGCTCCAGGAGCGCTGGCTCGCCCCCGGCCAGATCGACGCCTTCCTGCGCGAGCAGATCCAGCTGACCAAGCTCGCCCAGGCCCTCGGCGCCGACCCGAGCACCCCGGAAGGCACCAAGGCCATGGGCGAGGCGCTGACCAAGGCGTCCGAGGCGCTGAAGGTCGACGTCAACCCGCGCTTCGGCAAGTGGAACGACCAGCAGATCCAGCTCGCCGACTACAAGGCGCCCTGGATCACCCAGGTCACCAAGCCCGCCCAGTCGGCCGCGGAGGCCGGGGCCTGAGGGGCCCCGCGCGGCCGGGGTAGATTCGACATCGTGAACGCTGAAGACCCCGGCCGCATCGTCCTGCTCACCGCCAGCCACCGGGTCGCCCCCGGACTGCTGTCCTGGCCCGCCTGGCAGGCACTGCACGCCGCCGACCGGGTGCTCTGCGGGGAGCCGGGCCAGCCGCAGCTGCCGTACCTGCGTGAGGCCGGCATCACCGTCACCCCCGGCGTGCCCGACGCCCAGGAGCTGGTGGACGCCTGCGCGGGCGGCCGGACCGTGGTGATCGTCACCGGCGGCGAGGCCGACCAGCCGCTCACCGACGGCCTGGCCCGGCTCGCCGGTTCGGGGCGGGTGCGGATGCCGGACCTGGAGCTGCTGCCCGGTTCGTACGACCTGCCGGGCGCCCGGCTCCTCGACCTGGTCCAAGTCATGGACCGCATCCGCGCCGAGTGCCCGTGGACCTCGCAAAAGACCCACAAGGGCCTCGCCAAGTACGCCATCGAGGAGGCGTACGAGCTGGTCGAGGCGATCGAGGACGGCGACCGCGAGGAACTGCGCGAGGAGCTGGGCGACGTACTGCTCCAGGTCGTCTTCCACGCGCGCATCGCCGAGGAGGACGAGCAGGAGCCGTTCTCCCTGGACGACGTCGCCGCCACACTGATCGAGAAGCTGATCCACCGCCACCCGCACGTCTTCGGCGACGAGACCGCCGAGACCCCGGAGGACGTCCACGCGCACTGGCTGCGCACCAAGGCGATCGAGAAGCAGCGCGCCTCGGTCACCGACGGGGTCCCCCTCGGCCAGCCCGCCCTCGCCCTCGCCGCGAAGCTCACGAGCCGCGCCCGTACCGCCGGCCTCGACGTCCCCCTCCCCGAGGGCGACGACCCCGGCTACCGCCTCCTCGCCCTCGCCGCCCACGCCCAGGAGACCGGCACCGACCCGGAGGCCGCCCTGCGCGCCGCGGCCCGCGCCTACCGGGACGCCATCAGGACGGCGGAGGGCACCGGATAACGTCGGGGAGTGAACGACAGCCCCGCGGCCCCCTCGTCATCCGGGCGTACCACCCACCGCCGTGAACTCCACCGGTAGCGTGCGGAGGCCGCGCATGATGAGACCGCCCCGCCACCGGAGGTCGTCGGGGTCCGCGGCGAGCCGGACGTCGGGCAGGCGACGGAACAGGGTCTCCAACGCGGTGCGGCCCTCGAGCCGCGCGAGAGGGGCACCCAGGCAGTAGTGGATGCCGTGCCCGTATCCCAGATGCTGGTTGTCCCGACGGGACAGGTCGAGCGATTCCGGCTCATGGAAACGGGCCGGGTCGCGGTCGGCCGCCGCGAGAACCACGAGCACGGGATCGCCCTCGCGGATCTGCGTTCCTCCGATGTCGAGCGCTTCCGTGGCGTAGCGCCAGGTGGCCAGTTCCACCGGGCCGTCGAAACGCAGCAGCTCCTCGACGGCGGTGTCCAGAAGCCGGTCGTCGCCTCGCTGTACCGCGCTCTGGAACACGGCACGCTGCGACGGGTTCCGGAAGAACGCGTGGGCGCTGTTGCCGATCAGGTTGATGGTCGTCTCGAAACCGGCGAAGAGGATCACGAAGCACATCGCTGCGGCCTCGTTCCCGGTGAGGTGCTCGCCGTGGTCACTCGCCCGGATCAGTCCGGAGATCAGGTCGTCGCCGGGAGTCTCCCGCTTTCGGCGAATCAGCTCCGCGAGGTAGGCGCGGATCTTCTTCACGGACCGGGCGACCCCGCCACGCGGTCCGCCGCCGTGCCGGATCATCATGCCCGCCCAGTCCCGAAAGTCGTCCTGGTCCTCCTCGGGCACGCCGAGCAGATCGCAAATGGCGTAGATGGGAAGCGGAAAGGCGAAGTCATGGATCAGATCGGCCTCCCCCTTCTCCGCGAAGTCGTCGATGAGCCGGTCCGCCAACTCCTGCACGCGGGGACCGAAAGCGGCGATCGTCCGGGGTGTGAACGCCTTGGACACCAGCCGGCGCAGCCTCGTGTGGTCGGGCGGGTCGATGTTCAGCAGATGTGTCATGAGGTTGGCGCTGCGCTCGCCGGGGATGCCGGTCCTGCTCTTGCCCTCGGCGTCCTTCGCGTGGTTCGCCGGATTCTTCGAGAGGCGGCTGTCCGCGAGGGCCAGCCGTGCGTCCGCGTACCGGGTGACGAGCCACGCCTCCACACCGCTGGGCAAGGTCGTCCGGTGTACGGGGCTGTGCTCCCTCAGCCAGGCGTAGGCGGGGTACGGGTCGGTGGCGAACTCCCAGGTGAAGAGTTCGGGCGGTGGGGTGCGGTTCACGTGACGACGGTATCCGGCGCCCGTGGCCCCGGCTCCGCCGGCGGCGCTTCGTCGCCTTCACTTCAGACGTCTGTGAGACGGAGGCGACGACCGCCCCACACGAACGAGTGGCGGGCCGCCCATTCCCACAGCGAGCACTTGTATACGCGGCGTAGTCTCTTCGCGAAATGGCACCGGCCTCACAGCGCTTGGTAGAGCGCCATGAGGCCGAAACCTTCCCGACGGTGCGTCAACACCCCGGGAACGGAACAGTCTCGGAGGACTGAACATGCCCATTGTGGCACGCCCATGCCTGCCTGGATCTGCTGCGATCGTGGTGGCGAAGTACGCACGAGTTTCCACCGCCGAGCAACTCGACGGCTTCGGCCTCGAAGACCAGAACCGGATTTCCGACGGCTGGCTCGCCCGGCACCCGGAGGCCACGGTTTACGACGAGTACGTGGACGAGGCTGCGTCCGGTGCGCTGGAGAGCCGCCCCGAGATGGACCGCCTCGTCCTCGACGCACGTCTACGGCGCTTCAACCGCATCCTTGTCCCGGCAGTGGACCGAATCGGCCGCACGGCACGTGCCGCGTATCAGTGGGCCTGGGACATGGCAGACCTGGGTGCCCACTTCCTCTCGGTCAGTGAGGACATCGACACCAGCACGGAGTCCGGGTGGTCCCGGTTCATGCGGCACGTCACTCTTTCCGAGATGGAGTGGCGACGGATCAGGTCTACATCGGCTCCGGGAGGGGCGAGCAAACGCGCGCCTACTGCTGCAAGGGCTTGGCCAGGAACGGCGACTCCTGCCGAGAGCCGTACTTCGACGCGGAGGAGATCGAGGGTGCCGTCTGGGCCGAACTGGCAGTCCTCATGAAAGACAAGGACCAACTGCGGGCGATGACAGCCGCTTGTCTCAGCAGCCCGCAGGGGGACAAAGAGAAGTACGAGAGGCGAGTCGTCGATCTTGCCGACAGCATCGCGATGCGGGAGGACCTCATTCACCTGCCGACCCGACGGACGAGGAGTGGGAGGCGGTTCTGGCGATGCTGCGCGGGTTCTTCTCCGAGAAGTCGAAGAAGCACTTCATCTCGAAGTACGACATTCGCCAGTAATTCTCCGGCATGCTTCACAGGTTGCGCCACTGCTTGTCATGGGTCGAGATGCCGCTCACCTGGGGCCCCATCAACCCCATGAGAGAGCGCCAGCTGTTCTGGTGGAAGCGGGGCGCCTGGCCGCAGATCATGACTCTTCTGGGAGCGGACCGGCAAGGTGTGGAGGCATGCCGGCATCCGACGCTGCCGCAGCTCACTGTCACCGTTCAACCGCGAGGCGGCATGCGGGCGCAGGCGGGGAGTGAGGCCCTCAGTGCCGGGAGGACGCCTTGACGCGGCGGCTTCGGCGCTTCCTCTTGGCTGCCGAACGGGGCATGCGCGAATCAACGAAGATGACACTCTGTCAACTCTGTGACTTTCGCGTGATCTCTGCTGCATCGACTTGTGACTCACGTTCGAGTCCCGCTAGGTTCACCGTTCGACTCACCAGTCGCTTGTCAGTCACACGGAAGGCATCTCCCATGGGCTCCGCGAACGGCAGACACCGTCGCCCTCGTCAGGCACCCGCCATCGTCGTCGCCGCAGGCGTGACCGGCTCGGCCATCGCCATCCCGCTGCTCGGCGCGGCGGGCGCGCACGCGGCGGAGGCGTCGACCTGGGACCGGGTGGCCGAGTGCGAGAGCGGCGGCATGTGGAGTGCCGACCTCGGCAACGGCTCCTACGGCGGGTTGCAGTTCTCGCCGGAGCTCTGGAAGGCGTACGGCGGTGAGTCCTACGCCGAGCGCGCGGACCTCGCCAGCCGGTCGCAGCAGATCGCCGTGGCCGAGAAGGTCCTGGCCGCCAAGGGGCCGCAGGCGTGGCCCAGCTGTGCGGTCGTCTCCGGGCTCACGAAGGACTCGGGCCCGGCTGACACCGGCCCGGGGGCCACGCCCTCCGACAGCCCCTCCCGGAGCGCGGACGCGGGGCTGGACGCCGGTCTGGGCGCCGACCCGGCCGACGACGCGTCCTCGGGGGCGTCCCGCACGCCCTCGGCCTCGGCCTCGGGTGACGCGACCGGCGGGGCCACGGGTGACGCCGCGGACAAGAGCGCGGGCAAGAAGGACGGCAAGGCGGATGGCGGGCAGGACGGCAAGGGGGGCGCCGGGGCGTCCACCTCCCCGTCGGCCGACCCGTCCGGCGCGCCGTCCGCCGACCCCTCCGCCTCCGCCGACCCGTCCACCGCCCCCTCCACCGACCCGTCCGGCTCCTCGGACGGTGCGAGGGAGACGGGCGGCAAGCACCGGGGCACCCCGGCGCCCGACGACACGGCCGAGGCGGACAGCGGCCGCGACACGGGCCGGCACGCCTCGCGGGGTGACGGTGAGGCACGCGACACCGGAGCGCGGGAAGCTGACGGCACGTACACCGTCCGGCCCGGCGACAACCTGTGGGCGATCGCCGAGGCGCAGGAGCTGCCCGGCGGCTGGACCGGGCTGTACGAGGCGAACAAGGACGAGGTCGGCTCCGACCCGGACCTCATCCTGCCCGGCCAGAACCTTGACCTGGGGCTTGACGCCCAGTGACCACGGTCCGATGAACAGCTGAAGACACCCCGATTTTTGGGGGGTTTAAGAGGCCCATGTCCCACTTTTGACCAAGTGAGACATGGGTCTCTTTGCGTGAACTCACGCATCTTGTCCGGGAGGTCCCTCCGCATCCGTTCCGACCTGCGTAAATGAGGGTTCATCGGATGCTCATACGGGATGATTATCCGGTATGTCCATCTTTGAATATGAGGGTTACGTGTGATTACGGTCAGAACCGCTCGCACCGCGGGCCCCGTCGACCGTCACGCCGAATCCTGCCGTCGGTCGAAGGGAACAGACGCGTAAAGCGCCGTAGGCAGGAGCGGGGGACCCAGGTAAGCGCTGGGCCGGATCGTCGGGAGACGATCAGGACCGGCTAGGGGTGAAGTCGCGCCAGAGGCGCGGCCGGGCAACTCACTTGGCCCGAACCCGACAGCTCACCTCGCAGGCGTCGGTGAGGAGAAGTCTCGATGCTGCTCAACAGCAAGGGCAACAAGCACCGTCGCCCGTCCAAGCTCGTCCGGATCGCCTCGCTCGTCGGTGTCACCGGTGCCGCCGTCGCCGTGCCGCTGATGGGCGCGACCGGCGCCTCCGCCGCCTCCGTCGCCACGTGGGACGCCGTCGCCCAGTGCGAGTCCGGTGGCAACTGGTCCATCAACACCGGCAACGGCTACTACGGCGGCCTGCAGTTCTCCCAGTCCAGCTGGGCCGCCGCCGGCGGTACCCAGTACGCGCCCCGCGCCGACCTGGCCACCAAGGCCCAGCAGATCGCCACCGCCGAGAAGCTCCTCGCCATCCAGGGTCCGGGCGCCTGGTCCTGCGCCGGTGCCGGCAACCTGAGCAACGACGGCGTCGACCCGGGCGTCGACACCGGCTCCGGTGCCGCCAAGACCGAGACCGCTCCGAAGCAGGAGTCCGCGCCGGTCCAGAAGTCCGAGCCGAAGAAGACCGAGCGCACCGAGGCGCCCGCCACCAACCGCTCGGACCGCTCGGACACGCCGAAGAAGGCCGAGCGGAAGACCGTCACCACCCCGGCCGGCGGGAAGGTCGAGAAGGGCGACGGCGAGTACAAGGTCGTCGCCGGCGACTCCCTGAGCGAGATCGCCGCCGACCACGGGGTCGAGGGCGGCTGGGAGAAGCTGTTCGAGCTGAACAAGGACATCGTCGAGGACGCCGACCTGATCTACCCGGGTCAGCAGCTCCACCTGACGAAGTAGTCGCGGTCCCTCCTCGCTGACCGCTCAGGCCGCCCCGGCCCGGCGCGCACCTTCCCCCCGTGCGTGCCGGGCCGGGGCATGCCGCTTTTTGTGGTCCGGGCGGGGTGTGATCGTTCAACTGTTGTAGTTACTGGCCAGTAAATATCTGGCGCTATGTCCGGCTGTGCCCGCCCTTGGGTCCTTTTTCGTCCCAGGGTCCGGGCGCCCGGCCGACGCGGACGGCCGGGCCGGTTAGGCTCTTGTCGCAAGGCCGAAGAGACCAAGAGGCCCTGCACCATCAGCGTCATATCCCAGAAGGAGATGCCACGTGCCGTCCATCGACGTCGTCGTAGCCCGGGAAATCCTCGACTCCCGGGGCAACCCCACGGTCGAGGTCGAGGTTGGCCTCGACGACGGCAGCACGGGTCGTGCTGCTGTTCCGTCCGGCGCCTCCACCGGTGCGTTCGAGGCCATTGAGCTTCGCGACGGCGACCCCAACCGCTACCAGGGCAAGGGCGTCGAGAAGGCCGTCCTCGCCGTGATCGAGCAGATCGGCCCGGAGCTCGTCGGCTACGACGCCACCGAGCAGCGCCTCATCGACCAGGCGATGTTCGACCTGGACGCCACGGAGAACAAGGGCTCGCTCGGCGCCAACGCCATCCTCGGTGTCTCCCTCGCCGTCGCGCACGCCGCCTCCGAGGCCTCCGACCTGCCGCTGTTCCGCTACCTCGGTGGCCCGAACGCGCACCTGCTGCCCGTTCCGATGATGAACATCCTCAACGGTGGGTCGCACGCCGACTCCAACGTGGACATCCAGGAGTTCATGATCGCGCCGATCGGCGCCGAGTCCTTCTCCGAGGCCCTGCGCTGGGGCGCCGAGGTCTACCACACGCTGAAGAAGGTCCTGAAGACCAAGGGCCTGTCCACCGGCCTCGGCGACGAGGGCGGCTTCGCGCCGAACCTGGAGTCCAACCGCGCCGCCCTCGACCTCATCGTCGAGGCCATCAAGGAGGCCGGTTACACCCCGGGCAAGGACATCGGGCTCGCGCTCGACGTGGCCGCCTCGGAGTTCTACAAGGACGGCAAGTACGAGTTCGAGGGCAAGTCCCGCTCGGCCGCCGAGATGACCGAGTACTACGAGGAGCTCGTCTCCGCGTACCCGCTGGTCTCCATCGAGGACCCGCTGTACGAGGACGACTGGGCCGGCTGGAAGGTCATCACCGACAAGCTCGGCGCCAAGGTGCAGATCGTCGGCGACGACCTCTTCGTCACCAACCCGGAGCGCCTGGCCCGCGGCATCGAGGAGGGCTCCGCCAACGCCCTGCTCGTCAAGGTCAACCAGATCGGTTCGCTGACCGAGACCCTGGACGCCGTCGAGCTGGCCCAGCGCAACGGCTTCAAGTGCATGATGTCCCACCGCTCCGGCGAGACCGAGGACGTCACCATCGCCGACCTCGCGGTCGCCGTGAACTGCGGCCAGATCAAGACCGGCGCCCCGGCCCGTTCGGACCGCGTCGCCAAGTACAACCAGCTGCTGCGCATCGAGGAGATCCTCGACGACGCCGCGGTGTACGCGGGCCGCTCGGCGTTCCCGCGCTTCAAGGGCTGACACCTCCGCCCGGCCGCCGCGCCCGAGGGCGCCGGCGGCCCGGCGGGGTCAAGTGCCCCGGCCTCCGTCCGTCCCCGCACTCGGTCCCGTACCGTGTGCGGGGACGGACGTGCGTAATGGGGAGGCGGAGACATGGCCGCGAAGGACCGGGACCGGTTCTCCACCGCGACCCGGCTGCGGCTGCTCGGGGAGCAGACCGCCGCCCGCGTCTACCGGTCGCAGAACCGCCGGCAGGCCCGCCGCTCCCGGCTCACCGGCCGGGCCGCCTTCCTGGCCCTGATCGTCTGCTCGCTGATCGTCGCCCTCGCGTATCCGATGCGCCAGTACGTGTCGCAGCGCGACGAGATCTCCGACCAGCGGCGGCTGGCGCGGGAGGCCGAGACACGTACCGAGGAGCTGCGCGACGAGAAGGCGCGGCTCCAGGACGACGCGTACATCAAGCGGCTGGCCCGTGAGCACCTGCACTACCTTCTTCCCGGGGAGACCGGCTACACAGTGGTCGACCCCGACGCGGTCAAGGAGCGCAACGGGCAGCCGGACGAGTCCGGCGGGCCGTGGCACTCCAACCTCTGGGACGGCGTCGACAGCGCCGACCGCGGCTGACGGCCGTCCCCACCCCCGTACCTCTGCAGAACCCGCGGTTCGAGCAGTCCGATCAGAACGCTAGGCAGGCATGGAAACGCCCCCTCCCCAGACCGAGCCCACCGTCCCCACCGAGGCGGACATCGCCGCCTTCCAGCAGCAGCTGGGGCGCCCGCCGCGCGGGCTGCGGGCCATCGCGCACCGCTGTCCCTGCGGTAATCCGGACGTGGTCGAGACGCAGCCCCGGCTGGAGGACGGTACGCCGTTCCCGACGACGTACTACCTGACGTGCCCGCGCGCGGCGTCCGCGATCGGCACGCTGGAGGCGAACGGGGTCATGAAGGAGATGACCGAGCGCCTCGGTCAGGACCCCGAGCTGGCGGCGGCCTACCGGGCCGCGCACGAGGACTACCTCGCGCGGCGCGACGCCATCGAGGTGCTGGAGGGCTTCCCGAGCGCGGGCGGCATGCCGGACCGGGTGAAGTGCCTGCACGTGCTCGTCGGGCACTCGCTGGCCGCGGGTCCGGGTGTGAACCCGCTGGGGGACGAGGCGATCGCGATGCTTCCGGAGTGGTGGCGCAAGGGGCCGTGCGTGGCGCCGTGCGGCGAGCAGGGCACGGACGAGGGCTGAGGGCGAAGACATGACGCGTGTGGCCGCCATCGACTGCGGTACGAACTCGATCCGTCTGCTGGTCGCGGACGCCGACCCGGCCACGGGGGAGCTCGTCGAGTTCGCCCGGCGGATGGAGATCGTGCGGCTGGGGCAGGGCGTCGACCGGACGGGGCGGCTCGCCCCCGAGGCGCTGGAGCGTACGTTCGCGGCCTGCCGTCGGTACGCGGCGGTGATCGAGGAGCACGGCGCCGAGAAGGTCCGCTTCGTCGCCACCTCCGCCTCCCGGGACGCGGAGAACCGGGACGACTTCGTGCGCGGGGTGCTGGACATCCTGGGCGTGGAGCCCGAGGTGATCACCGGTGACCAGGAGGCGGCGTTCTCGTTCGACGGGGCGACCAAGGAGCTGACGGGCCGCGACGACCTGGCGAAGCCGTACCTGGTGGTGGACATCGGCGGCGGGTCCACCGAGTTCGTCGTGGGCGACGACCGGGTGCGGGCCGCCCGGTCCGTGGACATCGGCTGTGTCCGGATGACCGAGCGCCACCTCGTGCGGGACGGCGTCGTCGCCGACCCGCCCCCGGCCGAGGGCGCCGAGGCGATCCGCGCGGACGTCGCGGCGGCCCTGGACCTGGCCGGGGAGAGCGTCCCGATCACCTCGGCGGCCACGCTCGTCGGCCTCGCCGGGACGGTCACCACGGTGGCCGCCATCGCGCTGGACCTCAAGGAGTACGACTCCGAGGCGATCCACCACTCCCGGGTCTCCCTGGAGCAGGTCCGGGAGATCACCGCGCGGCTGCTGGCCTCGACCCACGCGGAGCGCGCCGCGATCGGCGCGATGCATCCGGGCCGGGTCGATGTGATCGCGTCCGGGGCGCTGATCCTCCAGGCCGTGATGGAGCGGACCGGGGCGCGCGAGGTCGTCGTCAGCGAGCACGACATCCTCGACGGAATCGCCTGGTCGCTGGCCTGAGCGGCAGCCCGAGAAGCGCTCATACGTCATCCCGCCCGCCCCTTTGAGTGGGCGGGATGTGCCTGGTGAGGCCCCTTTCGGGCCGCCTCGCGACGAACTTCGTGAACTTCTTCACAAGAGATTGGCCGCCCTGGGCCGGAGTTCTGCTCCGGACGGGTGACGGTGAGGGTGAGCGGGGTCACTCGGGGCCCGTGGGGGAGTGTTCCGGGCGGGTTACGGCCGTGTGGACCGGGAGCGGCACGCCTCCGGGTGCGGGGCTCAAGGGCCAGCTCACAGCTGGTGAACAACGTTCACCGCGGGCACCGGGTTCCCGGCCGTGGCCATGACCTGGGTCACGTGGGCGGCGAACTATAGCAGAGGGTGGCAAGAACCTTGTGAAGGGGCTCACGAGCATGCCCCCCGAACGGGGTGGATACTCGATGGCATGAGCACCACGGAGCGTCCCAGGATCCTCGTAGTAGGCGGTGGGTACGTAGGCCTGTACGCAGCTCGGCGCATCCTCAAGAAGATGCGCTACGGCGAGGCGACCGTCACGGTCGTCGACCCCCGGTCGTACATGACCTACCAGCCCTTCCTCCCCGAAGCTGCTGCCGGCAGCATCTCGCCTCGGCATGTCGTCGTCCCGCTGCGACGCGTGCTGCCCAAGGCCGAGGTTCTCACCGGCCGTGTCACCACCATTGACCAGGACCGCAAGGTCGCCACGGTCGCGCCGCTCGTCGGCGAGGCCTACGAGCTGCCCTTCGACTACCTGGTCATCGCGCTCGGCGCGGTCTCCCGTACCTTCCCGATCCCCGGCCTCGCCGAGCAGGGCATCGGCATGAAGGGCATCGAGGAGGCCATCGGCCTGCGCAACCACGTCCTCGAACAGCTGGACAAGGCCGACTCGACGACCGACGAGGACGTCCGCCGCCGGGCCCTCACCTTCGTCTTCGTGGGCGGCGGGTTCGCCGGTGCGGAGACCATCGGCGAGGTCGAGGACATGGCCCGCGACGCGGCGAAGTACTACACGAACGTGAAGCGCGAGGACATGCGCTTCGTCCTCGTCGACGCCGCCGACAAGATCCTTCCCGAGGTCGGCCCGAAGCTGGGCACCTGGGGCCGGGAGCACCTGGAGTCCCGTGGTGTCGAGGTCTTCCTCTCGACCTCCATGGACTCCTGCGTCGACGGTCACGTGGTGCTGAAGAACGGCCTGGAGGTCGACTCCAACACCATCGTGTGGACGGCCGGCGTGAAGCCGAACCCGGCGCTGGCCCGCTTCGGCCTGCCGCTCGGCCCCCGCGGTCACGTGGACACCACCGAGAAGCTCCAGGTGCAGGGCACCGACTACATCTGGGCCGCGGGCGACAACGCCCAGGTCCCGGACATGGTCGGCCGCAAGGCCGGCAACCCGAACGCCTGGTGCCCGCCGAACGCCCAGCACGCGCTGCGCCAGGCCAAGGTCCTCGGTGACAACGTCATCTCCGGGATGCGCGGCTTCCCGCAGGGCGACTACAGCCACGCCAACAAGGGCGCGGTCGCCGGCCTCGGCCTGCACAAGGGCGTGGCGATGATCGTCATGGGCAAGATGAAGATCAAGCTCAAGGGCCGCCTCGCCTGGTACATGCACCGTGGCTACCACGGTCTGGCGATGCCGACCTGGAACCGCAAGATCCGGATCTTCGCCGACTGGACGCTGGCGATGTTCCTCAAGCGCGAGGTCGTCTCGCTCGGCGCCATGGAGACTCCGCGCGAGGAGTTCTACGAGGCCGCCAAGCCGGCCCCCGCGCCGGCCGCCGCCAAGCCGGTGGGCGAGAAGGCCAAGGCCTCCTAGTCCGCACAGGGCCGTAGCGGCCGCAGTACGACGCCCGAAGGGGCCGTCCGCCATCCGTGGTGCGGACGGCCCCTTCGGCGTATCCGGGTACGACAAGGCGGCACGGGGTACCGGGGCGTGGGGGCCGGACCCCCGGCGGATGCATGTGACGTGCATGTATTTTGCCGTTCCCTTGCCCGGTAGCGGGATGGCCGGGCCGCCGGAAACTGTTGTGGGGGATGTGCCACGCCGTGGTGCCCAGGGCACCGGGGCGTGGCCCGAGACATGTGTGGGCATGTCTGGGCACGTTGGGAAACACCGTCACGGAGGTGTGCGCCATGGCAGACGCCGCATCGCGGCTGACCGCTCTCGCCCAGGAGTTGCTGGGACAACCCCTACCGGTCCGCGTCCGGGCCTGGGACGGCAGCGAATCCGGACCGCCCGGAGCCCCCGTCCTCGTCATCAGGAACCGCCGGGCCCTTCGCCGCCTGCTGTGGAAGCCGGGGGAACTCGGCCTGGCCCGCGCCTGGGTGGCCGGCGACCTCGACATCGAGGGCGATCTGTACGAGGCGCTGGACGTGATGGCCGGTCTGATCTGGGAGCGCGACGCCGAGGCCGGCGGCGGCGTACGCGCCCTGCGCGACCCGAGGCTGCGGGCGGCCGGCAAGGAACTGCTGCGGCTGGCCGGCCCCGGGCTGCCGCCCACGCCGCCGCCCGAGGAGGTCCGCCGCCGCAGCGGCGCCCTGCACACCAAGCGCCGTGACAGGGCTGCCATCAGCCACCACTACGACGTGGGCAACGACTTCTACGAACTGGTCCTGGGACCTTCCATGGTCTACTCCTGCGCCTACTGGGAGGACGGCGGAACCCTGGAGAGCGCGCAGCGCGACAAGCTCGACCTGGTCTGCCGCAAGCTCGCGCTGAAGGAGGGCGACCGGCTGCTGGACGTGGGCTGCGGCTGGGGCTCCATGGCCATCCACGCCGCCCGCGAGTACGGCGCCCGCGTCACCGGGGTGACCCTCTCCACCGAACAGGCCGCCTACGCCAGGAAGCGCATCGCCGACGAGGGCCTCACCGACCGCGTCGAGATCCGCGTCCAGGACTACCGGGACGTCCGCGACGGCCCGTACGACGCGATCTCGTCCATCGGCATGGCCGAGCACGTCGGCTCGGTGCGCTACCGCGAGTACGCCGACGACCTCTACGCGCTCCTCAAGCCCGGCGGGCGCCTCCTCAACCACCAGATCGGGCGGCGCCCCGAGAAGGACGAGACCGCGTACGAGATCGACGAGTTCATCGACGCCTACGTCTTCCCGGACGGTGAGCTGGCCCCGGTCGGCCGGACCCTCGCCATCCTGGAGGAGGCCGGCTTCGAGGCCCGGGACGTCGAGGCGCTGCGGGAGCACTACGCGCTGACCCTGCGCCGCTGGGTCGCCAACCTGGAGCAGGGCTGGGGGAGCGCGCTGAAGATGGTCTCGCCGGGCCGGGCGAGGGTCTGGCGGCTCTACATGGCCGCCTCCGCGCTCTCCTTCGAACGCAACAAGATCGGCGTCAACCAGATCCTGGCGGTGCGCCCGCAGGAGGGCGGCTCCTCCCGGATGCCGCTGCGGGCCCGCGCCTGGAAGGCCGACGCGACGGGCTGACGTACGACGGAGGGGGCCGGTGTCCGCGGTCGCGGAACACCGGCCCCCTCCTCACACGGGCGTGGCTACTCGGTCTTGATGGCCGTCAGCATGTTCAGCTTGGCGGCGCTGCGGGCCGGCCACAGGGCGGCCAGCACCCCCACCACTCCGGCCAGCAGCAGGAACACCGCGATCCGGCCCCACGGCACGACCAGCACGTAGTCCGGGATGCTCGTGGACACGGACTGCCCGATCGCCCAGCCGAGGAACATGCCGAGCCCGATGCCGACGACCGCGCCGAAGAGCGAGATCACCACGGCCTCCAGCCGGATCATGCGCTTCACCTTGCGCCGGTCCAGGCCGATCGCCCGCAGCATGCCGATCTCCTGCTGACGTTCGAACACCGACATGGCCAGGGTGTTGACGACCCCGAGCACCGCGATGATCAGCGCCATGGCGAGCAGCCCGTACATGATGTTCATCGCGAGGTTGACGCCGCCGCCGAACATGTCCCGGATGTCCTGGCGGTCCATGATGCTCATGCCGGGGTTGTCGCCCAGCGCGTCCACCAGCGCCTGTTCGTGGGCCGCGCTCGCGCCGCCGTCCGTCTTCACCCAGATCTCGCGGATGTCCGGCAGGCCCTCGTGCGGGGCGACGGTCGCGCGGGGGATGAGGACCGGCGAGAGGAACTCGTTGTCCTTGTAGAGGGCGACGATCTTCAGCTCGCCCTTCTTCTTGTCGTCGTACGTGGCGGAGACGGTGTCCCCGGTCTTCCAGCCGCGCGACTTCGCGGTCTTCTCGGCGACGGCGATCTCGCCCTCGGCCAGCGAGTCCACCGAGCCCGCGACGGTGTCGACGGTCAGCACCTTCTGCACGTCGCCCGGGGTGATGCCGGAGGCCGAGACGCTCTTGCCGTCGACGGTGAACCAGACGGACTGCTGGGGGGAGACGGCGGTGACGCCGTCGGCCTTCTCCAGGGCGGTCAGCGCCGACTCGTCGAGCGCGTCGCCGCTCGCCATCGAGATCATGTAGTCGGCCTTGATGTTGTCCGTCGTCGCCTTGTCGACCGCCCGGCCGAGGGTGACGCCGAGCACCGAGATGCCGGTGACCAGGGTCAGGCCGATCGCCAGCGCGGAGGCGGTGGCGCCGGTGCGCCGGGGGTTGCGGACGGCGTTCTGCGCGGCCAGCTTGCCGGAGACCCCGAACAGCCGCAGCAGCAGCGGGCGCACCAGGGCGATCACCGGGCGGGACAGCAGCGGGATGAGGATGATGACGCCGATCAGTGCCAGGAACGCGCCGCCGGCGATGAGCATCCGCCCGTTGCTGCCGGCCTTGGCCGCGCCGCCGAGGATTCCCGCGGCGCCGATCAGCGTGATGAGGGAGCCGATGGTGTTGCGCAGGATCAGGGACTTGACCGTGGCCACGGCGTACGCGCTGTTCATCGCGGCGACCGGGGGGATCTTCGCGGCCCGGCGGGCGGGCAGCCAGGCGGCCAGCACGGTGATCAGGACGCCGACGGTGAAGGCGGCGATGATGGTGGTCGGGCCGACCACGAGCGGACCGGCCGGGATCTTGCCGCCGAACAGGCCCATCGCCGAGCGCAGCCCGACGGCGAGTCCGAGGCCCAGCGCGAAGCCGATGACGGAGGCGATGAGGCCGACCACGGCGGCCTCCAGGAGCACCGAGCGCTTGACCTGCCGGCGCGAGGCACCGACGGCCCGCATCAGGGCCAGCTCCTTGGTGCGCTGGGCGACCAGCATGGTGAAGGTGTTGGCGATCAGGAAGATGCCGACGAAGAGGGCGATACCCGCGAAGGACAGGAGCAGCCAGTTGATGCCGCTGAGGCTGCGCTCGATCTCCTCGGCCTGTTCGTCCGCGCGCACCTTGCCGGTCTGGGCCTCGGCGTCCTCGGGCAGCAGCGGCTTCACCGCGGCGAGCAGCTGCTGGTCGGAGGTGCCGGGCTTCGCGGCGACCGAGACGTCCTTGAACTCGCCGGGGCGCAGGAACAGCTTCTGCGCGACGGGGGTGTCGAAAAGGACCAGGCTGCCGCCCGCGTTGACCGCGCCGTCCTCGGTGGTGAAGATCCCGGACAGGGTGTATTCCTTCACCGGTCCGTTGGTGGCGACGCGCACGGTGTCGCCGACCTCGTACTCGCCCTTCTTCGCGGTTTCCCCGTCGAGGGCGATGCTGCCGGCCTCGGTGGGGCCGGAGCCGTCGGTGAAGGTGTATGCGGTGTCCTTGCCGTCCTTGCCGGGGGCGAAGTTGGAGCCGGTGTTGGACCAGCCGTTGCCGATCAGCTTGCCGTCGGGGTCGGCGACCCCGGCGAAGCCGTCGACCCGGCCGGTGGCGGTGGCCACGCCGTCCAGGGCCTGGATCTTCTTCAGGGTGGCCGCGTCGATGGCGCGGGTCTCCTCGTCGCGCTGGTCCGCGTAGGTGGTGACGGCGACGGCGATGTCGTCGTAGCTCTTCGCCGACTGGTTGCGGAAGGCGTTGCCGAGGGTGTCGGTGAAGACCAGGGTGCCGGAGACGAAGGCCACGCCGAGCATCACGGCGAGGATCGTCATCAGCAGCCTGGCCTTGTGCGCGAGCACATTGCGCAGGGCGGTACGGAACATGTCTGTCAGTCCTGGGAGGGAAGAGGGCCGGAGGGAGCGGTACGAAGCGCCGGTACGGGGCGGCTCAGCTGGTGCGGCCCTTGGCGTCGAACGCCTTCATCCGGTCCAGCACCCCGTCCGCCGTGGGGTGCATCATCTGGTCGACGATCGCCCCGTCGGCCAGGAAGATCACCCGGTCCGCGTAGGAGGCGGCGGCCGGGTCGTGGGTCACCATCACCACGGTCTGGCCCAGTTCGCGCACGGAGTTGCGCAGGAAGCCGAGGACCTCGGCGCCGGAGCGGGAGTCGAGGTTGCCGGTCGGCTCGTCACCGAAGATGATCTCGGGCTGCGAGGCGAGGGCGCGGGCCACCGCGACGCGCTGCTGCTGGCCGCCGGACAGCTCGGTGGGGCGGTGCTTCAGCCGCTCGGAGAGGCCCACCATGTCGATGACCTTGCGCAGCCACTCCTGGTCGGGCTTGCGGCCCGCGATGTCCATCGGCAGGGTGATGTTCTCCAGCGCGGTCAGCGTCGGCAGCAGGTTGAACGCCTGGAAGATGAAGCCGATCTTGTCCCGGCGCAGCTGGGTGAGCTGCTTGTCCTTGAGCGCCCCGAGCTCCGTCTCGCCGATGCGCACCGAACCGCCGCTGAAGCTGTCGAGGCCGGCCACGCAGTGCATCAGCGTGGACTTGCCGGAGCCCGACGGGCCCATGATCGCGGTGAACTCGCCCTGCGGGAAGTCCACGCTGACCCGGTCGAGGGCGGTCACCTTGGTCTCGCCCTCGCCGTAGACCTTCGACAGTTCCGTGGCGCGGGCGGCCACCGCGGTGGCGCGGTGAGCGGTGGACATGGTGGTCACGGCAGACTCCAGGATGGGGTGGGGGTACGGGACGGATGCCCGCCCGGCGGCCCGCCGCACGGCGGGACCCCGGGTCAGGGGTACCGCTCCATCGTCTCCGCCGTCCGGCCCCGGGTCGTCACTCCCGGTGCCCGTTCCCGGGGCCCTCTTGAGTCGCATCATCCGGGCCCCGGCGTCCTCCTGCGGTATGACATCGGGTCGGCGGCCCTAAGCCCGCGGCGCCCCCGTCGACCCGCGGGGCTCCAGCCGGGCCGTCGTGTCCTCGTGGCCCTCGGCCGCACCGTCGGTGACCAGGGCGAGCAGGGTGCGGGCCGCGTGGCCCCCGTACGCCGGGATGTCGCGGCTCAGCGCGGTCAGCGGGGGGCGGACGACCCGGGAGAGCTGGGAGTCGTCCCAGGCGACGAGGGAGAGGTCGCCGGGCACGTCGAGGCCCATCTCCTGGGCGACCGAGAGTCCGGCGACGGCCATGATGTCGTTGTCGTAGACGACTGCGGTGGGCCGCCGGGGCGAGCTGATCAGCCGGCGGGTGGCGTGCGCGCCGTCCTCGCCGGAGTAGCCGGTGTGCACGATGACCGGATCGCCGAGCCCGAGTTCGGCGCAGACCTCGCGCTGGGCCCGGTCGCGCAGCGCGGTGTGGCTGAGCTCCGGCATCCCGGCGACCCGGGCGACCGAGCGGTGGCCGAGCGCGGTGAGGTACGCGAAGGTGTCGCGGACGGCCGCCGCGTCGTCGGACCAGACGGCGGGCAGCGGTCCGGCCGCCGAGGGGTGGCCGATGACCACGGCGGGCAGGCCGAGTTCGGCGACGCCCTCGATGCGGGGGTCGGGGCCGCGCAGGTCGGTGAGGAAGACGCCGTCCACCCGGCCCTCGCCCCACCAGCGGCGGTAGACCTCCAGCTCCTGCGCCGGGTCGGTGACGACCTGGAGGAGCAGGGCGCAGCCGCGCGGCGAGAGCTCGGACTCGATGCCGCTGATCAGCTCCATGAAGAAGGGTTCGACGCCGAGCAGCCGGGCGGGCCGGCACAGCGCGAGGCCGACCGCGTCGGCTCGGGCGCGGGTGAGGGCGCGGGCCGCGCTGTTGGGCCGCCAGCCGATCTCCCGCGCGATGGCCTTGATGGCGGACCGGGTCGCGGGGGAGACGCCCGGCCGGTCGTTGAGCGCGTAGGACACCGCGACCTTGGACACCCCGGCGCGGGCCGCGATGTCGGCGATCGTGGGGCGGTGTTTGGGCATGCGACCTCGCTTAACCGGTTCGTGTACCAAGCACATCCTAGACGTCGGCCTTGACGAGCACAGCCGCCGGGTCCGAGGAAAGATCATTCAACTCCCCTGAGAAATAAAGAAATGGGAGCGCTCCCGCACCCTTGACAGGGGTTTCGCGCGGCCTTAACTTCACGGCACTTACCCGGTTCAGTAACTCCGCTCGGCAGGGACGGCGGGGAGAAGGAGGGACGATGGGCACGGGATTCCGGGGACGGATCGCGGCCACGCTCGCCGTGATCGCACTCGCCGCCACCGCGTGCACGGGGGGCGGCTCCTCGTCGGGCGGTTCGGGCGGTTCCGGGGGCGGCGCGCTTCCCCGTAACGAGACGCTCTACACCACTGGCACGCAGTGGGGGCCGCCGGCCAACTACAACCCGCTGCACAACTGGGACCACGCCACCGGCACCAAGGGCCTGGTCTACGAGACCCTGTTCCACTTCGACCCCAACGAGGGCAAGCTGACGCCCTGGCTCGCCGAATCGGGCGGCTGGACGGACGACAGGACCTACGAGGTGAAGCTGCGCCCCGGCATCACCTGGTCCGACGGCAAGCCGCTCACCGCGAAGGACGTCGCCTACTCCTACGAGATCGGCAAGATCGAGGCATCCTCCTTCCACAC
The DNA here is from genome assembly GCF_030719295.1 of Streptomyces sp. Mut1. Taxonomy (NCBI): domain Bacteria; kingdom Bacillati; phylum Actinomycetota; class Actinomycetes; order Kitasatosporales; family Streptomycetaceae; genus Streptomyces; species Streptomyces castrisilvae. Next base: position 2,971,881 of record NZ_CP120997.1, on the reverse strand, counting down.
CCTGTGGAGCTGGCTGTCCGGCGCGGAGGCGGTGGACGCCACCACGGTCCGCTTCACCTTCAAGGAGGCCCGCTACCAGGAGTGGGACTTCACCCTCTACGGGCAGCCCGTCGTTCCCGAGCACATCTGGAGCAAACGCCCGGAGAAGGAGATCCTGGACGGCGTCAACGACAAGCCCGTCGGCACCGGCGCGTACACGCTCAAGAGCCACACCCAGGACCGGGTCGTCTGGCAGCGCCGCGACGACTGGTGGGGCGTGAAGGCCCTGTCCATGAAGCCCGCGCCCCGCTACATCGTGGACGTCTCCAACCCCAGCAACGAGGTCGTCATCGGCCAGCTCGGCCAGGGCCAGCTGGACCTGAGCAACAACTTCCTGCCCGGCGCCGCCTCCCTGGTCAAGAGCAAGAAGGTCGTCTCGTACTACGACGAGCCGCCCTACATGCTCTCCGCCAACACCGCCTGGCTGGTGCCCAACACCACCAGGAAGCCGATGGACGACGCCGCCTTCCGCAAGGCGCTCGCCGCCTCCGTCGACGTCGGGAAGATCGTCAAGGGCGTGTACGGGGGCCTGGTCAGGGCCGCCGACCCGACCGGGCTGCTCCCGCAGTGGGACACGTACATCGACAAGGACCTCGTTGCGAGCGAAGGCTTCACCTTCGACACCGCCAGGGCCAGGCAGCTCCTCGCGGACGCCGGCTACAAGGACACCGACGGCGACGGCCTGGTGGAGAACAAGGACGGCTCGAAGATCAGCCTGAAGCTGGCCGTGCCCACCGGCTGGACCGACTGGATGGAGGCCGCCAAGGTCATCGCCTCGTCCGCCAAGGCCGCGGGCATCAGGATCACCACCGAGTTCCCCGACGCCAACGCCCTCAACGAACAGCGCGGCAAGGGCGACTTCGACCTCGTCGTCAACAACGAGCGCCAGCTCTCCAGCACCCCGTGGACGTACTACGAGTACATGTTCCAGCTTCCCGTCCAGAAGCAGCAGAACACGGTCAACTTCGGCCGCTACGAGAACAAGGACGCCTGGAAGCTCGTCCAGCAGCTCGGCGCGGTGAAGACCGACGACACCGAGGGCATGAAGAAGGTCATCTCGAAGATCCAGGACATCCAGCTGAAGGAGATGCCCGTCATCCCCCTCTGGTACAACGGCCTGTGGGCCCAGTCCACCACCGGCACCTGGACCAACTGGCCCTCGGACGCCGAAGGCGCGCCCAAGTACGCCCCCGCGATGTGGCGCAACTGGCTGGAGATGGGCGGCTTCGAAGCGCTCACCCAGCTCAAGCCCGCCAAGTGACACGGCAGTTCCAAGCCCTGTCCTAGGGTCTGTCGTCGCATTCCCGCCTGCCGGCCCGCCCTCCGGGCGAACGACGGGAAGGTGACGACAGGCCCCAGGAGCGGCCGGCCCCGCGCCGGTCACTCCCATCCATGACCGCCCCGCCGTGCGCGTGCCGCCCTGACCGCCGCCCGCACGGCGGGGCTCTCTCCGGGGAGCCTCCTTGCGCCGCTACTTCGCCCGCAAACTTCTCATCTACGCGCTGACCTTCGTCGTCGCCGTCACCGTCAACTGGATGATCCCGCGCTTCATGCCGGGCGACCCGGTCGCCGCCATGGTGGCCCGCGCCCGCGTCTCGCAGCCCGAGGCCGTCGAGGCCATGCGCGCCTACTACAACAACCTCTTCGGCTTCGACGAGCCCGTCTGGCAGCAGTACCTGCACTTCTGGGGCGCGCTGCTCCAGGGCGACTTCGGTCTCTCCATCTGGGTGTTCCCCAAACCCGTCGCCGACGTGCTGCTCGACGCCCTCCCGTACACCCTCGGGCTGATGATCCCGGCCGTCCTGCTCAGCTGGTTCGTCGGCAACTGGGCCGGGGCGCTGGCCGCCCGCCGCAAGGTGCTCGACAACACCGTCCTCCCGGCCGGCTACCTGCTCACCGCCATGCCCTACATGTGGATCGCCGTCATCCTCGCCTGGGCGCTCGGCTCCAAGGCGGGCTGGTTCCCGATCTCCGGCGGCTACAGCCTCGACATCCAGCCGAACTGGTCCGTCGACTTCGCCGTGGACCTGTTCCAGCACTGGGTGCTGCCGTTCCTCTCGCTCTTCCTGGTCGCGCTCGGCGGCTGGGCCATCGGCATGCGCAACATGATCATCTACGAGCTGGAGTCCGACTACGCGTCCTATCTGTCGGCCCTCGGCGCACCCCAGCGCCTCATCCGCCGCTACGCCTTCCGCAACGCCGTCCTGCCCCAGATCACCGGACTCGCCCTCCAGCTGGGCGTCCTGGTGGCCGGAGCGCTCGTCACCGAGATCGTCTTCGCGTACCCCGGTCTCGGCTCGCTCATTCTCGCCGCGATCCAGAACCAGGACTTCTTCCTGCTCCAGGGCGCGTTCCTGTTCATCGTCATCGGCGTCCTGATCGCCAACTTCCTCATCGACGTCGTGTACGTCGTCGTGGACCCCCGTACCCGCACCGGCATGGCAGGAGGCCAGTCATGAGCACCGCGCCCGAACCGGCCGCCGAACCCGCCGAACCCGCCGCGCCCTCCGCTCCCGCGGCCCGCCCCGGCCGCGAGACGCTGCACTACGCCGTGCGCAACCCCAAGCTCCTCATCGGGTTCACCGTCGTCGTGCTGCTCCTGCTCGTCGGCCTCGTCGGGCCGCCGCTGCTCGACAACGCCGACCCCAACGAATACGTCGGCCCGCAGGCCGCCCCGCCCGACGGCACGTACTGGATGGGCACCACCACCTTCGGGCAGGACGTCTACGCCCAGTTCGTGCACGGGCTGCGCGCCACCTTCCTGGTCGGCGTCGTCGGCGGGGCCATCGCCGCCGTCATCGCCATGCTCGTCGGCTTCCTGGCCGGCTACCGGGGCGGAGCCGTGGACGAGATCCTCAACATGCTCACCAACGTGGTCCTCGTGCTGCCCGCCCTGGCCGTCCTGCTGATCATCAACGCCTACCTCGGGGTCCGCTCGGTCCCCGTACAGGGCCTGTTCATCGGGCTGACGTCCTGGCCGTGGGCGGCGCGGGCGATCCGGGCGCAGACGTTCTCGCTGCGCACCCGGGAGTTCGTGGACCTGGCCCGGCTCAGCGGCAGTGGCACCTGGCGGATCATCTTCCGCGAGATCGCGCCCAACATGAGCTCGTACCTCTTCATGATGTTCATCCTGCTGTTCGGCGGCTCCGTCCTGATCGCCTCCTCGCTCGACTTCATCGGGCTCGGCCCCACCGAGGGCGTCTCGCTCGGGCTGATGCTCCAGAGCGCACAGCAGTGGAGCGCGCTCCAGCTCGGCATGTGGTGGTGGTTCGTCCCGCCGGGCGCCGGGATCACCGCGATCGTCGGCGCGCTGTACGTCGCCAACGTCGGCCTCGACGAGGTCTTCAACCCGAAGCTCCGGGAGGCCTGAGCACATGACCACCACAGTTCTCCCGGAGGCCTGAGCACATGACCCTGACCGTGAGCGATCTCCGGGTCCACTACCGCACCCTGCGCGGTGAGGTCCGGGCCCTGGACGGCGTCTCCTTCGACCTCGCCGACGGGGAGATCCTGGGCCTGGCCGGCGAGTCCGGGTGCGGCAAGAGCACGCTCGGCAAGTCGCTGATCCGCCTCGACGGCCGGATGCGGCACGCGGGCGGCACCGTCACCCTCGACGGCGACGACGTGCCGGTGGCCGACGACCGGGCGATGAACGCCTTCCGCTTCCACCGCGTCTCGCTCGTCCCGCAGTACTCCATGAGCGCCCTCAACCCGACCCGGCGCATCGGCCGCATGATCCGCGAACTGCTCGCCTCGCGGGGCGTCGGCGTCGACACCGCCGAACTCCACCGCAGGCTCGACCTGGTGGGCCTGGACCACGACGTCCTGGACCGCTACCCGATCGAGCTGTCCGGCGGCATGAAACAGCGCACCGTGATGGTGATCTCCACCCTGCTCGACCCGTCCGTCCTCATCGCCGACGAGGTGACCTCCGCGCTCGACGTCTCCACCCAGCGGGCCGTCGTCGGCGCGCTCACCGGGCTGCGCGACAAGGGCCTGGTCACCAGCATGATCTTCGTGACCCACGACCTCGGCCTCACCTCGCACATCGCCGACTCCATCATGGTCATGTACGCGGGCAAGCTCGCCGAGAAGGCCCCCACGAAGGTCCTGACGACCGCGCCCCGCCACCCGTACACCAAGCTGCTGCTCGGCTCGCTCCCCGCAGTCGGCGCCCGGTACGCCGACCAGCCCCTCAAGGGCATCGCCGGCGCCCCGCCCTCCCTCCTGAACCCCCCGGCCGGCTGCCGCTTCCGCGACCGCTGCCCGGTCGCCGACGAGCGGTGCGCCGATGAACCGCCCGTCGTGGAGATCGCCCCCCGCCACTCCGTCGCATGCTGGAAGGCCTGATGCTGACCCTCGACCACGTCACCAAGACCTACCGCGCCGGAGCGTTCGGCGGCGGCTCCGTCACCGCCGTCGACCGGGTCTCCTTCACCGCCGCGCCCGGCGAGGTCGTCTCCCTCATCGGTGAGAGCGGCAGCGGCAAGTCCACCATCGGCCGGATGATCCTCGGCCTCACCGGGGTCAGCTCCGGCACCCTCACCCTGGACGGGCGGCGGGTGCGTCCCGGCAAGGACTTCTACCGCCGCGTCCAGGGCGTCTTCCAGGACCCCTTCTCCTGCTACAACCCCGTCTTCCGCGCCGACCGCGTCTTCGACCTGGTCCGCCGCGCCTACCACCCGGGCGTCGGCGACAAGGAGTGGGGCGACCGCGTCGAGAAGGCGGTACGGGACGTACGCCTGGACCCCGCCCAGGTCCTCGGCCGCTACCCGCACCAGCTCAGCGGCGGCCAGCTGCAACGTCTCCTCATCGCCCGCGCCCTCCTGCTCGACCTGAGCTTCCTGGTCGCCGACGAGATCACCAGCATGCTCGACGCCTCCACCCGCATCGACGTCCTCAACCTCCTGGCCGGACTCAAGGAACGCGGCCTCGGCGTCCTCTACATCACCCACGACCTCGCGCTGGGCACCTACCTCGCGGAGAAGACCGTCGTACTGCGGCGCGGACGCGTCGTGGAGCGCGGCGACACCCAGAAGGTCTTCGGCAACCCCCTCCACCCCTACACCCGCACCCTGCTGGCCGCCGTGCCCCGCCTCAACCAGCCGTGGGACCCGCCGGAGCCGGTCACGTCCTGCGCCTTCCACGAGGCGGGCGCCGCCACCACCGACCTGTACGAGACCGAGCCGGACCACTTCGTCGCCTGTGCCCAGCTCCCCGACTGCGGAAGGACCCCCGCGTGACCCTTCGCCACCTCCCCCTGCACGACGGCTGGACGCTGCGCCCCGCCGGACCCGTGCCCCTGGGGCTCCCCACAGGAGGCGTCCCCGCCACCGTCCCCGGCTGCGTCCACACCGACCTGCTCGCCGCCGGGCTCATCGACGACCCGTACCTGGACGACAACGAGAACCGGCTGACCTGGATCGGCCGCACCGACTGGACGTACCGCACCACCTTCGACTGGACCCCCGACGGACACGACCACGCCGCCCTGTGCTTCGACGGCCTCGACACCGTCGCCACGGTCCTGCTCAACGGCACCGAGGTGGGCCGCACCGCCAACCAGCACCGCTCCTACCGCTTCCCCGTCCGCCCGCTGCTCCGCGAGGGCGCCAACACGCTCGACGTACGCTTCACCGCCCCGTACACCTACGCCGAGGAGCTGCGCGACCGGCTCGGCGACCGCCCCGGCGCGTACGCGGAGCCGTACGCCTTCATCCGGAAGATGGCCTGCAACTTCGGCTGGGACTGGGGCCCGACGCTCGTCACGTCCGGCATCTGGCGCCCGGTGGCCCTGGAGACGTGGAGCGGCCCGCGCATCGCGTCCGTGAAGCTCCTCCCGGACCTGGACGCCGCCGGGGTGCCGCGCCTGACCGCCGAGCTGGAGATCGAACACGACGGCCTCGCACCGCTGTCCGGCGAGGTCGGGGTGGTCGGCGCGGGCGCCGTCTTCATCGCCACGGAGGACGAGCACCGCGTCTCGGTCACCCTCTCCGTCCCCCAGGCCGAGGTCTGGTGGCCGCACAGCCACGGTGAGCAGCCGCTGTACGAGGTGAAGGTCCGCGTCGGCGACGACGTCCGCCACCTTCGAACGGGCTTCCGTGCCGTCACCCTGGAACGCGAGGCGTTCCGCGTCTCCGTGAACGGCGAGCCGGTCTTCGTACGCGGCGTGAACTGGATCCCCGAGGACTGCTTCCCGGCCCGCCTCACCCGGCAGCGGATCTCCGAACGCCTCGACCAGGCGGTCGCCGCCCACGTCAACCTCGTCCGCGTCTGGGGCGGCGGTCTCTACGAGAGCGACGACTTCTACGAACTCTGCGACGAGAAGGGGCTGCTGGTCTGGCAGGACTTCCCGTTCGCCTGCGCCGCCTACCCGCAGGAGCAGCCGCTGTGGGACGAGGTGGCGGCCGAGGCCCGCGAGAACGTCACCCGGCTCGCCCCGCACCCTTCACTGATCCTGTGGTGCGGAAACAACGAGAACCTGGAGGGCCACGCCGACTGGGGCTGGCAGGAGGAGCTGGGCGACCGCACCTGGGGCCACGGCTACTACCACGACCTGCTGCCCTCGATCGTCGCCGCGACCGACCCGACCCGCCCGTACTGGCCGGGCTCCCCGTACTCCGGCACCCCCGACGCCCACCCGCAGGACCCCGAGCGGGGCACGATCCACATCTGGGACGTGTGGAACCGCGCCGACTACCTCGCCTACGCGGACCGGGTGCCGCGCTTCGTCGCCGAGTTCGGCTTCCAGGGCCCGCCCGCGTACGCCACCCTGCGCCGCGCGGTCAGCGGCCCGCTCACCCCCGACGCCCCGCTCCTGGCCCACCACCAGAAGGCGGACGACGGCAACGCCAAGCTGCTGCGCGGCCTGGGCGACCATCTGCCGCGGCCCGGCGACGACTTCGACGACTGGCACTGGCTCACCCAGCTCAACCAGGCCCGCGCCCTCGCCTTCGGCATCCGCCACTTCCGCTCGCACGCCCCGTACTGCATGGGCACGATCGTCTGGCAGCTCAACGACTGCTGGCCGGTCGTCTCCTGGTCGGCGGTCGACGGCGACGGCCGCCGCAAACCCCTGTGGCACGCGCTGCGTTCGGTCTACGCCGACCGCCTCATCGCCGTACGCGACGGCTCCGCCCACCTCGTCAACGACACCGCGACCCCGTGGACCGGCACCCTCCGCCTGACCCGGTACGCCCTGGACGGCACGGTCCTGGCCGAGGAGACGCAGCCGGTGACCGCCGCCCCCCGTACGACCACCCGCGTACCCCTGCCCCCGTCGGTGGCCACCCCCGCCGACCCCGCCCGCGAACTCCTGTCCGCCCGCCTGGACGACACCAGGACCCTGCACTTCCACGAGGAGGACACCCGGCTCGCGCTCCCGCCGGCGCGCTACGAGGTGACGGTGACGGAATCCGACGACGACGGCCTCCCGGCCTACCGCGTCGAGGTCACGGCGGGCACCCTGCTCCGCGACCTGTCCCTGTTCCCCGACCGCCTCCACCCGGACGCCGAGGCCGACGACATGCTCGTCACCCTCCTTCCGGGCGAGAGCACCGCATTCCGGGTCACCGGAGCGGCCCTGAAGGACCCGTCCGCCCTCGGCGCGCGCCCCGTCCTGCGGTGCGTGAACGACCGGATCGAGCCCTGAATTCGGCCACGGGGTGGCGCGCCCCTGGCGATCGGTGGCGCGCCCCTGGCGAAACGCCTGTGTCCGTGCGGCGACTTTCCGTCAATTCGGCCGTCGCCCCAGGGGTCCCACCACCTCGTCCGGGCATGAGGCCGCGCCTCCGACGTGCACTGACGGGGTCTCAAGCGATCGATAAATAAGACAACATCGAGCCACCGTCCGGCTGATCGGGGCGAGCCCCCCGGATAGGGTCATGTGCCAACGCGGAGCCGCGCGCCAAGCCCGGATGGTGGAATGCAGACACGGCGAGCTTAAACCTCGCTGCCCCTCGGGGGCGTACCGGTTCGAGTCCGGTTCCGGGCACCATCGCGCAGAGTGCTTGACCTGTATGAATGACCGGTTCTCCGCGTATACCTCGCGCGTGTGCACGGGATCCCTACGGCCGATTCGCGGCATGCGCGGATGCTGGTCCTCGGGAACGGCGCGCGAAGCGGGATGTTCCCGGCGGATCGGGTGGCTGTTGGGCTCGGCTGAACAGGCGTTGCCTCACCGGGCTTCGTCCTGGAAGCCGATGGGACAGGCCTCATGGGGCCGCCGGGGGCAGGCGATGACGGAGAGGGACACATAGACCTGGCTGTTCGTGTAGTAGCCCCAGATGATGTCCGCGCCCCTTTCCAGGCCGAGTGTCCGGTCCGCCCATGCCAGGCGCTCCTCCAGGAGGAACTGTGCGCCATCCACGGGCGGGCTGGACGTGGCGCCTTGCTTCAGCCAGTCGAGGGCGGCGGGAATCCGGTCGACGGTCCCGGCATGCTTGATCGATGTCTCGGAGAGGAAGTCCTTTACGGCGAACGGCGGGAACGTGGAGGGGGCTTCGCCACGTCGGCGCTGCGGATCGGTGTAGGCCTTCCCGGCGTATCGGAAGGTGTGCCAGTGGTTGTGGTGCTTCATGAGGGTGCGCTCCGTCAGGGGGTGAGGGGTAAGCGGCGGCCGAACGTGCCGGCGTCGAGGAGTTCGAGGGCGCCGTGGAGGTAGGTACGCAGGTATGCGACGGACTGCGTCGGGGTCGATGCCGCCTCCCGCAGCGGAACTTGTGCGCGCAGGGCCGGGTCGGCGAAGGCCAGCGCGGTGAGCTGCGCGGCCATGTCCTTGACGAGGTGCGCGAGGGTGCGTTCCTGGACGGCGACTGTCAGGTGGAGGCTCGGCTCGTCGCTCACGGCGTGTGGGGCGTGGATCCAGCCGCGGGGCAGCCAGAACACGTCGCCGGGCCGGAGCGTGTACTCCTGAGCCGGCGGTGTTGTGGCGAGGTACTCGACCTCTTCACGGGTGAAGCCGCGCGGCTCGTACTCGGCGCGGGCCGGGACAGGGTTTTCGACGAACGGCGGGTGGACGGGCCACGTCTTCTCGCCGTGCAGTTGCACGATGAGGGTGACGTACGAGTCGTAGTGGTAGCGAAACCCTTGCCGCCGTCCGGGGGTGAGGTATGCGTTCACGTGGACGTCGGCGCCGGTGTCGATGGCGATCGCTTCGCGCAGGGCGGCGATGGGCGGGCGGACGGTGTGCATGCGGCGCAGGCTCACGGTGCCGCCCTGGCGCAGGTGCCGGCGGATGTACCCCGGTTGGGGCATGTCGCCGTCGGTGTACGTGTAGCGCTGGATGAGGGTGCCGTCGCCGCCCGCGAGTTCGACGTTTCGGGCCGGTACGCAGCCGCTGTCGATCAGCTCGTCCACCTGGGCGAGGGTGAGCAGGCACTCGAAGCGGCTCGGGTCGTGGTGGAAGTGGAGGGGGCGGGTCGGCCACGGGTTCAGCGTGGTCGCCGGGTCCGGGATGAGGTCTGCGAGCACGCGCGGGATCCTTAAAACAAGTTCTGACAGCCGGCCCCGGGCCCGGCATGCGACGGCGAGGGCGCGCACCGGGCCCGGGGTGGTGTCGGTGGGTCAGCTCATGGCTTCGTCGCGCTGGGCGAGCCACCCGACGGCGAACTTCGTGATCTCGTCGGCGCTCATGCGCAGCTCGGGCTGCTCGGCCGTATCGGCGAGTTTGGTGTCGCGGAGCGCGTAGCCGCCGCCTGCGAGCGCGGCGATGGTCACGCACGACTCGACGTCGTTGCCCGAGTTGCCGCCGCAGAGGGCGGAGAACTCGCCGCTGACGGGGCGCTGGTACAACTCGGTCGTGTCCGGGGTGATGGGCATGGTGCCTCCTCGTGTCGGAACGGTTGTGCTGGTTCCCCGCCTCGGCCGCCGAATGGTGTCCGGTGTGTGCTCGTGGCGGGAGCTTGAGACCGCCGTGCGCAGAGCCGCCAGGGGACGTGCCGGCGCACGGCGGAGGTCATGGGGTGTGCCGGATCGCGGCGCTGAACGCGGCCACGGCGACGGCGGTGAGGACCGTCGCGAAGTCGATGGGCCCTCCGCCGCAGGCCTTGTCTCGTGCGGCACCGTGATGCTCACCCCGCCCCCCTCGATCGTGGCTTCCGTTTACCGGTCCACAAGCTTGGCCAGCGGCGATGCCTGATTCCACGACGTCGGGAACTCACGTGCCGATCACTGAAAATGACTGGGACTCACCTGGGAACCACCTTCGCGCCAGGCTGTTCCCGGGCACCCTGGAGAGGCGATAGTCACGGTGCCGAAAGGCGCTCGGTCGCTGACTCGGGAGGGCTCCATGGCGCAGCAGGAAGAGCCCAGAAGTCTGCTTCTTGCCCTCACGCTGGCGCGGAACTGGACCTACCGGGACGCGGCGAAGGAGTACCGCAGGATCGGCCGTCTTCTCGGCGGGGAACTCGACGACAACGATTACCGGACAGCAGACGTGGCCGAGGCGACGTGGCGGCGGTGGACGTGGGGAAGCGTGCGGCGCATCCCGAACTCCCCGACGCCCGCGATCTTGGAACGGATGTTCCCCGGCCACACGGTCCAGCAACTTCTCGCACCGCCTCCCGCGGCGGCGGTCACCTTGCAGCCCGCGCTCAACGAAAGCGATATCGCCATGACCGCACGCGACGCGGCAGCCCACGCCGGGGACGCCGCCTCGGCTCACCTACCGGAAATGACCCTGGACCAGATCGACGACGACGTCCGGGCCCTGGCGGTCGCGTACGAGACGACGGACCCGAGGGCGGCGTTCTTCGACTGTCGGACGCTCCTCACCGACGTACAGCACAAGCTGGAGCGCACGCGGCGGCCGCGTCAGAAGGAACGCCTCTATCTGGTGGCCGGCATGCTGTCGTCGCTGATGAGCGTGGCCGCCTTCGACCTGGCGACGCTCGGCGCGGCGGTCCAGTTCGCGCGGACGTCGGCGATGTATGGCGAGACGATCGAGCACGGGCCGTTGCAGGCGTACGCGAACGGGGTCCTTGCGTTCCTCTCGTACTGGAGCGGGCAGCCGACGACGGCGCTGCGTAACATCCGGACGGCGCACGGCTTCAGCGGTGTCGGCGACATGGGGCAGGTGCGGCTGCACGCGATCGAGGCGCGGGCCCATGCGCACCTCGGCCGTCCGCGTGAGGCGGAGAGGGCCATACAGGCTGCTCTCGAACCCGGCACGGGCCTGCACGACGACCTGCACGACGTCGGCGGCGAGTTCTCATTCGGGCCCGCCCGCGCGGCGATGAGCCACGCCACCACCTATCTGGTTCTCGGGGACTCCGAACGGGCGGAGGCGTCGGCCGAGCAAGCCCTCACGCTGCTTCAGGCAGAGGCGAGCCCCGACCGGCCGGTGCAGATGCAGGTCACGGTCGACCTTGCGCGGGCGCGGCTGCTGCGCGGAGAACTCGACGGTGTCAACGAGGCGCTCGGTCCGGTGTTCGGCACTGCTGCCGAGTGGCGCACGATCGGTCTCGTCGACCGACTCGCTCGGTTCCGCGTCCAACTCGTCGGCTCGCCGGCCGGGAAGGCGCACATGGGGCTGGAACTGGGTGAGCAGATCGAGGACTTCGTGTCCCTCGCCGCTGCCCGGCCGCTCTCCGGCCGCCGGGCAGTGATCGAGTCCTAGACCTGGGCGGCGGCCAGGATCTCGGCCTCCTTCTCAGGGGCGATGCCGTGCTGGTCCCACCGCGGGTGCTTCACGGGGCCGGGCCCGTCCTGCATCCACGACCACGTGTCGGTCACGGTGTCGGCGAGCGGCCGGCACACGAGCCCGGCCGTCTGCGCGCTGGTGGTGTCGACTGCCCATGCGCCGCCGGCGGTGCGCCACAGCGGCAGTTCAGTCCATTCCCGCACACCGTGCTGGGTGAGGACGGCGTCGGGGACCGGGACCGGGCGGCCGCTGCTGCCGGTGGCCGTCAGGCACGCGGTGAGGAAGCCGTCCATGGTGTCGCGGCTCTTCGGGGCGGCGAGGTTGAACGCGCCGGTGGGGGCTGTGAGGGCGAATGCGGCGACGTCGCGGACGTCGATGGGCTGGACGGTCCGCTCGGGCGGGCCGGGCAGCAGGATGTCGCCGCCGCGCTCGCAGCGGCTCAGCCACCACGGGAGGCGGCCGACGTACTCGCCGGGCCCGAGGATCACCCCGGGCCGCAGCAACGTCGTCCGGTCGTACCGGTAAGCGGCACGGACGGCGTGCTCGCTGCCGGCCTTCTGCTGACCGTAGTGAGCGGTGGGCCCGTCGCCTCGGCCGTAGTCGCGGCCGGCGTCGGCGGGGACGTCGTAGGTCGGGCTCGACTCGGTCAGGGGGGTGTTCGGCCAGCCCGTATACGCGTTGACGGTCGACACATACACGTAGTGGGCGGTGACCGGCTCCAGCGCGCGGGCCCCGGCGAGGACCTGAGCCGGAGCAAGTTCGGACGAGGAGGTGTCGATGACGAGGTCCCACGGGCCGTGTTCGGCGAGTCGGGCCAGGTCCTGGGCGCTGGTGCGGTCGCCGTGCACCGGGACGGTGCCGGGAAGGTCGGGGGCGCTGCGGCCGCGGTTGAACGCGGTCACCTCGTGGCCGGCTTCGAGGGCCTGCTTGGCGACGGCCCGGCCGAGGAACCAGGTGCCACCGAGGAGAAGGGTTCGCATGGCCACGATCCTGCCTGCCCGTCGCCCGGCCGGTCCGACCACCTCAAGATTCACACCACATCCCCCGACATCCGGACGAGAGGACAGAAACACCATGCCGATGGAAATCGCACGGGCGTGCGGGACGAGCCTCGCCGGCCCCGTCCCGCCGCCGGTGGTGCGTCCGGTGACCCCATGCCGTCGGGCCCTCGAATACGTCCTGCCAGTGGGCGGGTTCTACGCCGGCACCCGAGGCCGGCGCTCGACCACCGGTTGTCCACACAACATCCGATGATCCACGGCTGCCGGCCGCGCTCAGGCCGTCAGCGCCGTCACGCCGAGGGCGATCAGGGCCAGGACCTTGGCGGACTCCAGGGCGACGTAGTACAGGTGCGCGGTCGAGCGCGGCAGGTCCTCGCCGGCGAGTACGCGGTCCGAACGGCGGTTCAGGCGGGGGCGTACGAACGCGAGCTGGGCGGCCAGGAGGCAGGCGGAGACCGCGGTGAGGACGATGACGGCCGTTGTGGGCGAGCCGGTCGCGACCGCGACGATCAGGACGAGCGCGAGGGCGGCCTCGGTGAGGTTCAGGGCCCGGAAGACCAGCCGGCCGATGCCGAGGCCGATGGGGATCGTGACGCCGGGGGCCCGGAATTTCAGCGGTGCCTCGATGAAGGAGATCGCCAGCACCATCCCCAGCCAGACGAAGGTCACGGCTCCCGCCGTGGCCGCTGCTCCTGCGTTCATCGCGGCGATTCCTCTCTCTCGGGTGCGGCGCCGGCCGGGGCGAGGTGGGCCAGGCAGACGTCGGGTTCGGCGAATGGTTCGAGCCGGGTGGCCCGGACCGGGGCCCGCATCTCCGCCAACGCGCCCTGCATCAGACCGAGATGGAGCGGGCAGACGACCTGCCCGTGCTCCTCGGCCAGTTCGAGGAAGGGGCAGTGGCGCAGCCGGATCGCTCCGGGCACGGCCCCGGCGCCGCCCGGGGGTTCGGGGGCGAAACCCAGCTCGGTGAGCATGGCGGTCAGCCGGTCGACCGACTCCGCCGGGGCCGGGCGGTGGAACGGCGGGACCCGGCCGATCAGGTGCTTCCCCCAGGCACGCCCGGTCCGGGTGGCCTTCGCCCCGGCGTCCGCCCCGGCGGAGGCGAGCTCGCTGACGAGCATCCGGGCGAGCAGCTGGTAGCCCCGGACGCCGCCGCGGTCCATCCCGGGCCTGGGCGCGTAGAGCGTACGGGGCCGGCCGGGGCCGGAGGACTCCTCCTGGACGCCCTCGACGGCGCCCTGCGTCACGAGGGCGTCCAGATGGAACCGCACCGTGTTGGGGTGCACGCCGAGCCGCCCGGCCACCTCGGTGACGCCCAGCGGGACGGCTGAGGCGCGCAGCGCTTCCAGGACCGCTCGGCGTCGCGGACTCTGCGCCGCGTCCCTGCCGTCATGGGCCATGCCGGTCACCCTCCCTGGCTCCGGAGGCGGTCGGAAACCGCCGAGTGAAGAATTTTTCCAAATTCTACATGTAATAATCGCGTTCCCAGTTCCGGAAGGTGAACAGGAGCACTCCGCCATGGCGCCGTCAGCCGACATCCACATCGAGGCCACCGAGACCGACCCCGTAGTCCGTGCCCGGACCGCGATCAGCCGCGGGCACCGTGAACTGCTCGCCGGCCTCGCCGCGTTCACCGGCCCCGAACCGGCCGCCGGTCACGGGGAATCCGTGCACGCGGACCTGACCGGTTTCTGCACCGGCGAGCTGCGCAGCCACCTGTCCGCCGCCGACGCGACGCTCTACGCCGCAGCCTCCGGAGCCGCCGGCACGCGCCTGCTCGTACGGGCCCTGCGCACCGGCCGCGCCGCGCTCGACACCCGTATCGACGCGCTCGCCGCCACCGGGGACGCCGCTGCCGCGGTGCCGCTCGCGCGGGCGGTCGAGGCCGTGCTCGCCGTCCATCTGGAGGTCGAGGAGGCGGTCCTGGTGCCCGCGCTCGCCGCGCTGCCCGGCGCGGACCTGCCCGCCCTCGTCGAGGACATGGGCACCCTGCTCGCCGGCGGCCGGCTGGAGACCCCGGCGGTCATCGACGTCCGCGAGATCCCGCACGGACGCAGGCACCCGCGGATCTTCGCCCGGTTCGACCGGCTCGGCGCCGGAGAGTCCTTCACCCTGGTCAACAACCACGACCCCAAGCCACTGCGCCGCGAGTTCGAGGCCGCCCACCCCGGCGCCCACACCTGGGACTACGTCGAGTCCGGCCCCGAGATCTGGCAGGTCCGCATCGGAAGGCCGGGGCGGGCCGCGGCGGCGCGGTAGGCGTCAGGGGAGCGGGAAAAGGTGAGGGAAGAGCGCCCGGTGCGGGTGGGAAAGATCCTCCCCTGGCACTAGGCTCATTGCTTTGCCTACCCATTACTCTTATGGGAAGGCCACGCTGGGTGGCCATGGAGGAGTGAGATGAGGAGCAGCAACCCGGTCTTCTCGCGACGGGGCTTCAGCCGCGACAACGGTCACGCCGGTTTCAACGCGTCACCGCAGGCCGGGGCCCCCGCAGCGGGCGCCAACCCGTACGCGCAGGGCACCGCCCCGAACCCGTACGCCACGAACCCCTACGCACCCGCGGGCGGCGTCCCACAGGCGCCGGCGCGCTCCGGCGTGATGACGATCGACGACGTCGTCACCCGTACCGCGATGACGCTGGGCACGGTCGTCGTCGGTGCCGCGCTCGCCTGGGCGCTGCTGCCGGTCGACGAGGCGAACCTCAACAAGTCGTACGGCATCGCGATCGGCGCCGCGATCATCGCGTTCGTGCTGTCGCTCGTCCAGTCCTTCAAGCGCAAGCCCGTACCCGCGCTGATCATCTCGTACGCCGCCTTCGAGGGTGTGTTCCTCGGGGTCATCTCCAGCGCGGTCAGCACCTACATCGGACCGGGCGTCGTGATGCAGGCGGTGATGGGCACCATGTGTGTCTTCGCCGGTGTGCTCCTCGCGTACAAGATGCGCTGGATTCGCGTGACCCGCCGGTTCTACGGCTTCGTGATGGCCGCCGCCATGGGCTTCATGCTCCTGATGGTGGTCAACCTGCTCTTCGCCGCCTTCGGTGGCGGTGACGGCCTCGGCTTCCGCAGCGGCGGCCTCGGCATCCTCTTCGGTGTCATCGGCATCATCCTCGGCGCCTGCTTCCTGGCCCTCGACTTCAAGCAGGTCGAGGACGGCATCGCGTACGGCGCCCCGCGCGAGGAGTCCTGGCTGGCCGCCTTCGGCCTCACCATGACCCTGGTGTGGATCTACCTGGAGATGCTGCGCCTGCTCTCCATCCTCAGCGGCGACGACTGACCACCCCGGGACCGTCGAAGCGGCCCGCGGACTCCGGACGGAGCCTGCGGGCCGCTTCGCGTGTGCGGGGTAGGGTCGGCGGGTGCTCGATACGACTGCCCTGATCACCGCCGTGGACCGATTCGCCGACCGGCTGCGCGCCGCCCCGCAGAGCAGGCTGCGGCGGGGAGCGGCGGCCGAGGGACTGGCCGCGGCGCGGGAGCTGGCGGCGCGGGCGCAGCGCGCCGAGGCGCCGGACCGGGAGCCGAGGGTCATGCCGGACGCCGGGATGTTCGCGGTCGGCGACCAGCTCGCCGTCGCGGGGCGCGATCTGGCGGTGGCACTGGAAACGGCCCCGTCCGTCGAGCTGGACGAGGCCGTGCGATGCGTCGAGGAGGCCGCCGCGCGGGCCTTCGCGTAGGGGGCGGCACGCGCGGGGTCCGAGGGCGGCCGGCGAGTGCCGCTCCCGGTGGGGTGGGGGTGGAGCCGGAGACCGGTCGGAGCGCTAGAAGCTCGCTATGACGCGGTCGGCCAGTATGTAGACGTTCTCCCGGCCGCACGAGAACGTCAGCGCGTACGCGCCGGAGACACCGGAACCGCCCAGCAGCACCGGGTGCTCACCCGCGCGCAGCGACTCGGCCAGACGCTCGGCCGTCTCGCGGTGGCCGGGGGTCATGCAGAGCGTGGTGCCGTCGGCGAACACGTAGACGTCGAGCGTGCCGAGCGGGCCGGGGCGCACGTCGGAGAGCTCGGTGCGGCTGTCGGCCAGCTCCTCCAGGCGGTTCACCGTGCGCTCGTGGTCGGTGACGACGGGTGTCTGCACCGGCACGAAGTCGGGGTGCGAGGGGTGGCGGCGGCGGGCCGCGGCCAGCTCGGGGGAGTCCTCGGCGAACTCCGCGGTCTCCGGCAGCTCGGCCATGTCCGTCAGCTCCGTCACCCCGGCGAGCTCGGTCAGCTCGTCCAGCGCCTCGGTGGCGTCGAGGTCCATCGATTCGAGACCGGCGAAGTCGCTCTGGCGGGGCATGAAGAACGGCGCGTCCTCGCCCAGACCGGCCAGACCGCCCAGCAGCGAGGGGGCGTCGGCGGCGTCCCGCGCCTCCTGGGAGGCCCAGAACGCACGGGCCTCGGCGAGCTCCCGCTCCCGCTCCTCGGCCAGCGCGTCGGCGACCGCCGCGCGTATTTCTTCGGCGGAGGTGGTGTCATGGCGACTCTGAGCGGGTACCGCCGTTGTACGGGCGTGGCCGTCGGCCAGCTCCTTCCGCAGGGCCGAAACCTGCTTGCGCAGCCCGTGAGCGGCGTGCAGAGCGGCGGCGCCCACGGCCGTGGCGGCGGCGGTGGTCAGCAACAGGGCAAGAGGCATGGCGCTCACTGACTTACTCCCGGTTTCAATCGATCCTCCGACTTCCTACATCAGCTTGTGCCCCAACGGCACCCTGTGTCAGTGCATTACGTCACGAATTGGACAGGTCTTTGTGCCCGGGGTACCCCCCTGGTGTGGGTGTGACCTGCGGAAATGGCTCTCCCCCAGGAGATAGATCACATCCTGGGGGAGATTCGGTCACGGTCGGGGCTCGGAACCGGCCACCGCGTCGCGCGGGGCCGGAAGGCCGGGTCCGCTCAGCTCAGGCGCTCGATGACCATCGCCATGCCCTGGCCGCCGCCGACGCACATGGTCTCCAGGCCGAACTGCTTGTCGTGGAACTGGAGGCTGTTGATCAGCGTGCCGGTGATCCGCGCGCCGGTCATGCCGAAGGGGTGGCCGACGGCGATGGCGCCGCCGTTGACGTTGACCTTCTCCAGCGGCAGGCCGAGGTCCCGGTAGGAGGGGATGACCTGCGCGGCGAACGCCTCGTTGATCTCGGCCAGGTCGATGTCACCGATGGTCAGCCCGGCCCGCTTCAGCGCCTGCTTGCTCGCCTCGACGGGGCCGTAGCCCATGATCTCGGGGGAGAGGCCGGAGACCCCGGTGGAGACGATCCGGGCCAGCGGGGTCAGGCCCAGCTCGCGGGCCTTGGTGTCGGACATGATCACGAGCGCGGCGGCGCCGTCGTTGAGCGGGCAGCAGTTGGCGGCCGTGACCAGGCCGTCGGGGCGGAAGACGGGCTTGAGGCCCTGGACGCCCTCCAGCGTGACGCCCGCGCGCGGCCCGTCGTCCTTCGCGACGACCGTGCCGTCCGGCGTCGTCACCGGGGTGATCTCGCGCTCCCAGAAGCCGTTCTTCAGGGCCTCCTCGGCGAGGTTCTGCGACCGTACGCCGAACTCGTCCATGTCCTGGCGGGTGATGCCCTTGAGCCGGGCGAGGTTCTCCGCGGTCTGGCCCATCGCGATGTACGCGTCCGGGACCAGGCCGTCCTCGCGCGGGTCGTGCCAGCTCGCGCCGGACTCCTCGGCGCGGGCCGCGGTGCGGGCCTCGGCCTCGGCGAAGAGCGGGTTGTGCGTGTCCGGCAGGCTGTCGGAGTTGCCCTTGGTGAAGCGGGACACCATCTCGACACCGGCCGAGAGGAACACGTCGCCCTCGCCGGCCTTGATGGCGTGCAGGGCCATGCGGCTGGTCTGGAGCGAGGAGGAGCAGTAGCGGGTGACCGTACAGCCGGGAAGGTGGTCCATTCCCATCTGTACGGCGACGACGCGGCCCAGGTTGTTGCCCTGCTCGCCGCCGGGCAGGCCGCAGCCGAGCATCAGGTCGTCGATGTCCTTCGGGTCCAGCTCGGGGACCTTGGCCAGTGCGGTCCGGATGATCGTGGCGGTCAGGTCGTCCGCACGCAGGTCCTTCAGCGACCCCTTGAAGGCCCGGCCGATGGGCGAGCGGGCGGCAGAGACGATCACGGCTTCGGGCATCACGCGGCTCCATGAGGGCTGGAAGGCTGTCTGGCACGACTGCTCTGGAAGTTACCCGGACGTACCTCCGAGGTCACCCGACGCGGCATGTGATGCGGACCTCTTTTCTAAGCAACCGCTCAGTCAGCTCTCTCACGCGTGGCGCGGCGAGGTGCCCGTGTCGGTGCCGGAATGGCGTTCGAGCCGCGTGGAGCCACCGGCCTCCGGGTCCGGACGCGGTTCCGTGGGCGCGGGCAGGCGCCGTCGCCTGCGGTGCTTGAGCAGCGCCCAGGGCGCGCGGGCCCCGGTGACCTCCGTACCGGCCTCCTTGGCCGCCTGGGAGGCCGCCTTGGCCACCGGCAGCATGCCCTCGCTGCGGGCGCCGTCCAGCCGGTCCGTCTCCGGCCACAGGCCCAGCACCGCGCAGAGCGTCGGCAGGACCGCCATGGACGCCGTCGCGTACCCCTCGGCGGAGGGGTGGTAGTTGTCCGGGCCGAACAGCTCCCTCGGGTTCGCCTCGAACTCCGGCCCCAGCAGGTCGCCCAGCGACACCGTGCGCCCGCCCTGCTCCACCGCGCCGATCGTCTGGGCCGCGGCGAGCTGTCGGCTCACCCGCCGGGCCAGCCAGCGCAGCGGCTGGTAGACCGGCTCGATCGTGCCCAGGTCCGGACAGGTCCCGACGACGACCTCGGCACCGGCCGTCCGCAGCCTGCGCACCGCCGTGGTCAGACAGCGCACCGACTGCGTGGCGGGCATCCGGTGCGTCACATCGTTCGCGCCGATCATGATCACGCACACGTCCGGCATCCGGGACGGGTCCGCGAGCAGCAGCGAGACCTGCCGCTCCAGATCGTCCGACCGGGCCCCCGGCAGCGCGACATTGCGCAGATCCACCGGCCGCTCCGACACCGCCGCGAGCCCCGAGGCCAGCAGCGCCCCCGGGGTCTGCCCGGCCCTGCGCACCCCCTGCCCGGCCGCCGTGGAGTCCCCGAGCAGCCCGAAGCGCAACGGCTCCGCCGGCCCCGCGAACGCCACCCCGTACCGCCCGTCCGCGCTCGGCGGGACCGGGGCGACCCCGCCGCCCACCAGCCGCTTCGCCAGCTGGACCTCCGCCAGCAGGACACCCACCGCCGCGGCCCCCAGCAGCCCGATGCTGCCACCGCCGTAGGCCGCGCCCGCCGCGATCCGCCGTGCCACCCTTGCCGTCGACACAGTCCGGTCCACCTCCTCGTCCCACGTACCGCCGTACAGCCGTACACAGAGCTACCTGCCCGCTACCGGCCGTCGTTCAATCGCTTCACCCAATCCCGGGCTCGTACGCATACGCTTGCCGGACCATCTCGGAGACCCCGGAGTACACGGTGCAATTCCACGATTCGATGATCAGTCTCGTAGGCAACACCCCGCTGGTGAGGCTGCGCAGCGTCACGGCCGGCATCCAGGCGACAGTCCTGGCCAAGGTCGAATACTTCAACCCCGGCGGGTCGGTGAAGGACCGGATCGCCCTGCGCATGATCGAGGCCGCCGAGCAGAGCGGCGAGCTGAAACCCGGCGGCACGATCGTCGAGCCGACGAGCGGGAACACGGGCGTCGGCCTGGCGATCGTCGCGCAGCAGAAGGGGTACAAGTGCGTCTTCGTCTGCCCGGACAAGGTGTCCACGGACAAGATCAACGTGCTGCGCGCCTACGGTGCCGAGGTCGTCGTCTGCCCCACGGCGGTCGACCCCGAGCACCCCGACTCGTACTACAACGTTTCCGACCGCCTGGTCCGTGAGACGCCGGGAGCCTGGAAGCCCGACCAGTACTCCAACCCGAACAACCCCCGTTCCCACTACGAGACCACCGGTCCCGAGCTGTGGGAGCAGACGGAGGGGAAGATCACCCACTTCGTGGCCGGGGTCGGCACCGGCGGCACGATCAGCGGCACCGGCCGCTATCTGAAGGAGGTCAGCGGAGGCGCGGTCCAGGTCGTCGGCGCGGACCCGGAGGGCTCGGTCTACTCCGGCGGCTCCGGCCGGCCGTACCTGGTCGAGGGCGTCGGCGAGGACTTCTGGCCGACGGCGTACGACCGGACGGTCACCGACGAGATCGTCGCCGTGTCCGACAAGGACTCCTTCCAGATGACCCGGCGCCTCGCCAAGGAGGAGGGGCTGCTCGTCGGCGGTTCCTGCGGCATGGCCGTCGTCGGCGCGCTGGAGGTCGCGAAGCGGCTCGGACCCGATGACGTGGTCGTCGTGCTCCTCCCGGACAGCGGCCGCGGCTACCTGAGCAAGATCTTCAACGACGAGTGGATGGCCGACTACGGCTTCCTGGAGGACTCCGGTCCCTCCGCCCGGGTCGCGGACGTCCTGAACCACAAGGAGGGGCCGATCCCGACCCTCGTCCACATGCACCCGGAGGAGACGGTCGGGGAGGCGATCGACGTGCTGCGCGAGTACGGCGTCTCGCAGATGCCGATCGTGAAGCCGGGCGCGGGCCACCCGGACGTGATGGCCGCCGAGGTCATCGGCTCGGTGGTCGAGCGGGAGCTGCTGAACGCGCTGTTCGCGCAGCGCGCCTCGCTCCTGGACCCGCTGGAGAAGCACATGTCGCCGCCGCTGCCGCAGGTCGGCTCCGGCGAGCCGGTCGAGGACCTGATGGCGGTGCTCGGCGGTACGGGAGCCGCGGACGCGGCGATCGTGCTGGTGGAGGGCAAGCCGAAGGGCGTGGTCAGCCGCCAGGACCTGCTGGCGTACCTGGCGAAGGACACGGCCGCCGCCACGAAGCCGTAGGACGGTGCACACGCGCTTCGCGAAAACGGTACGTGTGCGACACGCGGGCGCAGCACCGGCTTAACACGGCTCCGGCACATTGGTGGGTGTCGGCGGGGAAGCCCGCCGGCACCGAGTACGGCGACACGGACTACGGAGCGGCTCCCGGACCTCCACCGTCGCCCGGACGCGCAGACCGGCCCTGACCCGGACCGCGTCGTCCTTCGCGGGGACCGCCGTCGTCCCGCCCCCCGGGCAACCGGGGGTGTGGCGGTCCCCGCGACACTCCTTTGCGCGACGCGCCCACGCCTCCGCCCCCGGACACGTGAGCCGTGCGCTCACTCCTCCCAGTCGGAGGCCGCCCGCCGCTCCTCGCGCCCGCGGAACAGGCGCCTGCCGTGGCCCGCCTGGAAGACGTTGACGCCGACGATCCCGAGCCAGGCCACGATGAGCCCGCCGATGCCGGCGTTCGCGGCGCCGATGGCGGACAGCGGGACGGCCAGGACCAGCGAGATGATCCCGAACCCGAAGCGCTCGCCGAAGTGACCCATGGGCTGCCCCGGCGCACGCGCGCCCCGGGCGACGGCGGTCTGCTGCTCCGCGAGGTGCCGCCGGACCCTGCGGTCGAGCGTGACGTCGAGTCGCTGTTCCACCTTCTCCAGGAACGACTCGACGAGCGCGGAGTCGTAGTCGGTCCCCAGCTCGCTGCGGGCCTGCAAGGTGGCCTTGAGCTCCTTGTCGAGCTCGGTGTCGGGTGCGTCCATGGTGTCCACGGTACGAAGAGGAGCCGCCCGGGACAGTGGGGCTAGCCCCCGTGTTCGGGAGCCGCCGCCGAAGACGAGACGTGACATGCCCTCTGCATGTCTGTTGTGCCCGGCTGCCCGGCTTCCCGCCCGGCTGCCCGGCTTCCCGCCCGGCCCCGCGAGCCGGGCCGGATGCCCGTACTGCCCTTTGTGCCCCTCCTATGCACCGCACATGCGGCGGCCGTGCGCAGCGGGATGCGGGGGTGCAACAGAGGGGCCCGAGGATCGGGGCGGGTTATGAGGTCCGGATGGTCCGGCCGGAGCCCGGAGTGAAGCGAAGGAAGGGGTTCCTCATGTACGAGGGCGACATTTCCCTGCTGGAGGAGATCCAGGAGCAGGAGTTCGACGCGGTCGGCGCGCGGCTTGCGTGCAGCACCAACACGTTCTCCCTCTCGGACTACCTCGGGAACAAGGGTGGCTGGTGCACCCTCACCGTCGAGTGCCAGCCGAACTGCAACTGACACGTCCCGGAGGGAACGCATCATGCGAGACAACAACGACGACCTTCTCGGCGGCTACGACGAGCTGGAGCTCGTGGAGCTGAGTGAGACGGAGTCCCACGGTGGTGTGCTGTCGGGTCCGTGGTGCATAGCCACGGTCACCCTGGTGTCGGCTGCGGCCTGTCCGACCACCAAGTGCACCAGCCAGTGCTGACGGGAGTCCGCCGCCACAGACGGTGAAGCGTCGGGCCGCGTTGTGCGGCGGGCCGGCGGGCCGGGTCGGGGCCTCACCGCCCGTTCCGTTCCGGCTCACCGGTCCCCGCCCACGGCCGCTCCACCGACCGGCCCCCGGCCCCGTCCCGTCGGCCGGCCCGTGCCGGCGTCCCCCGGCAACGGCCGTCCGCCGCCCCCTTCCTGTTCCTCCCGCCAGCGCTCCAGGAGAACCCGAACGTGACATCTCCGGCCGACTACTACCCGGAACTCGACGGCGCCGAGATCGCGGAGAGCATCACGCCCCTCGCGCGCTTCGACGGCCCGATCCTGACGATGCTCGGGGACGGCTCCGGTGATCTGCGGTCCGTGCGGGCCGACGGCGCGACCGCGCCGGAGGGCACCGGGGACTGGATCGACGAGGCCGAGGAGTACCCCTTCCAGCGCGTCGTGCGGTCCCTGGCCGCCCACGTGGCCGCGACCGGTCCGCTCGCCGGGCACGAGGACCTGCTCCACGACCCCCGGGCCCTCCTGCGCGAGGTGCTCACCCGTACCGAGGTCCGGCTGCGCGAGGTCTGTACCCGGCCGCTGGTGGCCGCCGTGAACAGGGCCCGGGAGCGCGGCGTGCTCACCGGCTCCACGCCCCAGGAGCGCTACCGGTCCTTCGTGCGGCAGGCCGTGGACTCCTCGTTCGAGGAGGCCGGCGGGCTGGCGTTCCCCGTGCTGCGCGGTCTCGTCCCCCTCCTCGTCCGCAATGAGCGCGTCGCCGTGGGGGAGGTGCTGCGGCGGCTCGCGGCCGACCGGGCCGACCTCGCCCGGGTGCTCGGGCTGGACCCCGCCGACCGCCTGGTCTCCCTCGGTGCCGCCGAGGGGGACACCCACCACCACGGCCGCAGCGTCGGCGTGCTGACCTTCCGCTCCGGGCGCCGCGTCGTCCACAAGCCGAGGGACGTGTCCTGCGAGGCCGCCTACGAGCGCCTCGTCCCCGCGCTGAACGCCCGCTACGGCACCCGGCTGGCCGCGGCCCGGGTGCTCCGGTGCGACGGATACGGCTACGTCGAGTACGTGGAGGCCGAGGACGTCGCCGACGTCTCCGCGCGGTTCCTGCGCGAGAGCGGTGAACTGGCCGCCGTGCTCTACCTGCTGAACGCCCGCGACATGCACTTCGAGAACATCCTGCCCACGCGCCGCGGCCCGGTCCCCATTGACCTGGAGACCCTCCTGCACCCCGAGCGGCTGCACCACGGCCCCGTACCGGAGGCCCCCGGCAACGCCTACGCCGCCATCGGCGGGTCCGTCTACGGCATCGGCATCCTGCCGCTGGTCATGCCCGGCAAGGGCCCCGACGCGGGCCACATCGACCTCGGCTTCCTCGGCGGACAGGGGCGCGGCGCGACCCCGTTCAAGAGCCTCCGCTTCGAGAACCCGTACACCGACCGGATCAGCCTGGTGCTGCGGTCTTCCGCCGCGGCCGAGCGCCGGACCGTCGCGGGCGCGGTCACCGAGGCGCGGGTCCGCGAGCTGGGGCGGTGCATGGCCGAGGGGTTCACCCGGCTCTACCGCGCGGTTCTCGCCGACCGGGAGGGCTGGACCGGCCTGCTGCGCCGCACCGCGACCGGTGCGCGCGTGCGCTACGTCCACAACCCGACGGCCCTGTACGGGCAGACGCTGCGGATGACCTCCGGTCCCGCCGCGCTCGACGGCACCGGGACCTACCTGGCGCTGCTCAAGCGCGTCGCCATCGCCAGCAAGTCCGGCGACCGGCCGCTGGTCCGCTCCGAGATACGCCAGCTCGCGGAGCGGGACGTGCCCTATTTCACGGTGGCCGCGGACGGCACCGACCTGTGCGACGGCTCCGGCGCACCCGTCGGCTCGTCCTTCGACAGCTCCCCCCTCCAGCAGGCCCTCGACAAGGCCGGGCGGCTGTCGGAGCCGGACCTGCGCGAGCAACTTCGGCTCATCCACTCCGCGTTCTCCTCCCGCTTCCCCGACAACCACCTCGGTGCCGCGGGCACCACGCCGGCCGGGGGCCCGGCACCGGACGCCGCACTGCGGCGGGAGGAGATGACCGCGCTGGTCCGGCGGCTGTGCGACCGGCTCGTCGAGACGTCCCTGCCCGACCAGTTCGCCCATCTGCCCCGCACCTGGATCGGCCCCATCGCCTCCGCCGACGCCAACCGGCCCTGGCCGCCCGGGGTCCTGGGCTACGACCTGTACACCGGCCGTACAGGCCCGGCCCTGGCGCTGGCCTCGGCGGCCCGGCTGCTCGGCGACGGGGCGTACCGGGAGCTGCCCGTCCAGATCTTCTCCACCACCGCGGAGATCCTCGCCACCCGCGGCTACGAGACCCGCAGCGTCCAGCAGGCCGGTTTCGCCGGATACACCGGCATGGCCGGGGTGCTGTTCGCCCTGGCGTCCGCGGGGCGGCTGCTGGACGAGAAGGACTGGGTGGCGGCGGCCCAGGGTGCCCTGCCCCTCGTCATGGACCAGATACGGGCGGCCCCCGCCGACCGGCTGCCGATGGACGTCATCGGCGGGCTCGCGGGCGTGATCCCCTGTGTCGCCGCGGTCGGCGGCCCGCACGCCCCGGAGGCGCTGGCCGCGCTGGCGGGGCTGCTCACCCGCCTCCTGCGGGACCCCGCCCGCACGGCCGATCCGCTGTTCGCCCAGTCGGGCTTCGCCCACGGCGTCAGTGGCGCGCTGCACGCCCTGTGCCGGACGCACCCCGTCCTGTCCGGCGCGGAGGCCGCATCGGTGCGGGAGACGGCGGCCGGACTGCTGGAGCGGCTGCGGCACTTCCACGACCCGGCCGAGGACAACTGGTTCTCCAGCACGGCCGGGGACCGTACGTACTCCACCGGCTGGTGCCACGGCGCCACCGGTATCGCCCTGTCCCTCGCCGCCTGCGCGGAGACCTTCGGCGAGCACTTCGGTGAGCGCCCCGGCCACGAGGGCTGCGGGCGGCTGCGGGACCGGGCGGCCCGCAATCTGGTCGCCCACGGCTTCGGACGCAACCTCACGTGGTGCCACGGCGACCTGGGCAACCACGACGTCCTGCGCGCTCTCGCGGAGGCGGAGGCGGAGCCGGGGGCAGAGGCGCAGGCCGGGACGGCCGGTACGGGCGCCCGACGGGCCGGTACCGGGACCGGCGGTGCCGGTGTGCCCGCCCTGCGGGACTCCCTCGCCGAGGTCGAGGACCGGTGGCTGCACCCCGACGCCTTCGCCCGCAAGATCGACGACAGCACCAGCCGCTACGCGCACACCAGCAGCCTCATGGTCGGCACCGCGGGCATCGTGGTCCACCTCGTGGGCCGGCTCGATCCGGCCGTACGGCTGTCGCCCGTGACACTCACCCTGGAGGACCGGCGATGAGCGGACGACGGGTGCCGACCGTCACCCAGGTCACCCAGACCGAGTGCGGTCTGTGCTGCTGCGTGGCCGTGCTGCGCCACCACGGTCGGGCGGAGGACATGACCGAGGCCCGGGACGCGCTGGACGCGGGACGGGACGGACTTTCGGCCCGGGACCTCGTCCGGTTCCTGACCCAACGCGGCATGCGGGTCAAGTCGTACCGGGTGCGCGGGATCGGCGCGCTGGAGAAGTTCACCTCCCCGGTGATCCTCTTCTGGGAGGACCAGCACTTCCTGGTGCTGGAGCGGTTCGACGGCCGGACCGCCGTCGTGATGGACCCCGCGGTGGGGCGTCGCCGGATCAGCCGGAAGGAACTGGAGGACGGGTTCAGCTCCATCGCCATCAGCGCGGAGCCGGGACCGGAGTTCGAGCGCAGACGCGCCCGGCCGTTCGCGGAGTGGCGGTCCGTGCCGCTCTTCGCGGAGGGGGCGCCCCGGCGCATCGCTCTGGTCGCCCTGCTCTCCCTCAGCGGCTACGGCGCCGTGCTCGGCATCCCGATGCTGACCGAGTGGGCCGTCGACCGGGCGGGCGACTGGCACCGGCCCGTCGATCTCGCTCCGGTCATGGCCGCCGTCCTCGCCGTCGCCGCGGGCTTCTTCGCGATCCACCTCATCAGGGTGCTGGTGCTCTCCTCGGTGGTCACCCTGATGGGGCGGCACCTGATGACCCACACCTTCAGCCGGATGCTCGCCCTGCCCTACCGGTACTTCACCGTGCGACAGCCCGGCGAACTCCTGTTCCGGCTGAACAGCGTCAACTCCATCCGCGATCTGCTGTCCTCCCGGATCGCCCAGGGCGTCCTGGACATCGGCACCCTGCTCTGCGTCACCGTCTACCTGTACGTCACGGAATGGCGGCTCGGGGCCGTCGCCTCGGTGCTGCTCCTGCTGAACGCCTGCTACCTGGCGGTGACCCGGGTACGGGTGCTGGAGTCGGCGGAGACCGAGATCTCGCACCTCTCCAAGAGCCAGTCGGCGCAACTGGACGCCATCGTGTCCATCTCCTCGATCAAGATGGGCGGTTACGCGCGAGAGTTCGTGGACCGGTGGAGCACCACGTACGACGCCTCCCTCGACGCCATGCGCACCCGGATGCGACTCCAGCAGGGCCGCATCGCCGGCGTCACCACGACGACCCAGATGTTCGGGCCGATCGTGGTGCTGCTGGCGAGCCTCTACTTCGTCAGCAACGGCCGGATCTCGCTCGGCGCGGCCATCGCCGTGCAGACGGTGTCCGGTACCTACTTCGCCCTGGCGACCTCGGTGTTCCAGACGTACACCGAGTTCACCGAGGCATCCCGCTACATGGCCCGGCTCAACGACATCGCGGAGGCCGAGCCCGAGTCGCGCGGCGGCAGCCTCACCCGGCTCCCCGACACCTCGATCTCGCTGGAGAACGTCGTCTTCCGCTACACCCGGCACAGCGAACCGGTACTGCGCGGGGTCTCGCTGGCCATCGAGCCGGGTTCGCGCATCGCCCTGGTCGGGCCCTCCGGGTCCGGGAAGAGCACCCTGGGGCGGCTCATCTGCGGTCTGTACGAACCGGGTTCGGGCACCGTGAGGTTCGGCGGTCAGCCCGCGTCCCGGTACGACCGGGACGCCCTGCGCCGCGCCATCGGCTACATCCCGCAGGAGGTGCACCTGCACAACCGCACCGTCCTGGACAACCTGACGCTCGGTCAGGACCTGCCGCTGGATCGCGTACGGGAGTACTGCGCCGAGGTCGGCATCCTCGACTTCCTCGACGACCTGCCCATGGGGCTGCACACCCTGGTCTCCGAGATGGGCGCCAACTTCTCCGGCGGTCAGCGCCAGCGGCTGGCCATCGTCCGGGCCCTGTTGCAGAAGCCGAAGCTGCTGGTCATGGACGAGGCCACGGCGTCCCTGGACACCGTCAACGAGCGCCGGGTCAACCGGATCATCGAGGACCTGGGCGCCACCCAGGTCATCATCGCCCACCGGCTGGCGACCATCCGCTCGGCCGACCGCATCCACGTCCTCGACCGCGGCCGTGTGGTCGAACAGGGCACCCACCACGAACTGCTGAGCGGGGATTCGCTCTACGCCGAGCTGTACGCGGAGCGCACCGAGGACCCCACCCTTGTCCCTGGAGAGCGGTCATGAGCGACACCACTGCGGCCATCGAGGCGTTCCAGCCCTTCTACGCGCACATGGTCCCCGAGGACACCGTCGCCGCCCGGGTCGGCCCGGCGCTCGCGCGCGCGGCAGGACCCGGACGGGCGGAGCCACTGCTGCTCCAGGTGCGTGCCGGACTCGTCCGCGCCGTCGAGACACATGCCTTCCGGACGCTGATCAAGGAGTTCCACGCCTTCCGCGAGGAGACCGGGCTGCCGGCGTCCACCACCGCCGACACCGCGCTGCGGCGCTTCCGGCTCCGGCTGGAGGACGCGGCCTTCTGCCGGAGCATCGCCGAGCGGCACCCCGTCCTGCGGGACCGGCTGCGCACCGTCACCGCCAACGGGCTGGACGCGCACGCCGAGGTCTTCGCCGCCTTCGACGCCGACCGCGCGGCCCTGCGGGAGGCCGGCCTGCTGTCCGGCGACCGGACCGGCGTCGCGGACATCTCCGGCACCGGCTCCGACCTGCACAACGACAACCGCCAAGTGGTGCGCGTCCACCTCACCGACGGAACACGGCTGGTGTTCAAGCCCCGGCCCCTGAACACCGACGCGTTCGTCCGCGACCTGTTCGCCGCCGCGGAGCCCCGGCTGCGGCACTCACTGGCGGGCTGTGTGCCGCTCTCCGTCACGGTGAGGGAGCACGGCTGGCAGCGGTACGTGGTCCCGTCGGCGATGGACGGTGCGGACCAGCCCGAGCGCTACTTCTACCGGTTCGGGGCGCTGTGCGCACTCCTCGGCGCGATCGGGGCCTCCGACCTGCACGACGAGAACCTGCTGGCGGCCGGCGAGCACCCGTGCCTGATCGACACGGAGACCGTGGTGCGGCCGGACCCCGGCGAAGCCCCCGTCTCCTTGCCGAAGACCCTCATCGACCACCTGAAACTGTCCGTGGCCTCCACGGTGCTCATCCCGATGGTCGACCCCAACGGCGCCATGGACATGATCGTGGCGGGTGTGGGGGTCGAGGGCGACCAGGCGTCGCGGCTGCGGCGGCCGGTCCTCCAGGACACCGGGACCGACAACCTCCACGTCCGCTGGGAGAACGTCGTCTACCGGCACCGCGACAACGTGCCCAGGCTCGGCGCGGACGCGCTGTCCCCCGTGGACCACTTCCCGGCCCTGCTGGCCGGATACCGGGACGCGCTGGGGTCCGTGCGCGGCGACGGGCTCGGGGCCGTACTCAAGGGCCACCGGGACATGCCGGTGCGCTGCCTCATCCGTTCGACGATGGTCTACTCCCGTTTCCTGGACGCGGCCACCCATCCCGACTACCTCGCCCGGCCCGAGGAGGCCGACCGGCTCCTCCGGCTCCTCGGGAGCTACCCGGAGTACCTGAGCCCTCCGGCGGCACGGTTCGTCGGCGAGGGGGAGCGGGCGGCCCTGGACACCGGCAACGTCCCCTACTTCGTCACACGGGCGGACTCCACCGGACTGGCCACCTCCGCCGGGACCCTGCCGGACGTCTACTCCTCCTCCCCGCTGGACTTCGCCCGCCGGGGCCTCGCCGTCAACGGCCGCCGGAGCGACGCCTACCACCACTTCCTCCTGGAGGAGTGCTTCGGCGAACTCTGCGCCGGCCGGCCCGGCGGCCTGTCGCGGCACAGCGTCTTCGCCGATGCCTGCCGGGCTGCCCTGCCGGGCCGGTGGTGGCCCTCCATCGCCCGTACGGTGGACGCGGTCGCCGTCCGCCACGACGGTCCCGACGGCCCCGAGACCGGCTGGGTCTCCGGCATCGGCCCGGACCGCAACGCACCGACCCTCACCCCGGGGAACTTCATCTCCTTCCACGACGCCGGCGGCATCGTTGCCTTCCTGCGCAACGCGGCCCTCCGGGACCCTTCCCTCGCCCCCGCGGGACAGGCCGCCGAACGGGGCCTGGACGCCCTGGTCGCGGAGTACGGCGACATCCTGCTCCAGGTCCCGGAGGGCGTCTTCACCGGCGGTGCCTCGCTGGCCCTGACCCGCCCGGACCGGTACGACCCCGACTGGACGGCGCGGGTACTGGCCCGGATCACGGAGGGGGCGGAGGCCGGAACCCTGGACGCGGACCTGGCCAACGGCCCCGCGGGCACCCTGATGGTGCTGCTGTCGCGGGCCGCGGCCGGACAGGAACCGCCGGGGACCAGGGACCTGGCCCGCCTCGTCCTCGCCGGGACCGGCCCCCTCGCGGCGGCGCCCTGGTACGACCTGGCCCACGGTGAACTCGGCCTGCGCTGGGCCGCCGCCCGCGCCGGAAGGGTGCTGGGCGACCCGGCGGTGAGCGCCGCGTCCGCCGACTGGCTGGAGGAACGGCTGCGCTCCGGCGCCCGCCCGGAGTTCGCCGGATGGTGCAAGGGCGCCGCCGGCCTGCTGCTGGCCTCGTCGGAGATCCTTGTCTCGGCCGGCCGGCGCGAACGGCTGAGCGGCGGCACGCTCGCCGCACTCGCGGACCGGGCGGCGGTACTGCCCGACGGCCCGGTCGACCTGTCGGTGTGCCACGGCACCAGTGGCGCCGTCCAGTCCCTCGTCGCCGCCGCCGGTCTGCTCGGCGAACCGGCGCTGCTGGAACGGGCGGTGGACCTCCAGGAGCGGGCGATTACCGCCGCCGTCCGGCACGGCTTCCATCTGGGAGCACCCGGACGGACCTCCCTGCTCGGCTACATGTTCGGCTGGGCGGGGGTCGGCGACACGGATCTGCTGCTCGCGACGGCGCTGGAGGACGGGCCGGACGTGCCGGTGCCCGCAGCCCTGTGCGTCCCGGCGGCGGACGTGGCCGCGACGGCGGTCGCCCGGTGAGCGGGCGCACCGACGCGGGCGCGGCCTTCCCCCTGGTCGTCGCGACGGTGATCGCCGCGGTGGCCGTCACCCAGCGGAACTGGACCGGGGCGGTGGTGGCCGTCGTGATCGGCGCCGCCGCGGCCCTGGTGGCGCGGCGGAGGTCCGGCCGCGGAAAGGAACGGCGATGAAGTACTCCCTCCTGCTGCCCATCGGCCCCACCCGGCCCGAGCAGGTCGTCCCCTTCGCCAATCTGGTGCAGTGGACGGCGGCCGACCGCCTCTGGCTGGGGCAGGGCATGGTGCTGGAGTCGCAGCACCTGGTGAGCTGGCTCGCCGGGCTCGGCATCCGGGTGCCCACCGGGTTCGGCGTCTCGCTGATGCCGTTCCGCTCGCCCTACCACGCCGCGGTCGAGGCACGTTCGGTGGCGATCGCCACCGGCCGTCCGGTGGTCGCCGGGTTCGGTCCCGGCGCGGTCGCGCTCCAGCGGGGCCTGCTCGGACGGCCCTACACGAGCCAGATCGGCGCCGCCAAGGAGTACGTCCGGATCGTGCGGGACCTGGTGGCGGGCCGTACCGCGGAGACGGAGGGCGGGCACTTCACCGTCTCGGCGGCCCTCATCCCGGCCCTGGCACCGCCGGTCTCGGTCGGCCTCGGGGCGCTGCGCGAGCGGATGGCGGTTGCGGCGGGCGAGGTCGCCGACGCCGCCGTCACCTGGATGGCGGGCGCGCGGTACCTCGCGGACACCCTGGTTCCGGCGATGCGGGGCGCCGACCGCGAACTCGCCGCCCCGCTGCGGGTGAGCGCCATCGTGCCCTTCGCCCTGGCGGCCCCCGGCCGCGACCCGGTCGCCCTGGCGTCGGCGGCGTGCGGGTCCCACATCCAGTTGCCGCACTACCAGGACACACTGCGCCGGGCCGGTGTGGTCGTCCGGGGCCAGGCGGACGAGGACGCGCGGGCCCTGGTCGACGCCGGGGTGTTCCTGTACGGGAGCGCCGACGAGATCCACGGCGCGCTCAAGGAGTTCGCGGCGGCCGGCGTGGACGAGGTGGTGCTGAACGCCACGGGCGTGGGCCTGACGCACGGTCCCAAGGCGGCGGCCGACGACCTGCTGGCGTTGCTGCGGGGCGTCGCGCGCGACGCGGAGTCAGGGGACGGCGGGCTGCGGTGACGGGACACGGTTCCCGCCGGGCGCGGTCGACGGCGCGCCGGCGGCACCCAGGGGGAGCACGGTGAGGTCCGCAGGACGGGCGGACGCGCTCGTGGGCCGGGCGGACGCGTGCGCGGGATACGCGGCGACGATCCGCAGGGCGGCGTCCCGGTCCCAAGTGAGGGCCGCCGTCCGCACCGCCTCGACCTCGGGCGGCACCGCCAGCCCCAGATCCTCCGCGAACACCGACGCGCACCGCTCGACGGCGGCCAGCGCCCCGGCCGCGTCACCGGTGACACAGTGGGCCGCCGCCAGCAGCGCCCACAGCCGCTGCCGGTAGGGGGCCTCGGCGATGACGCTCTCGATGCGGTAGGCCAGCAGCTCCGTGTGCCCGGCCAGCACACAGGCGGTGAAGAGGTCCTGGTGGGCGTCGAGCCGGGCGCAGTCCAGACCGGCGGCGTGCGCGCCGAACCAGCGGGTGGGCGGCAGGTCGTGGCCCAACGGCCCCCGCCACAGTGCCGTTCCGGCCTCCAGTTCGGCCACTGCCGCTTCCGACTCGCCCCGCAGCAGCAGCCTCCGGCCGCGCCGCGCGTGACCGGTGAAGGCGGTCAGGTCCACCTCGTGCGCCTCGGCGCGCAGCACGTAGCCGCTGGCGGGCCCGCGGTAGGTGCGCAGCCGGTCGCTGAGCCCCGGGACGGCCCGGTCGAGGTCGCGGCGGAGCCCGGTCAGATGGCTGCGGATGTTGGCGGTGGCCGAACCGGGCGGCTCGTCCCAGAGGATCTCCATGAGGTCGGCGGCGGCCAGGGGCTGCCCCCGCCGCAGCAGCAGCGCGGTGAGCAGCGCGCGCCGGACGCTTGAGCCGGCCTCGGCGCTTCGGCCCACCTGGACCGGTCCCAGAATCCTGAACAGCATGCCCCGATCCCCCCTCGCCCGGCCTGGGTAGGGCGCCGGGCAGCACTGAGAACAATGGTTCCTGATACGCGCCGGACGGGTCGGAGAACCGGGTGTCCGGCGATGGGGCCCGGCGTGGAGAAGCAGGGAGCGGGGCGGCCCGGCGTTCGGGGGTGGTGACCCGGCCCGGCCGATCCGCGGAGGGGCGTCCGTACCGTCGCCCCCGGTCTCCCCGTCCAGGGGCTTCGTGTGCCGCCCTCCTCGCTCGCGCGGCCCTCACCATGTCACCGGGCCACGAGGGGGTCAAGGGCGTTGCAGCATCCTGCAACGCCCTTGACCAGGAAGGGTATTGGGTGCCGGGGCCGCTCACCGGGGTTCGCCGGCCGGGCGGATTTCCCGTGGCGCTCCCCGTAGGGCCGACCCGATCCGCACCAGCACCGGGCCCCCGCTCGGGCGGCTCCGCGACGGCCCGGTCCCGGGCTGCCGCAGGCGGCTGCATATGGACATGCAGGGGCTGTGCTGGCTGAATGGATTCGTCGGCGCCGGACCTCGGCACGGCGGATCTACCGAGGGGACAGGATGAGCGGGAGCAGCCCGGCCGCGCGGTTGCAGGAGCTGTTCGAGGGGCGCAGGCTCACGCCCACGCAGCGGCGCATCGCGCACTCGATGGTGCGCAGGGCCGGTGACGCCCCGTTCCTCTCCAGCGTCGAACTCGCCGAACTGGCCGGCGTCAGCCAGCCCTCCGTCACCCGGTTCGCCGTCGCTCTCGGCTTCGACGGCTACCCCGCCCTGCGCAAGCACCTGCGCGAGGTCGCCCCGGCGGGCCCGGAGACGGGGGAGGAGACGTACAACGAGTACCAGCAGGCGGTGCTCGGCGAGATCGAGAACCTGCGCCACCTCGCCGAACTCCTCGCCGACCCGGGCCCCGTCGAACGGGCCGGCCGCCTGCTCGCGGCCTCCCGCCCGCTGCCGGTGCTGGGCCTGCGCGCCGCGTCCTCGCAGGCGCGGGGGTTCGGGTACTTCGCCGCGAAGGTGCACCCGGACGTCCGGGTGCTCGACGAGGGCGGCAGCATGCTGCACGACCGGATCGACGCCGCGCGCCGGGCCGGGGCGACGGCGCTGATCTGCTTCGCGCTGCCGCGCCACCCGCGCGAGGTGGTGGACGCCCTCGCGTACGCGCGTGACCGGGGGCTCACCGTGGTGTCCGTCGCGGACTCCGCGTTCGCGCCCGTCGCCCGCCACAGCGACCTGCTGATCCCGGCCGCCGTGGGCACCGGCCTCGCCTTCGACACGGCCTGCGCGCCGATGCTGCTGGGGCGCGTCCTGCTGGAGGCCATGTGCGACGCCCTGCCCGACGCCCAGGCCCGCCTGGAGGAGTTCGACGCGGGGGCGGTGGCCAGGGGCCTGTTCGTGGAGTAGGTGTCGGTTGCCCCGTCCCGGGGCGGAGGGTTCCGTCTTCAAGCGCCGGACGGGCTGAAGAGCACGCCTGCGCGTCCCGGGTGGGGTCCGGGGTCCCTCCGGGGCGTCTCCTCGGACGACGAACGTTCCGCCGGTACGCAGCCGTACCCGGGTATCTGTTCGTCGTCCTGCGGGGACTCCCCTGCACGCCCCCGGACCGGCCGCCACGCGTCTGCACGCCGGTGGGACGACTGTCGCAGACGCATACGCGTCCGGGTGGGGGCGTGCAGGGGAGTCCCCGCAGAAAATGGCGTACGACCCGGGTCCTCCGCGTCGTTGGGTGAACACGCCATTTTTGAGGAGTCTGCCCGGAGGGACCCCGCCCCCACCCACCGGACGGTGGGCGACCCGCACCCCACGGACGACGACGCCCCCAAGCCCGTCCGGCGATTGAGGACGGAACCCTCCGCCCCGGACCGGGGCAGACGCTCAGACCTCCAGGTCCGCCTCGATCTTCTTCAGCTGGTGCCGCGCCATCGCCAGGTTCGCCCGCCCGGCGTCCAGCACCAGGTAGAGGAAGAGGCCCGTGTTGCCCCGGGACTTGAGGAGCCGGATCAGGTGGTACTGGGTGCCGAGAGTGATGAGGATGTCCTCGATCTCGTCCTGGATGCCGAGGTGCTCCATCGTGCGGAGCTTGGCACGTACGACGTCGGTGTTGCCGGCGGCCGCGACCTCCAGGTTGAATTCCTTGCCGCCGCCGAGGGTGCCCAGCGCCATGCCGCTCGTGTAGTCGACGAGGGCGACACCGGTGGTGCCCTCGATGGACGACATCGCTTCCTTCAGTGACGCTTCGGTGTTCGCCATGAGTAGGTGTTTCCTTTCCCTGGCCGGCCGTTGCGGCCGGTCACGTTGTGGTTGGGGGTCATCAGGTCGGACGGTGCGGGAGCGCACCGGGCTGTTGCTGGGGGCGCGGTACGGGCGCGGCCTGCGGGGCGCGGTCCAGGGCGCCGTCGACCAGCGCGCCGATGCGGGAGCCGGCCCGGCGGCCCTCCAGATGGAGCCGCCCCACGTTGATCCGGTCCTCGGCCAGCAGCGTCAGGACGGCCTGGGAGCCCGCGGCGTACGTCGCGATGTAGCCCGTCTCGCCGCGCACGAGGAGTTCACGGAAGCCGCCCCGGCCGGTCGCGTCCGTCATTCGGATGGCGACGCCGAGCGCGGCGGCGGTCAGCGCGGCGACCCCCTCGGCCTCCACCCCCGGTGTGTCGTGGGCCAGGACCAGGCCGTCGGTGCTGGCCGCCAGGGCGCCGGAGAGGAGCGGGACCCGGGCCCGTAACCGCTGGAGCTCGGCCAGGAGGTCCTGCGCTTCGGCTTCGGGCACCATCAGCTGTCTCCTTCCGGCACGCTGTCTGAGCGCGCGTATCACAGGGCCTCCAATGCGTTTCGGAGCCGGCGCAACAGGGCGACGTCGGGGTCGGCCGTGACCTCGGGGAGGGCGATCCGGTCCGCCGAGGAGGCGGCGAGCGCGGCCTGCGGGACCGCCTCGACCAGCCCGGCGGCGGTGAGGCGCCGCAGGTCGACCAGGGTGTGGAACGCGGATCTGCCGAGCTCCTGCGCGATGTCGGTGGCCGTACGCGCCCCGTCCACCCGCTCCAGCACCCGGCGCTGGCGCGGCGGTACGGGCGCGTCGGCGGGACGGCCGGTCCGCGTCAGCGGGGCCGTGTCCCCGGCCGCGTCCGGCCAGATCCGGTCCAGCAGCTCCCGGCGCCGGAGCGTCTCGCGCTGCACGGCGGCCGCGGGGACGGGGCGCACGGGGCCGATCCAGTGCGCGACGCCGTAACGGAAACGGGCGGGCGTCCGGGTCGGCGCGAGGGCGAAGAACGCCGCGTCGTACAGCGCGCCCAGGTGGCACAGCTCCAGCGCCCCGCCGGGCACCCGGCCGCTGTCCACGAGGTACCGCCCGACCCGCCGGCCGACCCCCGCCTCGGCGACCGCGTCCCACCAGCCCTCGCGCCGCAGCGCGCCGCCCCGGGTGAGCAGGACGTCGATGCCGGGCGTCGCCGGCGATTCGGCGTGCACCACCTCGCCGTCGGCGAGGTACAGCGTGCCCCGGTCGCGCATGAGTGCGCCGGTGGCCCGCTCGGCGGCGAGGCGCTGGAGCATGGGCGAGAGGACCGGCGCGCCGGCGGACTCCCCCGCTAGGGCGGCTGTCATGCGAGGACCAGCCGCTCGGCCATTTCTCCCAGCCGTATCCGGGCGAGCGCGAGATTGCCCTCAGCGCGGTCCAGCCACAGGTGGAGGAAGACGCTGCTGTCGAAGTCCGTCTCCACGAACCGCAGGATGTGGTAGCCGGCGCGGGTGGTGACGATGACGTCCTCGACCGGCGGCACGGCCGGCTCCCCGGCGGCCGGCGGGTCCGGTAACCCGATGGCGAAGGCGGGCTGTTCGGCCGCCATCCGGGCCACCTCGGCGGTCTCCGCGGCGGTGGCCTCGTGGTCGCCGTTGGGCGATTCACCGATGGTGCCGAGGGCGAGACCGCTCGTCCAGTCGACGACGGCGGCACCCCGGGCACCGGGCAGTCTCATGACGTCGAGCAGGCACTCGTCAATTCCGGGCACGCGGATTTCCCCTCCGACACGCTGTTCGGCTGTGACCCTGAGGTTACGCAACGTGCTCTGTCCAGGTGGGGGTTCTGGCATTTTCCATCGGTACATGCAGGTGGCTGCCGGAGAATGCCCCGCAGCGAAGCGGAGTGGACCGCTCCTGAGGGCTTGCGGGGGCCTTCCGGCCGGGACTGTTGACTGGAGCTATTCACCCACCCAAGATGTGAATAGAAAGTTCACAGTCGCGAGGAGGCACCGCCATGTCAGGACCCCGCCCCGTACGGGCGCCGCGCGGTACGGAACTGAGTGCCCTGGGATGGCAGCAGGAAGCCGCCCTGCGCATGCTGCAGAACAATCTCGATCCCGAGGTCGCCGAGCACCCCGACAAGCTCGTCGTCTACGGCGGCACGGGCAAGGCGGCCCGCGACTGGCGCTCGTTCGACGCGATGGTCCGTACGCTGCGCACGCTCAAGCAGGACGAGACGATGCTCGTCCAGTCCGGGCGGCCGGTCGGGGTCATGCAGACGCACGAGTGGGCGCCGAGGGTCCTGATCGCCAACTCCAACCTGGTCGGCGACTGGGCGAACTGGGAGGAGTTCCGCCGCCTGGAGGCGCTCGGGCTCACCATGTACGGCCAGATGACCGCCGGGTCGTGGATCTACATCGGCACGCAGGGCATCCTCCAGGGCACCTACGAGACGTTCGCCGCGGTCGCCGCGAAGCGGTTCGGCGGCACGCTGGCCGGGACGATCACCCTGACCGCCGGACTCGGCGGGATGGGCGGCGCCCAGCCGCTCGCCGTCACCATGAACGACGGCGTCGCGATCTGTATCGACTGCGACCCGCGCGCCATCGAACGCCGCATCGAGCACCGCTTCCTCGACGTGCGCGCCGACTCCCTGGAGCACGCCCTCCAGCTCGCCGTCGAGGCGCGGGACGCCCGCCGCCCGCTCTCCATCGGCCTCCTCGGCAACGCGGCGGAGCTGCTGCCCCGGATGCTCGCCGAGGGCGCCCCCGTCGACATCGTCACCGACCAGACCAGCGCCCACGACCCGCTGGCCTACCTCCCGGCCGGCGTCGACTTCGACGACATGGCCTCGTACGCGGCCGAGAAGCCCGCCGACTTCACCCAGCGGGCCCGCGAGTCCATGGCCCGGCACGTCGAGGCGATGGTCGGCTTCATGGACGCCGGCGCCGAGGTCTTCGACTACGGCAACTCGATCCGCGGCGAGGCGCGGCTCGCCGGGTACGAGCGGGCCTTCGACTTCCCCGGCTTCGTCCCGGCCTACATCCGGCCGCTGTTCTGCGAGGGCAAGGGCCCGTTCCGCTGGGCGGCGCTCTCCGGTGAGGCGTCCGACATCCACAAGACGGACAAGGCGCTGCTCGAACTCTTCCCGGAGAACGAGTCCCTGCACCGCTGGATCAGGATGGCCGGCGAGCGCGTCCACTTCCAGGGGCTGCCCGCCCGTATCTGCTGGCTCGGCTACGGCGAACGGGACCGGGCCGGCGAGCGGTTCAACGACATGGTGGCG
This sequence comes from Streptomyces sp. Mut1, assembly GCF_030719295.1. NCBI lineage: Bacteria > Bacillati > Actinomycetota > Actinomycetes > Kitasatosporales > Streptomycetaceae > Streptomyces > Streptomyces castrisilvae. The sequence continues at coordinate 2,933,049 of NZ_CP120997.1, read as the reverse complement.
AGCGGCGAACTCGCGGCGCCGCTGGCGATCGGGCGCGACCACCTGGACTGCGGTTCCGTGGCCTCCCCGTACCGCGAGACCGAGGCCATGCTCGACGGCTCCGACGCGATCGCCGACTGGCCGCTGCTGAACGCCATGGTCAACGTGGCGTCGGGCGCCTCCTGGGTCTCCCTCCACCACGGCGGCGGCGTCGGCATGGGCCGCTCCATCCACGCCGGCCAGGTCACGGTCGCCGACGGCACGCCGCTGGCCGGCGAGAAGATCCGGCGGGTGCTCACCAACGACCCGGGCATGGGGGTGATCCGGCACGTGGACGCGGGATACGACATCGCGGAGTCCGTGGCGTCGGACAAGGGTGTGCGGGTGCCGATGAGGGAGGACGAGGCGTGACGGCCGTGCGGCCGGGCGAGGGGTCCTCCTTCCAGGAGATGTGGCGGGAGCTCGCGCCCATCGGGCGGGACGCCGGCAGCGGGGGATACCGGCGGTACGCCTGGACGGCCGCCGACGCCGACTGCCGGGCGTGGTTCCGGGCGCAGGCCGAGGCGCGGGGGCTGGTGCCGGAGGTCGACCGGAACGGCAACCAGTGGGCCTGGCTCGGTGACCCCCTCGCGGGGGACGCCGTCGTTACCGGCTCGCACCTCGACTCCGTGCCCGACGGCGGGGCCTTCGACGGGCCGCTCGGTGTCGTGTCCTCGTTCGCCGCGCTCGATGAACTCCGCCGCAGGGGAGCGGAGTTCACCCGGCCGCTGGCGATCACCAACTTCGGTGACGAGGAGGGGGCCCGCTTCGGCCTCGCCTGCGTCGGCTCCCGGCTCGCCGCCGGGCAGCTGACCGTCGAGGCCGCGCACCGGCTGCGCGACGGGGACGGGGTCACGCTCCCGCAGGCCATGGCCGCCGCCGGACACGACCCGGACGCCATCGGGCCCGACCCCGAACGGCTCGCCCGGATCGGCGCGTTCGTCGAACTCCACGTCGAGCAGGGCCGCGCCCTCGACCTCAGCGGCGACCCCGTCGGCATCGCCTCCGCGATCTGGCCGCACGGGCGCTGGCGGTTCGACTTCCGGGGCGAGGCCAACCACGCGGGCACCACGCGGCTCGCCGACCGGCGCGACCCGATGCTCACGTACGCCGAGACCGTGCTCGCCGCACGCCGGGGAGCGGAAATCGCGGGCGCCCTCGCCACCTTCGGCAAGGTCGCCGTCGAGCCCAACGGCGTCAACGCCATCCCCTCCCTCGTGCGCGGCTGGCTGGACTCCCGCGCCGCCGACCAGGACACCCTGGACACCGTCGTCGCCGCCGTGGAGCGGGCCGCCCGGGACCACGCCGAACGGGCCGGCATCGACCTCGACGTCGTCCGCGAGTCGTTCACGCCCGTCGTGGAGTTCCAGCACGCCCTGCGCGACGAGCTGGGCACCCTGCTCAAGGGGTCCGCCCGGGGCACCGGCCGCGCCGTCCCCGTGCTCGGCACCGGGGCAGGACACGACGCGGGCATCCTGTCCGCCTCGGTCCCGACCGCCATGCTGTTCGTACGGAACCCGACCGGGATCTCGCACTCGCCGGCCGAACACGCCGACGAGGACGACTGCGCGGCCGGGGTGACCGCACTCGCCGACGTACTGGAAGGTCTCGCGTGCCGCTGACGACGGAGGGGACGGGCACGCCCGTCACCCAGACGTACTGGCTGTCCCACGCCTGGCTCGGCACCCATGTCGAGCCGGGCGTCCTCCTGGAGGTGTCCGACGGGCGGATCAACGGCGTACGGACCGGCGCCGACGCGCCCCCGCCCGGCGCGGCCGTACTGCGCGGGCTCACCCTTCCGGGCCTGGCCAACACCCACTCGCACGCCTTCCACCGCGCCCTGCGCTCCGCCGTGCAGGTCGGCTCCGGGACCTTCTGGACCTGGCGCGAGACCATGTACCAGGTCGCGTCCCGGCTCACGCCCGACACGTACCACGCGCTGGCCCGCGCGGTGTACGCGGAGATGGCGCTCGCCGGCATCACCGCGGTCGGCGAATTCCACTATCTGCACCACGGGCCGGGCGGCACCCCCTACGACAACCCGAACGCCATGGGCGAGGCCCTGATCGCGGCCGCCCGCGACGCCGGCATCCGGATCACCCTGCTGGACACCGCCTATCTCTCCGCCGGATTCGGATCCGGACCCGACCGGTACCGCGAGCCCGACCGGCACCAGCTGCGCTTCAGCGACACGACCGCCGACGCCTGGGCCGAGCGCGCCGCCCTCCTCAAGGGCGACGACCACACGGTCATCGGCGCCGCCGTCCACTCCGTACGGGCCGTCCCGGCCGGTCAGCTCGCCACCGTCGCCCGGTGGGCCGACGAGCGGCGGGCACCGCTCCACGTCCACCTCTCCGAGCAGACCGCCGAGAACGACGCCTGCCTCGCCGCCCACGGCCGCACCCCCGCGCGGCTCCTCGCCGACCACGGCGTCCTCGGACCCCGCACCACCGGCATCCACAACACCCACCTCACCGACGAGGACATCGCGCTCCTCGGCTCCACGGCCACCGGCACCTGCATGTGCCCGACCACCGAACGCGACCTCGCCGACGGCATCGGCCCCGCCGCCGCCCTCCAGCACGCCGGCTCCCCGCTCTCGCTCGGCAGCGACAGCCACGCCGTGATCGACCTCTTCGAGGAGGCGCGCGCGATGGAACTCAACGAGCGCCTGCGCACCCGGCGCCGCGGCCACTGGACCGCCGCCGCCCTGCTGCGCGCCGCCTCCGCCACCGGCCACGCCGCACTCGGCCGGCCCGACGCGGGCGTCCTCGAACCGGGCGCGCCCGCCGACCTGGTGACCGTGGCCCTGGACTCCGTCAGGACAGCGGGGCCATCGCCGCGGCTGGCGGCCGAGACAGCCGTATTCGCCGCCTCCGCCGCTGATGTCCGCCACACGGTCGTCGCGGGGCGCCACCTCGTACGCGACGGGCGGCACACTCTGATCGACGACGTCCCCGAAGCGCTCGCGAAGGCCATCGCGGCCCTGCACCACTGAGCAGCGGCCCGGGGGAGAACCCCCGGCGGCCCCCACGCAAGGAGAGCAGTCCCCCGATGACGACGACCGCCATCACCCACATCTCGGCCCTGGTCACCAACGACCCCTCCCTCGGTGACGCGTCCCCCCTCGGACTGATCCAGGACGCGGCCGTCGTCATCGAGGGCGACCGCGTCGTCTGGACCGGTGAATCAAGCAAAGCACCCGCCACTGACAACGCCGTCGACGCGGGCGGCCGGGCCGTGATCCCCGGCTTCGTGGACTCCCACTCCCACCTGGTCTTCGCGGGCGACCGCACCCAGGAGTTCAACGCCCGGATGTCCGGCAGGCCCTACAGCGCGGGCGGCATCCGCACCACCGTCGCCGCCACCCGCGCCGCCACCGACGAGGAGCTGTCCGCCAACGTCGCCCGCTACCTCGCCGAGGCGCTGCGCCAGGGCACCACCACGTTCGAGACCAAGTCCGGCTACGGCCTCACCGTCGAGGACGAGGCCCGCGCCCTGCGCGTCGCCGCCCGCCACACCGACGAGGTCACCTTCCTCGGCGCCCACATCGTCTCCCCGGACTATGCCGACGACCCGGCCGGATACGTCGACCTGGTCACCGGCCCCATGCTCGACGCCTGCGCCCCGCACGCCCGCTGGGTCGACGTCTTCTGCGAGCGCGGCGCCTTCGACGGCGACCAGGCGCGGGCGATCCTCACCGCGGGCCGCGCCAGGGGCCTGCACCCCCGGGTCCACGCCAACCAGCTCGGCCACGGCCCCGGCGTCCAGCTCGCCGTGGAGCTCGACGCCGCGTCCGCCGACCACTGCACCCATCTGACCGACGCGGACGTCGACGCCCTGGCCCACTCCGCCACCGTCGCCACGCTGCTCCCGGGCGCCGAGTTCTCCACCCGCGCCCCCTGGCCGGACGCCCGTCGCCTCCTGGACGCGGGCGCCACCGTCGCCCTGTCCACGGACTGCAACCCGGGCTCCTCGTTCACCTCGTCCCTGCCGTTCTGCATCGCCCTCGCCGTGCGCGACATGGGCATGACCCCGGACGAGGCCCTCTGGTCCGCCACGGCGGGCGGCGCCGCGGCCCTGCGCCGCGACGACGTCGGGCGCCTCACCCCGGGCGCCCGCGCCGACCTGGTGGTCCTGGACGCCCCCAGCCACGTCCACCTCGCCTACCGGCCGGGCGTGCCGCTGGTCCACCAGGTCTGGCGCGCGGGCGAGCGCGTCGCGGCCCCGTACGGCGGCTGAGGGCCGGCCCGGGGAACGCGGAAGGACCTGCCCCGGCGGGGCAGGTCCTTACTCCGGCAGGCCTCGCGCACGCGGCCCGGAAGGCGCGCGGCGAGGTGTGCGCTACTCGTCCAGCGTCAGACCCCGGCGCAGCTTCACCAGCGTGCGCGAGAGCAGTCTCGACACGTGCATCTGGGAGATGCCCAGCTCCTCGCCGATCTCCGACTGCGTCATGTTGGCGACGAAGCGGAGCGAGAGGATCTTGCGGTCGCGGTCGGGCAGCACGGCGATCAGCGGCTTCAGGGACTCGACGTACTCGATGCCTTCGAGCCCGTGGTCCTCGTAGCCGATCCGGTCCGCCAGCGCGCCCTCGTGCTCGTCCTCCTCGGGCTTGGCGTCCAGCGAGCTCGCGGTGTACGCGTTGCTCGCGGCCATGCCCTCCACGACCTCGTCGCGGCTGAGGCCCAGGCGGTCGGCGAGCTCGCCCACGGTGGGCGCCCTGTCGAGCTGCTGGGCGAGCTCGTCGCCCGCCTTGGCCAGGTCGAGCCGCAGTTCCTGAAGGCGGCGCGGGACGCGCACGGACCAGCTGGTGTCGCGGAAGAAGCGCTTGATCTCGCCGACGATGGTCGGCATCGCGAAGGTCGGGAACTCGACGCCCCGGCTGAGCTCGAAGCGGTCGATCGCCTTGATCAGGCCGATGGTGCCGACCTGGACGATGTCCTCCATCGGCTCGCTGCGGGAGCGGAACCGGGAGGCGGCGAACTTGACGAGGGCCAGGTTCAGCTCGACGAGCGTGTTGCGTACGTAGGAGTACTCGGGCGTGCCCTCTTCGAGGGATTCGAGCCGTGCGAAGAGCGTCTTCGACAGGGCCCTGGCGTCCACCGCCCCCACTTCGGTGTAGGGCGGGATCTCGGGAAGCCCTTCGAGGCCGTCGGTGTCGAATGCGGCACTGTGCGTGTCCGTGGATATGACACTGTGCATATGTGCGGCGCTGTGCGGGTAGGCGCTACCGCGGGTGAAGCGATCACTGCCACTGCTGGTGCTGTCGGTGCGCGTGCCGTGCGGGACGGTCGCAGCAGGGGAGTCTGATTCGGTCAGTCCCTGAGGACATGCCGACGCCGCGTTCTGGGTACGCGGTTCGTCGAGCCGGGGTGACATGGTCTCCTCCATCGTTCTCGGCATATGGCTGCCGATGCCTATACGTGTTCCTGCGGTGAAGCGGCGCCTCCGAAGCCGGTCGCGTTTGGGTGTCCCTCTACCCTTACCCGCTCGTCATGGGTCGATACAACCGCCAATTGATGCTATATGTCCGGTTTGTTGAGGTCTTCGGCTACCGCGTGGCGCACGGAACGCGTAGGGTTTCAAGAACATCAGTGATAGCTGCCACGCATCTGCAGGCAAGGTGATGCGGACAGTGACGAGCGGTGAAGAGGGACGGGCATGGACCGCGGGACGGTCGGCAGTGCGAACCGGGGTCGGCTTCAGGTCGGGGTCCGGACCGAGGGGCGCAGCGAGGTGGTGACGCCGGTGGGTGAGCTCGACCACCACACGGCGGATCTGCTGCGTGAACCCCTGGAGAGCGCGGTCGAGCAGGGGCGTGCGCGCCTGGTGGTCGACTGCTCGCGACTCGACTTCTGTGATTCCACCGGGCTGAACGTGCTGCTCGGTGCACGCCTCAAGGCGGAGGCAGCCGGGGGAGGGGTTCATTTGGCCGCAATGCAGCCGGTGGTGGCACGGGTCTTCGAGATCACGGGAGCCGAGGCGGTTTTCACCGTCCATGCCTCCCTGGACGAGGCACTGGCCCCCTGATCGGGAGGCGTTTCGGCGCCCCGGGCGTCTCGTCCGGCACGGGAGTTACGCGATCCGCGTAGCCGAAGTGGGTGTCGTCACGATTCGGCCGGGCAGGAGATCTTCCGGCGAGCCCGGGTGGCCAGGCCGCCCGTACCTGTGCGGTTCCTGTATCAGTGTCCGTATCGCTATTTGTTTTCTGTATCTGTTCCATGGGTCGTATCCGTTCCAGGGCGACATGGTGAATCGGTGAGGTGAAGCGCTGATGGGCACCACCCGGCAGCATCCGCCGGGCGGCCTCGGCCGCGAGCCGGAGGGCGCGGGCGTTTCCTCCGCCGAGCCCGTCCGGCCGGCCGAGGGCGCCGAGCGGCAGTGGCGCACGCTGTCGTTGCGGGAGGCCACCGGCATCGTGCCGACGGCCCGTGATTTCGCCCGCCAGGCGCTCCAGGACTGGGGCTGGCTCCCCGCCTCCAGTGCCGACCGCCGCGCGGCCGCGGAGGACGTCCTGCTGGTCGTGTCCGAGCTCGTCACCAACGCGTGCCTGCACGCGGACGGGCCCGACGAGATCCGCATCGCCCGCGGCCCGAAGATGCTGCGCGTGGAGGTCGCCGACGGCGGGGCCGGCCAGCCCTCGCCGCGTACGCCGCACCGGGCGGGGCGGCCCGGCGGGCACGGCATGTTCATCGTGCAGCGGCTCTGCATGGACTGGGGGGTCGTCCGGGTGCCGGGCGAGCCCGGCAAGACCGTCTGGGCGGAGCTGGCCGCCCCGGCATAACCCCCACCACTGCCCGTACCCCCTCGAAGAGCGCGCCGGATCGGCGCGCTCTTTGTCTTCCCTCCACAAGGCCCCGGGCGTACCTTGAGCGCCCGATCTGATGTGTCGTCAGTTATTCGTGCCGCATCGCGGCGGCACGCGGCGACCCGGCCTGAGAGGAATTCGAGGTGCCGAACCAGAAGCGAACAGCTCTCGCGCTGGCGTCCGGTCTTGCGGGCGCGGCGGTGCTGCTGGCCGCACCCGCCGCCCACGCGACGGTCGTCGACGTCGACTACAAGTGCAAGACCCCGATCGGGGACAAGGCGGCCGTCTCGCCGATCGACATCAAGAGCGTCAGGAGCGGCAACGGCTACAAGCTGACGATGTCCTTCCAGAAGGGCGTCTCCTCCAGCCCGGTCGAACTCGGCAAGGGCGCCATGAACCCCAGCGCGGTCATCGAGGTGGGCGGCGCCGACCCCGGGCGGCTCACCGTCACCGGGCCCGCCAACACGGCTGCCATCCCCGCCAACAGCCCCATCAAGATCAGCGACCTGAGCGGGACGTACACCCCGAAGAAGAGCGGCAAGGTCACCTTCACCGCCGGAGTCCTCACCATCAAGGCCCTCGGTACGACGACGACCTGCACCCCCGCCAACAGTCCGGGCCCCTCCCTCACCCTCGACGTCACGGCCGCGGGCGGCGGCGGTGCGCCGGCCGGGCCGTCCACCGAGAACGCGCTGCCCAAGACCGGACCGATGGACTCCGCCATCGCGCTCGGCACCCTCGGCGGCACGGTCCTGCTGACGGGCGCGGCCGGAGTGCTGTGGCTGACCCGGCGCGGACAGCGCACGGCGGGCTGACCTCCCCGCGCGACCCGCCCCCCGCCGCCACGCCCCAGGGAGCCGCCCATGCCGCCGCCCGGTCACACCGCCAGACGCGCCCTGGCCCTTCCGCTGCTCGCCGCCCTGTGCTGCACCGCCGCCCCGGCCGCCGCCACCGAGACGTCCGCCGCGCCCGCGTGGACGGCGACTCCCTCGGCGAGCCCTTCGGCGCACGGCTCCGGGCAGGCCGGGGCCCGGCCGTACTTCTACCTGGAGGGGCTGCCCGGCAGCGTCCTGAAGGACCGGCTCTCGGTCACCAACCCGGGTACGGAGCCGGTCACCGTACGACTGCGCGGCGCCGACGCGTACAACGCCGGCGACGGCTCCTTCGCGGTACGCCGAACGGACGGCTCCACCGGCACCGGGACCTGGCTGCGGGCGGCGCGCACCGAGGTGACCGTGCCCGCCCGCACCCGGGCCGAGGTCCCCGTCACCTTCACCGTGCCCGCCGACGCGTCGCCCGGCGACCACCCCGGCGCGATCGTCGCCGAGAGCGGCGGCCGCTCGGTGGGCGTGCGGGTACGGCTGCGGGTCGGCGGGCCGAGGCTCGCCGCGCTCACCGTGGAGGACGTCGGGGTGCACGGCCGCACCATCCGCTACACGCTGGTCAACCGGGGCAACACCGTCCTCGTACCGCGGCTGGCCGTCAGCGCGGACGGGCTCTTCGCCCAGCTGCGGCGCGGCCCCCGCACCCTGCCCGTGGAACTGCTGCCGGGTCAGCGGGCGCGGCTCACCGAACCCTGGCCCAACGCCCCCGCGCTGGACTCCGCCACCGTACGGCTGCGCGTCAAGGCGGCGGGCGGCGCCCAGGACGAGGCGACGGCGTCGGCGCTCTTCGTCCCCCGGGCCCCCGTGGCGGGCGGCGCCCTGCTGCTCGTGGCCGCCGCGTCCGGGTACGCCCTGCGGCGCAGGCGCCGGCGCAGGCGCGGGCGCCGGGCCGGGCCGCCCGGGGACCCGCCCACGGAACCCCGGAAGCACACCGAAGACAGGCACCTGGTGAAGGCGGGAGCGGACACGTGACTGGAAGGACCGGACCCGGACCCGCGACGCCCCGGCGGCGTACGGCGGGGCTCCGCGGACACAGCATCGCTGCCCTGCTGGCCTTGCTCCTGCCCGCCCTGCTCCTGGCCGCACCCGGCGCCCACGCCGACGGCCGTAGCGCGAGCGCCCCGAAACCGGCCGTCACGCTGTCCGACAAGGAGGCGGGCAAGGGCGGTTCGCTCACCGTCAAGGGCAGCGGCTGGCGGTCCGGCGCGCTGCTCATGCTGCTCGTCTGCGGGCAGTCCAGCCCCGCGCGTGGCGTGATCGGCGGCACCAACTCGTGTGCCAACGCGGACGGCAGGGCGGTCACCACCGACACGAAGGGCGCGTTCAGCACGAAGCTGCCCGTCTCCGAACCGCCCGTACCGTGCCCCTGCGTGGTGCATGTCGCCACGGTCACCGGGGAAGAGGCCCTGGCCGACGCGGTGTTCGTGGTCGCCGGACACCCGGTCGCCGCGCTGCCGAAGCAGACGGGGCAGGGCAAGCTCGCCGTCCTGGCCGCCACCCGCCTGGAGGGCGACAGCTCCGTCCTCACCTGGTTCGGCGCACCGCCCACCCGGCGCCTCGTGTTCACGGTCGGCAACATGGGCTCGGCCCCGGTCGAGAACCCGGTCTTCCGGGTCGGCACCGCGCACGGCGTCTACGCCCCGCAGTGGGAGGAACGGCAGTGGCGCGGGACCGTCGAGCCCGGCCGCAAGGCCCGTATCGAACTGCCCGTCGAGCTGGCGGCCGGCGCGCACGGCGACTACCGGGTCTCCCTGAAGTACGGCACGAAGGTCCTCGCCGAACAGCCGTGGGGGGTCGGCCGCCCGTGGGGCGTCACGCTCTTCTGGATCCTGCTCTGCCTCGTGGTGCCCGCGGCCGTCTTCCGTATCGGCATGGCGGTCGTCGACCGGGTCCGGCCGCGCTCCGCGCAGGCGTCCCGGGGAGGCCGGCGCGCGTCCCCGTTCGCCGGGGCGGCGGCGAGGCTCCCGAGGCTGCGGCGTACGGCCGCCGCGCCCGTACCCACCACGACCGCCGGCGAACCACGGGCCACCGGCACGGCCGCGCTGCCCTGGTTCACCCCCGAATCCGCACCGTCAGAGCACAGCCCGACGACGAAGGGACATTCGTGAGTACGCAACGCAGGACGGTCGCGGCGGGAGTCGCGATGATGATCGGCGGGGCGGGCATGCTGCTGGCCGCGAGCCCGGCCCAGGCCGCCGACATCTCGTACAAGACGGAGTGCATACCCCCGGCCATCTCCGGACTGCCGGCCGTACACGGCACCACGCGGGTCCAGTTGACCGCGCCCGCCGAGGCCGAGGTCGGGGACACCGTCGAGGTCGTGTGGAAGACGGTCCAGGCCGCGTCCGCCAACCCCGACATCCTCGATCTCGACAAGGACACCGTCAAACCGGCCGGCACCATCAAGCTGGGCGGGGCCGCCACCGGGGATCTGAAGCTGGAGGGGCCCCGGCAGAACCCGGCCATCCCCAAGGGCAGTCCGATGATCCTTCCGGACATGAAGGGCTCGCTGAAGCTGGAGAAGGCGGGTGAGCTGACGCTGACACCGGACGCGTACGCCATCAACGTCTCCAAGCCGATCTCCACCGACACCAAGTGCGCTCCCGAGGAGACGGTCCAGCCGGGCGCGACGATCAAGGTCACGGACGGCGGCACAGGCGGAACCACGGGTGGCACCACGGGCGGCGACACGGGCGGCGACACGACGAACGGAGGGACGACGGCAGGGGGGACGACCACGGCCGGCGGCACGACGGGCGGTGACGCGGCCTCGGGCGGTGACAGCGCCGGCACGACCGCCGGGGGCACGACCACCGGGGGTACGTCCTCCGGGGGCTCGACGACCGGCGGCAGTGGCGGCACCACCGACTTCCCCGGCAAGGAGGTCGCCGTCGACTTCGCCTGCAAGTCGCCGGGGCCCGCCTCCATCGCCTCCAAGGTGACGGTCAACGCCAAGAAGAACGGCGGCAGCTACGGGCTGACGGTCAAGACGGCCAAGGGTGTGATGGACAGCCCGGCCGCCCTGCCCGCCGGGGCGCTCAAGCCGTCCATGGAGATCGTCGTCGGCGGCGACGACAAGGGCTCCGTGACCGTCACGGGGCCGGGTAACGCCGAGCCCCTGGAGACGGGCAAGCCGGTCGACCTGCCGGACATGACGGGCACGTACAAGCCCGGCGCCACCGGCTCGTCCACGCTCACCCCCGGCACCCTGACCATCGATGTCACGCTCGGCGGCGCGAAGATCAACATCCCGTGCACGGTCACGGGCACGCCGAAGGCCTCGCTCACCCTCGACACCACCGCCCAGGAGGGCGGCGCCTCCGGCGCGTCCGGCGGCGGCTCCACCGGTTCGGGCGGCGCGGCGGCGGCCGGCGGCACCGCGTCGGGCGGCGGGCTCGCGGACACCGGGGCCGACGACCACGGCACTCTGCGCGCGCTCGGCCTGGTCGCCGGCACGGCGATCCTGCTGGGCGGCGCGGTGTTCACGTTCACCCCGTGGCGGCGGCTGCGCGCCGGACGCTGAGCCGGACCCGTACGGACCACGCGAAAGGGCCGCCGCACCGTGGAAACGGTGCGGCGGCCCCTGCCGTGCGGCTACGCGTGCCCGTGCGGCTGCGCGGTCAGTGCACGTCGCCCATGTGCTGGGAGACCTTCCTGCGGTACATCCAGATGCCGACACCCGCGATGACGGCGAGGATCACCTCGAAGGCGACCGCCCCGGTGTTGTCGAGGTTGACGCCGATCTGCTTGGAGGTGAGCAGGCCGGTCACGGAGTCGCCCGCGGTGACGGCGAGGAACCAGACACCCATCATCTGGGAGCTGTACTTCGCCGGGGCCATCTTCGTGGTGACCGACAGGCCGACCGGGGAGAGGCAGAGTTCGGCGACCGTCTGGATGAAGTAGATCGCCACCAGCCACATCGGGCTGACCTTGCCGCCGTTGGCGGCGGTGTCGAGCAGCGGGATCAGGAAGACGGCGAAGGAGACGCCGATCAGCACCAGGCTGGAGGCGAACTTGACGGCGGTGCTCGGCTCCTTGCCGCGCTTGTTCAGCCACAGCCACGCCGAGGCGAGCACGGGGGCCATCGCCATGACGAAGATCGGGTTCAGCGACTGGTACCAGGACGTCGGGAAGTGGAACCCGAGCAGGGTGTTCGTGGTCGAGTGCTCGCCGAAGATCGACAGGGTCGAGCCGTTCTGGTCGTAGATCATCCAGAAGACGGCGGCGACCACGAAGAACCAGATGTAGCCCGACAGCTTGGACTGCTCGGTGCTCGTCAGCTCCTTGTCGCGCTTCATGCGGACCAGGACGGCGACCGGAATGACCAGCCCGGCGAGGGTGATCGGCAGCACGCCCCAGTCGACGAAGTTGCCGGTGATACCGAGCAGGCCGTAGAAGACGGCCGCGACGATCAGCCAGATCAGACCCTTGCGCAGGGCGGAGCTCTTCTCCTGCTCCGTCGCCGGGGTGGCGACGACGTCGCTCTCCGGGCTCAGGTGGCGGGTGCCGAGCATGAACTGGGCGAGGCCCAGGGCCATGCCGACCGCGGCCAGCGCGAAGCCGAAGTGCCAGTTGACGTTCTCGCCGACGGTGCCGATCGACAGTGGGGCGAGGAAGGCACCCACGTTGATGCCGATGTAGAAGAGCGTGAAGCCACCGTCCCGGCGCGGGTCCTCCGGTCCCTTGTAGAGGTGGCCGACCATCGTGGAGATGTTGGCCTTCAGCAGCCCCGAGCCGAGAGCGACGAGGGCGAGACCGGTGAAGAAGGTCGCCGAGTTGGGCACCGCGAGCGTGATGTGGCCGAGGATGACGACGGCGCCGCCGATGGCGACCGTCTTGCGCGGCCCCCAGAAGCGGTCGGCCATCCAGCCGCCCGGCATGGCGAGCAGGTAGACCATCGCCATGTAGGCGGAGTAGATCGTCGTGGCCGTGGTGGCGTTCATGTGCATGCCGCCGGGCGCGATCAGGTACAGCGGGAGCAGCGCCTTCATGCCGTAGAAGCTGTAGCGCTCCCACATCTCGGTCATGAAGAGCGTGGCCAGGCCCCGGGGGTGGCCGAAGAAGGTCTTCTCACCACCAGCGGCGCTCGACGGGTCCTTCGTCAGGCTGGACGCCATGATCGATCCTTGTGTGCTCGGGACGCGACGCCTCGGTGAGGCGGTACGCGCCCGGTGGGGGGAGGCCGGCACCGACGCGGGTACGCCCACCGCGACGGGATCCACACCCGGAACGCCCTCATCGGCGTCCGGGCCCGGCCCACAGGTCATTCACTGAGAATTCCGGGCCGGCGGGTACCGGCCCCGCACACAAAAGGGACCCTTGGCGCTCAGGGCTGCCCAAAGGTCCTTGAGTAGTGCAATAGGCGTCGAGACACCATACGCCACGACAGAGACCGATATGGAAGGACTTGAGAGATGGATCACAGGTCCAGGTGCAACCACACTCCCATATTCGAAGGTGTCCTCGGTACCGGGGCGCAGACCCGCAGGGCTTCTCGATCGCAGCCCTTCCCGTCCGCCGCGCGGACTACCATCAGTGCATGACCCGTGTACTGCTCGCCGAGGACGACGCATCCATCTCGGAACCGCTGGCCCGCGCCCTGCGGCGGGAGGGTTACGAGGTCGAGGTGCGGGAAGACGGCCCGACCGCTCTCGACGCCGGCCTCCAGGGCGGCATCGACCTGGTCGTGCTCGACCTGGGGCTGCCCGGGATGGACGGCCTCGAAGTCGCCCGCAGGCTGCGTGCCGAGGGCCACACCGTGCCGGTCCTGGTGCTGACCGCCCGCGCCGACGAGGTGGACACCGTCGTCGGGCTCGACGCGGGCGCCGACGACTACGTCACCAAGCCCTTCCGCCTCGCCGAACTGCTCGCCCGGGTCCGGGCGCTGCTGCGGCGCGGCGCCACCGAGCCCGTCCCCCAGCCGGCCACCCACGGCGTCCGCATCGACGTCGAGTCGCACCGCGCCTGGATGGGCGACGAGGAACTCCAGCTCACCGCCAAGGAGTTCGACCTGCTCCGGGTCCTCGTGCGCGACGCGGGCCGGGTCGTCACCCGCGACCAGCTCATGCGCGAGGTCTGGGACACCACGTGGTGGTCGTCGACCAAGACCCTCGACATGCACATCTCCTGGCTCCGCAAGAAGCTCGGCGACGACGCCGCCAACCCGCGCTACATCGCCACGGTCCGGGGCGTCGGCTTCCGCTTCGAGAAGAGCTGAGGCCCCTCCCACCGGGGGACCGCCCTGCGCCGGGGTGACCGCGCTCCACGCCATCCGCACGAGCTGACGTACAGAAGCAGGCATGCGCCGACGACTGATCAACTCCACCCTCGCCGTCGTGCTCGTGGTGATCGCCGTCTTCGGCGTCTCCCTCGTCCTCGTCGAGACCCGCACCATCAGCAGCAGCGCCCAGGAGAGCGTCGACTCCGAGGCGCTGCGGCTGATCAGCGTCATCGAGAGCCGGCTCGTGAGCGCCGAGCGGATCAACGCCGAGGTGCTGGACGAGCAGATCGACGACAACCGGTACGCCCTGGTGAAACTTCCCGGCCGCGCTCCCGTCGAGGTCGGTGACCGCCCCAGCGGCAGTGTGATCACCGCGACGGAGACGGGCGAGCACGGCGAGAAGGTCACCATCGAGGAGTCCCGCTCCGCCGTCACCCGCGAGGTCGGCCGGACCCTGATGATCATCGGTGCGGTGGCGCTGCTCGCCATCGTCTCGGCCGTCCTGCTCGCCGTGCGCCAGGCCGACAAGCTGGCCTCGCCGCTCACCGACCTCGCCGAGACCGCCGAGCGCCTGGGCTCCGGCGACCCCCGCCCCCGCCACCGGCGGTACGGGGTGCCCGAGCTGGACCGTGTCGCGGACGTGCTGGACGCCTCCGCCGAACGGATCGCCCGGATGCTCACCGCGGAACGCCGGCTCGCCGCCGACGCCTCGCACCAGCTCCGCACGCCGCTCACGGCCCTGTCCATGCGGATCGAGGAGATCTCCCTCACCGACGACCCGGAGACCGTGAAGGAGGAGGCGCACATCGCCCTCACCCAGGTCGAGCGGCTCACGGACGTGGTGGAGCGGCTGCTGACCAACGCCCGGGACCCCCGGACGGGCTCCGCGGTGGCCTTCGACCTGGACGAGGTCGTCAAGCAGCAGATCGAGGAGTGGCGCCCCGCCTACCGGGGCGAGGGCCGCGCCATCGTCTGCTCCGGCAAGCAGGGGCTCAGTGCCGTCGGCACCCCCGGCGCGGTCGCCCAGGTGCTGGCCGCGCTGATCGAGAACTCACTCATGCACGGCGGCGGCACGGTCGCCCTGCGCACCAGGGTCACCGGCAACCAGGCGGTGATCGAGGTGACGGACGAGGGCCCCGGGGTCTCCGCCGACCTGGGCGCGCGGATCTTCGAGCGGACCATCAGCGGCCGCAACTCCACGGGCATCGGCCTCGCGGTCGCCCGCGACCTCGCGGAGGCGGACGGCGGCCGTCTGGAACTGCTCCAGCAGCAGCCACCGGTCTTCGCCCTGTTCCTCAGCCGGGTGGCCCTGAACCGGAAGGAACCGGAACGCCCGGTGCGGTGAGTGGGGCGAGCCCGTCCGGACGCCCCGCGCCTAGCGGCGGGCCGGGCCCGCCTCGCCCCGTACGGCGGACACCCGCACGGCCGGGGCCGGCACGGTCAGCACGGCCTCTTTGTCGGACACCGCCTCCGTGGGCGCGGGCAGCGCCTTGAAGACCCACGTCCGGTAGGACCAGAAGCGGAACAGCGTCGCGACACCGATCCCGACGATCTTGAAGACGTTGCTCTGGACCGGGGTGTCCCAGCCGAACCCGTACGTCGCCACGTACAGCACACCGGTCTCGATGACCGCGCCCGCCGCGCTGAACAGCAGGAACAGCGTCAGCTCACGGGTGCGGCCGGACTTGTCGCGGTCGCGGTACGTCCAGTAGCGGAAGCCCACGTAGTTGAAGAGGATGGCGACGAACGTGGCGAGCAGGCCCGCGCGCACCGTCGGGATGTCCGTGTAGCGCCACAGCAGGTTGGACACGGCGATGTTGACCACCAGGCCGACCGCGCCGACCACGCCGAACTTGGCGACCTCACGGGCCAGCAGTTCCAGCCGGGCCCGCAACGGGCCTCGTTCGCTCATGTGATCGCTCAGCCCGTCCGTCGGTTCCGCTCCATGTTCCGTCAACCCGGCCATGCTAACCAGGACACCCGGCGGACGCCTGTGCGTACCGGCGCGCGTATGGCGGGGCCGGGCCCCGCCCGGGGCCGCCCACGGGCGGTGCGGATACCCTGGGAGTGTGACGTTCCCGGTAGTCGGCATGGTCGGTGGCGGTCAGCTCGCCCGTATGACCCACGAGGCGGGCATCCCCCTCGGCATCAAGTTCAAGCTCCTCAGCGACACCGCTCAGGACTCCGCGGCCCAGGTGGTGGGCGAAGTCGTCGTCGGCGACTATCGCGACCTGGAGACGCTGCGGGCCTTCGCGCGCGGCTGTGACGTGATCACCTTCGATCACGAACACGTGCCGACCGAGCACCTGAGGGCCCTGGAGGCGGACGGCATCCCCGTGCGCCCCGGCCCCGACGCCCTGGTGCACGCCCAGGACAAGGGGGTGATGCGCGCGAGGCTCACCGAGATCGGCGCGCCCTGCCCCCGCCACCGCATCGTGAAGGACCCGGCCGACGCCGCGGCCTTCGCGCGGGAGACCGGAGGTTTCCCGGTCATCCTCAAGACCGTGCGCGGCGGCTACGACGGCAAGGGCGTCTGGGTGGTCCGCTCCGAGGCGGACGCCGCCGAGCCCTTCCGGGCCGGTGTCCCGGTCCTCGCGGAGGAGAAGGTCGACTTCGTACGGGAGCTGGCCGCCAACATCGTCCGCTCGCCGCACGGCCAGGCCGTCGCCTACCCGGTCGTGGAGTCCATCCAGGTCGACGGCGTCTGCGACACGGTGATCGCCCCCGCCCCCGACCTCGACGAGGCGCTGGCGGGCGAGGCCCAGCAGCTGGCGCTGCGGATCGCCGCCGAACTGGGCGTGGTCGGCCACCTCGCGGTCGAGCTGTTCGAGACCCGCGACGGTCACATCCTGGTCAACGAACTGGCGATGCGCCCGCACAACTCCGGGCACTGGACCCAGGACGGCGCGATCACCTCGCAGTTCGCCAACCACGTCCGGGCGGTCCTCGACCTCCCGCTCGGCGACCCGCGCCCCCGCGCCGGCTGGACGGTCATGTGCAACGTCCTGGGCGGCGACTACCCGGACATGTACCAGGGCTACCTGCACTGCATGGCCCGCGACCCGCAGCTCAAGATCCACATGTACGGCAAGGACGTGAAGCCCGGCCGCAAGGTCGGCCACGTCAACACCTACGGCGACGATCTGGCGGACGTGCGGGAGCGCGCCCGGCACGCGGCCGACTACCTGCGAGGAACGATCACCGAATGACATCCCCCGCCTCCGCCGCACCCGTCGTCGGCATCGTCATGGGCTCGGACTCCGACTGGCCCGTCATGGAAGCGGCGGCCAAGGCGCTGGACGAGTTCGAGATCCCGTACGAGGTGGACGTCGTCTCCGCGCACCGCATGCCGCGCGAGATGATCGCGTACGGCGAGAACGCGGCGGGCCGCGGCCTCAGGGCGATCATCGCGGGCGCGGGCGGCGCCGCCCACCTGCCCGGCATGCTCGCCTCGGTCACCCCGCTGCCCGTCATCGGCGTACCGGTCCCGCTGAAGTACCTCGACGGCATGGACAGCCTCATGTCCATCGTCCAGATGCCCGCCGGTATCCCCGTCGCCACCGTCTCCATCGCCGGCGCGCGCAACGCGGGCCTGCTGGCCGTCCGCGTCCTCGCCGCGGCCGACCCCGGACTCCAGCGCCGGATGACGGACTTCCTGGACGAGCTGAACGACCAGGCGACCGAGAAGGGCAAGCGGCTGCGCCACAAGGCCGAGGGCGCGGACTCCTTCGGCTTCGGGAAGTAGGGACCATGACGGACCGACTGGACCAGGCACGGCAGCTCCTCGCCGAGCACCCCGTGGTCGACGGCCACAACGACCTGCCGTGGGCGCTGCGCGAACAGGTCGGCTACGACCTGGCCGCCCGCGACATCGCGGGCGACCAGTCGGCCCACCTGCACACCGACATCCCCCGGCTGCGCGCCGGGGGTGTCGGCGCCCAGTTCTGGTCCGTCTACGTACGGTCCGACCTGGCGGGCGACGCCGCCGTCAGCGCCACCCTGGAACAGATCGACGCCGTCGCCGAACTGCTCGACCGCTACCCCGCCGACCTGCGCCGCGCCCTGACCGCCGACGACATGGAGGCGGCCCGCGCCGAGGGCCGGATCGCCTCCCTGATGGGCGCCGAGGGCGGCCACTCCATCGACAACTCGCTGGGCACCCTGCGCGGTCCGTACGCGCTCGGCGTCCGCTACATGACGCTCACCCACAACGACAACATCGCCTGGGCGGACTCGGCGACCGACGAACCCGGTGTCGGCGGCCTCTCGCCGTTCGGCCACGAGGTCGTACGGGAGATGAACCGCACCGGCATGCTGGTCGACCTCTCGCACGTCGCGGCGACGACCATGCGCGACGCGCTCGCCACCTCCACGGCCCCGGTGATGTTCTCGCACTCCTCGTCCCGGGCCGTCTGCGACCACCCGCGCAACATCCCCGACGACGTCCTGGCCCAGCTCCCGGCCAACGGCGGCATCGCGATGGCCACCTTCGTACCGAAGTTCGTCCTGCCGGAGGCCGTCGCCTGGACGCACGCCGCCGACGAGAACCTGCGCGCCAACGGGCTGCACCACCTGGACACCACCGAGCGCGCGATGAAGGTGCACGCCGCGTTCGAGGCGGCGAACCCCCGCCCGAAGGCCACCGTGGCCACCATCGCCGACCACCTCGACCACATGCGCGAGGTCGCGGGCATCGGCCACATCGGCATCGGCGGCGACTACGACGGGACCGCGTTCCTCCCCGAGGGCCTGGAGAGCGTCGCCGGCTACCCGAACCTGATCGCGGAGCTGCTGGGCCGCGGCTGGTCCGCCGCCGACCTGGCCAAGCTCACCTGGCAGAACGCGGTACGGGTGCTGCGCGCCGCCGAGGACGTGGCGCGGGACCTGCGCACGCGCCGCGGCCCGTCGCACGCCACCATCGAACAGCTGGACGCCCCGGCGGCCTGAGCGCACACCGGGGCGTCCTCAACGCTCCCTAACAGGCGCAGAGACAGAACGGGTGCCCCGCCGGGTCGGCGTACACCCGGAAGGACCGCTCCCGGTCCTCCGCCTCCAGCACCGTCGCGCCCAGCGCCAGCACCTCGCGCTCCGCCGCGTCCAGATCCGCCACGGTCAGATCCAGGTGGAACTGCTGCGAGGCGTCGGGGCGCGGCCACTTCGGCGGTACGAAGCCGGGCGCTGCCTGGAAGGCGAGCGGGGTGCCGGTGATCCCCGTGAGGTCCACCCAGTCCTCCTGCTGCTCGACCTCGCCGCCGAGCAGCGCGGCGTAGAAGTTCGCCAGGGCGACGGGGTCGGGGCAGTCCAGGACGACGGCACCCAGTGCGGCCACAGCCATGTTGCTTCTCCTCGGGCAGACTACGGACAGGTGGTTACCGCTTAAAGCGCTCAACCGGTAACCGTGACTGCATGCTGCCGTACCGGAGGTACCGTCGCAACCATGAATGAGAGGGATTCCGCGCCCGGTGGGCTCGCGCTGGTCGAAGCGCTGGTCAACACCCTGGACGTCGAGACCGGCGCGGACACCCTCGACACGGCGGAGGGGCGCGCCGCGTTCGCCCTCGCGGAGCCGGACGTCCCGGCGGCCCACGTCCTGCGCGAGGCGCTGCGCGAGGTCTGCCTGGCCCACGCGGGCCACCGCGACGAGGGTGAGGGCGACTTCGCGCTGGACCGGCTGCTCGCGGGGGCACCGCTGCGGGTGACCGTGGACGTGGCGGGTGCGGCGGCGCTGCGGCCGGTGGAGGAGCCGCCCGGCCTGACGGCGAGGGTCGCGGCCGCCATCGCCGCGGCCTCGGCCGACGGCACCTGGGCCAGGCTCAAGGTGTGCGAGGCGGCGGACTGCCGGTGGGCGTACTACGACCGCAGCCCGGCGGGGCGCCGCAGGTGGTGCTCGATGTCGGTGTGCGGCGCCCGCGCGAAGATGCGTACGTACCGCGCGAGGCGCGGCTGATCCGGGTGGCTCAGGCGGTCGGGCGGCCCATCGCCCGGTAGGTCCAGCCGGCCTCGCGCCACACGGTGGGGTCGAGCGCGTTGCGCCCGTCGAGGATGATCCGGCGGCCCGCCACGGTGCCGAGCGCCTCCGGGTCCAGCTCGCGGAATTCGCGCCACTCCGTCAGGTGCAGCACGACGTCGGCGCCGCGCACCGCGTCCAGGGCGGTGTCCGCGTACCCGAGGGTGGGGAAGAGACGGCGGGCGTTGTCCATGCCCTTGGGGTCGAAGACGGTGACCTGGCCGCCCTGGAGGTGGATCTGACCGGCGACGTTGAGCGCGGGGGAGTCGCGTACGTCGTCCGAGTCCGGCTTGAACGTGGCGCCCAGCACGGCGACCCGCTTGCCGAGGAAGGAGTCGCCGCCGACGGCCTCGCGGGCCAGCTCGACCATGTGGCCGCGGCGGCGCATGTTGATCGAGTCGACCTCGCGCAGGAACGTCAGTGCCTGGTCGGCGCCCAGCTCGCCGGCGCGGGCCATGAAGGCGCGGATGTCCTTGGGCAGGCAGCCGCCGCCGAAGCCGATACCGGCCCGCAGGAACTTCTTCCCGATGCGCTCGTCGTGGCCGATCGCCTCGGCGAGCTTCACCACGTCGCCGTCGGCGGCCTCGCAGACCTCGGCCATGGCGTTGATGAAGGAGATCTTGGTGGCGAGGAAGGAGTTGGCGGCGGTCTTCACCAGCTCGGCGGTCGGGAAGTCCGTCACGACGAACGGGGAGCCCTCGCCGACCGGTACGGCGTACACCTCGCGCAGCAGCTTCTCGGCCCGCTCGCTCGTCACGCCGACGACGATCCGGTCCGGGTGCAGGGTGTCGTCGACGGCGAAGCCCTCGCGCAGGAACTCCGGGTTCCACGCCAGCTCGGCGTCGGCGCCCACGGGGGCCAGCTCCGCGAGGCGGGCGGCGAGGCGGGCGGCGGAGCCGACGGGCACGGTGGACTTGCCGACGACGAGGGCGGGCCGGGTCAGCAGCGGGGCGAGCGAGTGGAAGGCGCTCTCGACGTAGGACATGTCGCAGGCGTACTCGCCGTGCTTCTGCGGCGTATTGGTGCAGACGAAGTGCACATCGCCGAACTCGGCGACCTCTTCCCAGGAGGTGGTGAACCGCAGCCGTCCGGTGGCGCCCTCGATGCCGGCGACGTGCCGCTTCAGCATCTCCTCAAGACCCGGCTCGTACATCGGGACCCGGCCGGCGGACAGCATCTCGATCTTCTCGGGCACGATGTCCAGCCCGAGGACCTCGAACCCCAGCTCCGCCATGGCCGCGGCGTGTGTGGCGCCCAGGTAGCCGGTGCCGATCACGGTGATCCTGAGGGCCATGTAGTGCTCCTGTGAGATGCGGACAGACGTGCGGTGAACGAGCATAGTCCTGCCCTTGGAACCTCCCATTTCCGGCTGTCGCGAAGCTCACGGCCCCAGCGCGTATGCCGGGGGCGGGGAGGGCGCCTAAAATTGGGTTACTTAACGGTAGTTAGCACCCTGGGGAGTGAGCGTCTTGGCGGGTTCGACCGATTTCGACCTGTACCGTCCGGCCGAGGAGCACGAGATGCTCCGTGAGACGGTGCGTGCGCTCGCCGAGGCGAAGATCGCCCCGTTCGCGGCCGCGGTCGACGAGGAGGCCCGCTTCCCGCAGGAGGCGCTGGACGCCCTCACCGCCGCCGACCTGCACGCGGTCCACGTCCCGGAGGAGTACGGCGGCGCCGGCGCCGACGCGCTCGCCACGGTCATCGTGATCGAGGAGGTGGCCCGCGCCTGCGTCTCCTCCTCCCTGATCCCGGCCGTGAACAAGCTCGGCTCGCTCCCCGTCGTCCTCTCCGGCTCCGAGGCCCTGAAGAAGAAGTACCTGGGCCCGCTGGCCAAGGGCGACGGCATGTTCTCGTACTGCCTCTCCGAGCCGGACGCGGGCTCCGACGCGGCCGGCATGAAGACCCGCGCGGTACGCGACGGCGACTTCTGGGTCCTCAACGGCGTGAAGCGCTGGATCACCAACGCGGGCGTCTCCGAGTACTACACGGTCATGGCGGTCACCGACCCGACCAAGCGCTCCAAGGGCATCTCCGCCTTCGTCGTCGAGAAGTCGGACGAGGGCGTCTCCTTCGGCGCCCCGGAGAAGAAGCTCGGCATCAAGGGCTCCCCGACGCGCGAGGTCTACTTCGACAACGTCCGCATCCCCGCCGACCGCATGATCGGCGAGGAGGGCACGGGCTTCGCCACCGCGATGAAGACCCTGGACCACACCCGCATCACGATCGCCGCCCAGGCCCTCGGCGTCGCCCAGGGCGCGCTGGACTACGCCAAGGGCTACGTCCAGGAGCGCAAGCAGTTCGGCAAGCCGATCGGCGACTTCCAGGGCGTGCAGTTCATGCTCGCGGACATGGCCATGAAGCTGGAGGCGGCCCGCCAGCTCACCTACTCGGCCGCCGCCAAGTCCGAGCGCCTCGACGGCGACCTCACCTTCTTCGGCGCCGCGGCCAAGTGCTTCGCCTCCGACGTCGCCATGGAGGTCACGACGGACGCGGTCCAGCTCCTCGGCGGCTACGGCTACACGCGGGACTACCCGGTGGAGCGGATGATGCGCGACGCCAAGATCACGCAGATCTATGAAGGCACGAATCAGGTCCAGCGGATCGTCATGGCGCGGAACCTGCCCTGAGGTCCCCTTCCGCCGTCGCCGAGCGTGACAGCGGGCGGAACCGCCCCCTCCCGTACCGACAGCGCGGCCCCCGGCTCTCGCCGGGGGCCGCGCTGTCGGACGTGGTTCCGCGCCCGGAGCGACAGCGGCCGAATCGTCAACTCCGCTTTTTCGTAACGAAGTTGAATCAGGGGCACGTGAGGTGAAGCTGATTAGAGAAGTGAAACCGGGGTAGGTGCGGCAGCTGAGCCGTTGAACACCAGTATGAACAGGACCCCGTCTGTGTCAGATCCTCCACCGGCGTTACCCGGCCACGACGCCCTCGACGCGTACGTCGACAGGTACGGCCCCCGCCTTCTGCTGTGGGTCTGGGACAGGGCGGAGGGCGGGCTGGACCGGCACGTCTCCTGTGCGGGGTTCGGCTCCCTCCAGAGCATTCCCATGAGCGCCGTCGGGCTCCTGGTCGACCATCTGTGCGCCGAGGAACTGATCGAGACCGTCGGCGGTCCGGGCCCGGGGACCGGGGCCCCCGTGGTCACCCTCCGGGCCGCCGGGGCGGCCCGCGCCCGCCGTCTCCAGGCCCTGCGCGCGAACGCCGCCGAGCGGACGCGCCACGCGGCACGGGCCGTACTGCACTGGGCCCATGCCAACGCGCACCGGCAGCCCCTGCGGATCAGCGGCTTCCTCGACTCGCCGGACGTCTTCTTCCTCGGCGACGCCCTCTCCCGCAGCGAGGTCGCCCGAGCCCTCAGCTATCTGGCCGACGAGGACCTGATCACCTGCGAGGGGCCGCCGTTCCACCACGACGTCGGTTCGCACGTGACGCTCACCTCGCAGGGCGTGGCGGTCGTGCTGGCCGGCGTCGCGGACGTCGGCGCGTATGTGGCGCGGCAGCGTGAGTACCGCCGGCCGACCCAGCACACCCACATAGAGGCCGGAACGATAGAGCACCTCACGCAGGGCGACTCCGACCACAGCGTGCACACCTCGATCGAGATGCACACCGCGCTCCCGCCCGGTGGTCTCGCCCGCCTCATCACGGAGCTGGCGCCGGCGCTCGACCTCGACGCGGAATCGCTCGCGTCCCTGCTGCGCAGCGCGAACGCGCTGGGGGGCGGCGGTGATCCCGACGACGAGCCGCCCCCGGACCGGCAGCGCGGCCTCATGGAACGGATCAGGGGCTGCCTCGCCTCCGCCCCCGACACGGTCGGCCGGCAGCTCCTCATGGACGCGGTCGGCCAGGCGCTCGGGAGGATGCTCGGGGGCTGACGCCCGGCAGGGACGCACCGCGGCGGACACGTGGAGCGGGGGCCGCGCAGAACGGAGAAGGACGGCAGAACGGGGGGACGGGCGATGCGGACGCCTTTGTACGCACGGGACGCGATCTTGCGAGGACTGGTTCCCCGGCTGGTGGGCATGGCGCCCGACCGGCGGGAACTGGTCCCCCAGGAACACCGGGACGACCTGCCGGTGACGTTGCTCTGCGGGAGCCACGGAATGGGCAGGACGGCGGTACTTGACGCCCTGGACGACTCCTACCGCGGGCGGATTCCCCTGGGCAGGGTCGACGCCGCGCAGGTCGAACGGGCACACCGGTCCGGCCCCGCGGCGGCCAACACCTCGGCGGTGGTCGAGATCCTGGAGCAGCTGGTCTGCGGACTGGCACCGGCCGTGCCGGGGGCGGCGCGGCTCCGCTTCTCCCGCCTGCTGCCGGGACTGTTCGCCGTGTCCAGCTGGCACCGCGGTGACCAGGAGCAGCAGGCGCTGGCCCGTAACCGGATCGGGCGCCTGCTCGTCGCCTGCGGCCTGACGAAGGCCGCGGGGGGAACGGAGGGGGAGGGCACCGACTGGACGTACGACGTCAGTGAACGCCTCGCGGACCCGGACCGGCGGCAGCACGATCTCGCCCCCGTCACCGAGGCGGTCGTGCAGCAGTACTTCGGCCGGCACGCGCGCGGTCGCGCCGAGAAGTCGGTGCAGCGGTGGTACCGGAGCCGTTCCAGCGGTTCCGAGGACGCGGTGGACGCCCTGATCCGGCTGAGCCTCCGCTTCCACCAGGGGGGCGACTTCCGCGACGCCGTCGAGCGCACACTGACCGCGGCGTTCCTCGAAGACCTCGCCGACGCCTACGGGCGGTGGCAGCGGGTCAACCGGGCCCCCCGGCCCCTGGCCCTGATCGACAACGCGCACACCGCCGCCGGGCGGCGCTTCGTCGGCCTGCTGCTCGACCACCGGTCGGTGCCCGGTCCAGGCGTCCAGGACCCCCTGGTCGTCGTGGCGACCCGGCTGGGGAGCGGCGAGGCACTCTATCCGGACGCGACGGTCCGGGACCTGCCCGCACTCATCCACGAGTCCGGCTGGGCACGCACCGTCGCGTCCTCCCCGTCCGCCGGGGTACTGACGGCCGCGCTGTCTCCGCTGGGCCGTGGCGACCTGCTGCTGATGCTCGACGAGGCCAGGGGGCCGCTGCCCCGCCACCTTCCGTCCGCCCTGTACTCCCTCACGCGCGGCCATCCGCAGGGCAGCCGGGTGCTGTGCGAGGCGGTCGTCCGCGCCCAGGACCCCGTCGCCCCCGAGTCCCTGCTCGACCTGCCCGTCGCGGAGGGCCGGCCCGCCGGTGAGGTGCTGCTGGAGCGGCTGGTGCCCCAGCCCCAGCTGCGCGCCCACCTGGCACCGCTCGCCCTGGCCCGTGACCGGGCCGCCGCACAGGTGCTGACCACGGCCGCCGTGCTCGCCGACGGCGGGCTCCCGGGCGCGGGGCTTCCCACGGCGGCCCGCTATCTGGTGGAGGAGCACTGGGCCGACGGTGCGCCGGAGGCGGTGGACGGGGAGGCGCCCGGTCCGGACGCGGGTTTCGTGGCCGACCCCTTCCTGCGGGCCCTGCTGGTCCACGAGGCCCGCCGGACCTGCGCCGAGGCCGGGCCGGGACGGCGCTGGGCGGACCTGCACGGCCTCCTGCGGCAGCATCACGAGGAGCGCGGGGCCGGTCACGAGCCGGACGTCCTGCGGCACGAGCTCGCCATCGGCGACGCGGAGCCGGTGGTGGGCAAGCTGACCGACTACTTCGGGAGCTGGCCCGCCGGCCGCTGGCTGGAGGCACTGCCCCACGTCGCCTCGGCCCCGCATCCTCCCCGGTCGGAGTGGGCCGACCACCGTGCGGAGATCGCCCGGGGTGCGCACGACCACCTGTACGAGGACGCCGACGACATACACCGGTCCGTCAACCGGCTGCTGCACGCTCTCTGGTACCTGTCCGAGACGTACGCGGAACCGATGGACGACCTGTGCGAGGACATCGGCGCCGAACTGGCCTTCCTGTCGATGCGTCATCCGTCGGGCCGCGTGGTGCTCAACGAGGCGGCACGCTCCTGGCCCGCCGCCGTACGTGAGCGCAGGCCCTGGCCCACGTACGGACCGGACTACGGACGCGGCCCTCTCCGCGGCGAGGAGTGAGAACTGTGCTGGAGCGTTTCAGGAACCGGGCCATGGGCCCGGCGGACAAGGTCATCGCCCTGGCCGTGGGCGTCCTCCTGCTCGCGGCAGCCGCTTTCGCGGTCGTACGGATGCTGCCGGAGAAATGCGGTGACGGCTTCGAGGAGGCGGCGAAGGAGTGCGTCGGCGTCACCGCGGGAGTCCTGGACGGTGACCCGGAGCTGAAGAGCCTGATCAAGGCCGTGGCGGACGAGAACGACCGCGTGGAGAAGGGGTGGAAGGACCCCGAGAACGGCCGGGCGCGCATCCCCTACGTGCGGATCGCCCTGATGATGCCGTTCACCACGGACGCCACGAGCGCGATGAGTACGGCGCAGATCGCCCGCGCCCTGGTGGGCGCCCATGTGGCACAGCTCCGGGCGAACGCACAGGCCGGGCCCCACTACCAGCTGCTGCTGGCCGATGACGGCAAGAACCTCGACCACTGGCGGCCCGTCGTCGACCGGCTGGCGCCGATGGCCGCCGACAAGGAGTCGCCGCTCGTCGGCGTGTTCGGCATGCCCAACAGCAATCCCGACACGCTCGCTGCCGCCAACGCGCTTTCCGCGCACCGGATTCCGACGATCGGCCCGATACTCACGTCGACCACGATGCAGGCCGGGTACTTCTTCAAGACCTCGCCGTCGAACGACCTCCTGGTGCGGGCACTGGACGCGTACCTGGAGAGGAAGCCGGGGGGCGGAACCGGCTTCCTGGTGTCCGACCGGCGGGAGCGCGACAGCTACTCGGCGGATCTGAGGGACGTCTTCCTCAAGCACTTCGGCGAGAAGTACGGGCTGAAGCAGCGCCAGGCGTCCTATCTCGGACTCATAGGTGACGACAAGGGCGTCCCGCAGCGCTTCGCCGACGTGGCCCGGAGCATCTGCCTGACCAAGGCGGACACGGTGTTCTTCGCGGGCCGTGATCACGACCTGCCCCATCTGGTGAACCGTCTGGCGAGCGAGCCCTCCTGCACCCACGACCAGCCGACCCGCATCCTCAAGGTGGGAATCGGCATGGACCCCGAGTCGACCGGGCCGGACATCACCGCACACCTGCGTGACTCCCGGATCACCCTCGTCGGCGCGGCCTCGGTCGACACCCTGTCCTGGGAGAGCGCCGACCGCCTCACGGCCGGGCCCCGGGGCTTCCTGGAGTACTTCGAGAAGCTCCGCAAGCGCCTGCCGGACGCCCAGGCATGGGGTGCGAAGCCCCTGGACGACGGCTATGCGGTCATGTACCACGACGCCTTCACGGTGCTCGCCCAGGCCACCGACCGGGCGTACGACGACATCAACGGAGAAGGGGAGGACCCGAAGGGCGACGAGCCGGCAGCCGTTGACCTGCCCAACCACGACGACGTGTACAACACCGTCGTCAACATGAACATCCTGGGCACCGAGACCGGCGCGAGCTGCGTCAACTGTGTGCGCGGAGCCAGTGGCACCTTCGGCTTCGACGATTCCCCGGACACCCGCAAGTGGGCCGTCTGCAAGCCCGTGCCCGTCATCGAGTACCCCACCGCGCCCACCGCGGGCAAGGGCGCCAAGCCCGCCCCGGTGTACCGCACCTACGAGGACGACTTCGACGGCTCCTGCCCCTGAGCGGCCCGCCGAGGTCCTTGCTCGGCCCGCCCCCGCGCGGGGGCGGGCCGGCTCGGCCATGGCGTCGCCGAGGGCTGTCCGCTCACGGAGCGCGGAAGACTTCCTCGGCCGAGGACGCCGTGGCGGCGCGTTGGAGCCACTCGTGCAGGATCTCGGGGTCGGTGCAGGTGGTGATCTGCTCGCGGATCGAGTCGGTGACGGCGATGCCGCGTACGCCGAGAATCAGCAGGAGGCTTTCCGCCCGGCCTTCCGCCCGGCCTTCCGCCCGGCCTTCTGTGCGGCCCTCGTCCCTGATTTCTTCCGACATGAAGGACTTGTAGAAAGAGGTGTCCACGGCCACCAGGTTCCTCCACTGTTGCGCGGCCGGGCGGCTGCCCAGACCCTGTGCGGTGAGTTCGACGATGGGGTCGGTGATGTTCTCGGGCGCGTCCCGCAATGCTGCGGACAGCGTTTTCAGTATGGCACCGACGTCGGGATTGTCTGCGTGTGTGAGGGCCGGCCGCGAGGTCCCGCGGAAGGCGCGGTCAGGCTGGGTAGAGCGTGTGTCGTTCCGAGATCTGGTCGGGGGCGAGCCCGTCAATGGCCATGTTTCCCGTCCAGAGCTGATCGCGGTTGGCATACGTCGAGTTGAAGCGAACGCACTTGCCGCCGGGTTCCAACTTCCACCTTTGTTCCTGGAAGTGAGCGATGCGGTCGCTGCCGCACACGAACGCCCGAGTGGCTTGTGTCAGCATCCATTGGGCCAGTTCGGTCTCGCCGGCCGTGGGGCGTCCGCAGTGGCGGGCCATCTGCCACAGGCGTCCCCACTCGACCCCGGGAGTCAGGGGGCCGACAACGGCGACGTCTCCGAGCCGGCGTTCGTCGAGGTGATGGGTGGCGTACCCGAAGACCACGCCGAACATGACGTACACGGTCACTCTGCTGCTGCCGGTCAGCCCGCCGCCGGATGCCGTGGGCGGCACCTTTGCTCAGCAACCGTCGCCGTCACCGCAACAGGTTGGAGGATTGCAGTCCTTCGCCACGCCCCACATCCGCTCGTCGACGTAGAAGCCGGCTGCCTTGACCCGCTCCACGACGGAGCCGATCAGCGGGCGTGTGCGGACGGTGGCCCCCGGTTCGTGATCCAGGAAGTAGCCGAACTGCTCCTGACACCAGGCGGCGTAGGCGCGGGTGTGAAGCGCGAACGAATGCCAGCCCGGGTCGACGATCCGGGACGGGGTCATGTCGAACGCGCGGGCGTCGCCCATGACCTTGAGGAAGGCAAGGGCTTGGTCCACGACATTTCGGGCCGTGCACATCTCGTGCCCGTACTCCGCGGCACAGAATTCGGACACCTTCTCGAACAGTTCGGGATCGAGGAGATCCCGTCCGCGCCGCAAGGCGACAGAAGTTTCCATCGTGGTTGTCATGGCGCACCCTTCGTCACTTCGGGAATCGACACCTCATCGTGACCGGGTGCGGGGCCGGTTTCTAGGCGGTTTCCTGTTCGCGCAAAAGATCGTCCCGGATCTTTCCGACCAGCGCTCGCATCTCTTCACCGGAACAGGCGGCCGCGCTGAACCCCTCGAACTTGGATACGTACAGTGCGATGTCCCTGGGATCGGTCACCACCGTTTCCGCGTGGACCGTCTCGATGGCTACCGTTCGGTCATCTTTGATCGAGAACGAGTGCCCGGGAAAATCATGCTGCGGGGCAGACAATTCGACGACCCTGATGTCCACATTGGGCAGTCGGGATGCCGAAATGATTCGATCGAGCTGTCCGACCAGCACCAAGGGTGGAACGATCCGCCATCGCAGAACCGGCTCCGTGATGATGAAACGGAAGGTTTTGCCTTCTGAGTACAGGACACCCTGCCGCGCCAGTCTTGCGCCGATCGTGCGTTCCAACTGTGCTTCGCTCAAGTTCCGTCGAGCGAAGACCGCCCGCACGTATTCGGGTGTCTGGAGCAGGCCGGGGACGAGAGAGGGCTGGAACAGGCGCAGCAGTGTGGTCTGTGATTCGATGGCCTGAACCTGCTGCTGTTTGCGGCTGTAGCCCAGCCGCCGAATCAGCCGCCATGCCGTGGCTTCCGTCGCCGCTTCCCTGGCCGTAGCCATGTACTCGGCCTTCACCTCGTCCGATACGCCTATGGCGGTGAGGATGCAGTCGACATCGGTGACACTCGGAGCCGTGTTTCCGTTCTCGATCTTCGACAACTTGGACCGGGACATGGCAGCACCACGGGCAACTGCTTTTGCTTCGAGTCCGGAAGACTCCCGCAGTTCCCGCAGCGCCGGCCCAAGGCTGTATTTATTCACTCGCCGTATTTCGACCACCATTCAGCGAAGGGAACGGCGTGTTCCATCGCCGTGTCCCTGAACGTCAGGAAATCCGGCAGTCGGTCCTCTCCGACGAATTCGGAGCCGGTATACCCGCCGTCCTGCGTGTAGCTCATCGTCCCGACAGCCCGCTCGTCGAACATCCAGAAATCCGGTGCATCCGCGATGGGGTTTCCCTGGACGGTGGTATCCAGGATGTAGAACTCCTCACCGGCGGTCATGTTGCGGCGGTATCCCCAGGACAGCTCGAAGCGCAGATAATCCGTCAGCGGGCGGGCGAGAACGTGTACGCGATAGATCCGCTTCCCTGACCGGACCGCGTTCCCGACCGTTGTGATCCAGCCGGCTGTTCTGTAACTCTCCGGCTGCGGCTCTCCGGCCAGAAATGCTTGGTATGCCTCCATGCCGCCCGATTTGCTGTAATCGTCCAGAGTCTCGAGCCGGAAGGCTTCTCGTTCGAAGTCGGCGAGCCAGTTTCCGATGGACTTAGATGAGGTTGTCACGCATGGCCTTTCGGATGAGCTCGACCGGAATTTCCACCAGCGTCTCGTGAGCGGGAACATTCAGCCCGTGGTCGGCTAAACGGCTTCCCTGGACGGCAAGTGTTCCCCGGTCCGTGGCGTAGATCGCAGGGCACTCGCCCTCGTCGCACTGGCCCACCAGTCGTGTCAGCTTCACGGAGTCTCCTTAGGGACGAGTGCGGTGATCCGATGCTTGCTTGTCCCGTTGCCAGGGAGCAAGAGGGTTGAGTTTCCGTTACTGGAAACCGCCGGTCCGGCAGTCGCGGCAGGGGCCCGGTTCTGGGGCGCGGAAGGCGCGGTTGCAGTCGTCGCAGTTCTGGAGGGGGATGACGGTGGGGGCCGGACGTTGCGGGGTGAGGTCCGCGGGGGCCGGGAGCGGGGGTGGCAGGAGGGTCGTGATCCGGTGGCGGAGCAGCCGCGCCGGGTGTGTGACCGGTGCCGGGAGGCCCGTGGTGAGGGCGCGGCGGATGGTGTCGGGGTGCGCGTCGCGCTCCAGCCAGGTGGCGACCCCCGGGGCGAGGGCTGCGATGTCCGCCTCGGAGAGGGTCAGTTCGCCAGCGTGGCGACGGAGGTCTGCCAGGAGCAGGGCGGCGGTGCGGTGGAGGGCGTCGGTAGGGGTGCGGGGCTGGGGGAGCGGTGCCGGGAGCGGTGTGGCTGTGGGGGCAGGGGCAGGGGCAGGGGCAGAGGCGGGGATGGGCGGAGGTGTTGGGGCAGCGGCGGGCCGGGGTTGGAGGCGCGTTGGGGGTGCGGGGCGCTCGGGGGTGGTGCCCGGCCGGTTGTGCGACTCCGTGCGCGTCACCACGCGGCCGTCCCGGAGGCGTACGCGGGTGCGGCGCAGATAGCCCGCCGCCTCCAGCTCGCGCAGGGCCGCCGCGATGCGCATCTCGCTCTCCGGGAAGCGGGCCGCGAGCGTCTTGACGCCGACCTTCGCGCCCTCGGGCAGCGACTGGATGTGGACGGCGAGCCCGATCGCCAGGAGGGAGAGCGCGTCGTGCTGGGCCAGGTGGTTGCCGATGACCGTGAAGCCGGACGCGTGGTGGGTGTTGACGTGAATGACACCGGAGGTCGGTGTGACGTCGCCGGGAGGACCGGGCGGGGCGCACGGGGGCGCGATAACCTGCTGGGCAGTCATCGGGAAGGTCTCTTCTTCCTCGGTGGTCAGGCCCCGTCCGGGATTTGCTTCCCGGTCGGGGCCGACTTGTGTCTGACGTGGATGCCGCGAGCATATGCCCGGCAACCTGCCCCAAATCCAGCCCAGTTGCCATTTGTCACCCGCGCGAGTGATGAGGGTTCGTACGGGGTCGGGTGGGGTGGGGTTGGGTTCTTTCCCCGGTTTCTTTCAAGCATTTGATGTCGTGGCGCACCGGGTCGCGGATTTCCACGACCCATGGACGAGGTCGTGGATTTCCGCGACCCGGTGGACCGGTCGCGTCACGGTACGAGGTCGAGTTCGGCCCACACCGTCTTGCGTGGAACCGGCCCCAGGGCCACGCCCCAGCGGTCGGCCATGGCCTCGACGATCAGCAGGCCCCGTCCGCTCTCGGACTGTTCGTCGGGCGCGGATGCCGCCACGGGCAGTCTGTCGCCCTTCGTGTCCGTCAGCTCGATCCGCAGCGTGGTGTCTTCGCTTACGGTCACGGCCAGTTGGAAGTCCCGGCCCGGCACCCTCCCGTGCACCGCCGCGTTCGCGGCCAGCTCGGCGACGATGTGCGCGGCCGCCGCCGAAGGCAGGCCCCAGAGGCCCAGATGCACCACCGTGAGCAGTCGGGCGAGCCGGGCGCCCCGGCGGGTGGGGGAGAGCCGAACGGTGAACGCGCGCTCGGTGATGGGCCGTTGAAGGCCGGCAATTTGTTGGTTCACATCACTCAGCGTGGCCGCGTCTGCGTACCGTGCACAGTGACCGAGCCCTTGCGTACGGTGACTGTCCGGCGCTTGTCCGGCGTTGTCCCGGCTGTCCGGAGTGACGTGTGGGGACGGGGACGGTTGAGGAAGAACGGCACGCACGTCGGAAGTGGGGCACGGATGAGTGTGGACGCGGTCGGCAAGGACCGGAGCACCAACAGTGAGTCGGACGAGCATGGTTGGGACGTCGATCCCGAGGACGAGTCGGGCGCGGCAGTCGTCGCCGCCGTGGGCCGCCAGCTCAAGGCGTGGCGCGAGGCGTCGGGGATGCGGGCTGCGGAGTTCGGGGCGCTGATCGGGTACGGGGAGGACCTCGTCTACAAGGTCGAGGGCGGCAGGCGCATCCCCCGGCCGGAGTACCTGGACAGGTCGGACGACGTCATGGGCGCGAACGGCAAGATCGCCGTGATGAAGCAGGACTTGGCGGTGGTCCGGTATCCGAAGAAAGTTCGGGATCTGGCGAAGATGGAGGCGCTCGCCGTTGAGATGGCGGTGTATGCCGAGCACGGCATCCACGGTCTCTTGCAGACGGAGGGGCATGCCCGTGCGCTGCTGGAGACGCGGCAGCCGTCCTATTCGCGCGACGAGGTGGAGCGTGGGGTGGCGGCCCGATTGGCTCGACGCTCGATCTTCGACCGTACACGGGCCCCGGCGCTCAGCTTCGTCCTGGAAGAGGCTGCACTGCGTCGGCCCATCGGCGGCAGAATGGAGTGGCGAAGGCAGTTGGAACGCCTACTCGCCATTGCACAGTTGAGGAACGTGTCGCTTCAGATCATGCCCCTCAACTGTGAGACTCATCCTGGGCTGGACGGTGGGATCGAGGTGTTGAAGTTCGGGGACGGTACGGCTGTGGGTCGTTCGTGGGGTGCGTTCAGCGGGCGCCCCGTCACCGACCCGAAGCAGCTCCGGATCCTGGAACTGCGGTATGGCATGATCCGGGCCCAGGCCCTGACGCCAGCGGAGTCACTGGCCTTCATCAAGCAAGTGCTGGGAGAGACATGACTGACAATCCCTCCGCCGGGGACGCTTCTGCGATGAACTGGTTCAAGAGCAGCTACAGCGACAGCAGCAGCGGCAACAACTGTGTCGAGGTCGCCGCTGCCCCCGACACCGTCCTCGTACGAGACTCCAAGAACACGCGGGGGCCCATGCTCGCCTTCGAAGAGAGTGCATGGGCGGAGTTCACCACGTACGCGGCGGAAGGCTGACTCCGACATGGCTGACCAGCTGACGTGGGTCAAGAGCAGCTACAGCAGCAGTGGTGACGGAAACGACTGCGTCGAGGTCGCCGCCGCCCCCCGCGCCGTCCTCGTCCGGGACTCCAAGGACGCGGGCGGCCCCCGCCTCACGCACGCCCCGCGCGCCTGGGCGGCCTTCGTCGCGTACGCGGCGCTCGGCTGAGGGGGCCGCGTGGCGCATCCTCAGCTGCCGTCCACCGAGGCTGCCGTCACCGCCGTGCGGGAGGTCGCGAAGGCGTACAACCTGGAGGTCACCGTCACCGACGACATCGGGACCGACCAGACCTCCCGGCGTACGTCGGCGGGGGCGTTCGCCGTGACCGACGCCGACGGGTCGCTGCCGCACGAGGCGTTCATCGAGCTGGGCGGGGCGCCCGCCGTCACCGTGCAGGTCTTTCCGGAGGACGACGCGCGGATCTCCGTCGACGGGGTGGTGTTCGACGACGTGCCCCGCGACTCCGTGCCCGCGTTCCTGCGGTCCGTGTACGGCGGGACCGCGTACGTGAGGAGCCGGTTCCTCCCGCCGGGGCAGTGGCTCGTCGTGCCGTTGCCGGGGGACGAGACGTACAAGGAGCTCGTGCCGCGCACCATGCTCAGCCCCTGGCTCTCCCGTAGCTTCCGCAGCAGCTGAGGAGGCGCGGTGGGGAAGGGGGAGGAGGAAGGGGAGGGGGAGGACGTCGAGAGGCTGACGCGGCTGTTCGAGGTGCTCGGGGCCGAGGACGCCGAGGGGTGGGCCGAGGCGGAGCGGGATCTGCCGCAGCTCGCCCGGTACCGGTTCCTGCGCATGGTCTGGCAGGACATCGACGCCTGGAGCACCACCGCGCCCGACTGGGTGGCCGCCTACCGCGGGGAAGGCGTGGCCGGCGGGGCCGTCGAGCGGGCCGTCCGGCTCGGGGTGACACCCGATGAGCTGGGGGAGATTGCCCGCGAGGTGGCCAGGGAGACCGCGTTCGCGCTGCTCCAGGGGATGGACGACCCGGAGCGGGGCGAGGTGCCGGATGAAGTGGAGGGGCGGCTGCCCGGGTGGTTCCTCGGGGAGCTGTCCGAGCACGGTGAGCCCACCGGGCGCGTACTCGGCGCCCTGCACGAGGACCTGAACGAAGCGGAACCGCAGACCCCCACGACCCGTACCCGTACCCGTACCGAAGGAGACGAGACATGACCGCGTTCGACGTGATGGAACGGCGGATATGGGACGGGCAGGCCGACGCCTACGCCCGCACCGCCGCCCGGCTCTGCGTCCGCACCGTGCCCGCCCTGCTGGACGCCGCCGAGGTGGGGGCCGGGACGCGCCTGCTCGACGTGGGGTGCGGCACCGGCAACGTGACCGCCGCCGCCGTGGCGCGCGGAGCGTTCGTCCGGGCCGTGGACGCCGAGCCCGGCATGGTCGCGGCGACCCGGCGGGCCGCGCCCGGGGCCGAGGTGCGGACCGGGACGCTGCCCCAGCTGCCGTACGCCGACGGTGAGTTCGACGCGGTCGTGGCCAACTTCGTGCTCAACCACGTCGGCCGCCCGCTGGACGCCCTCGTCGAGATGCGCCGGGTCATCCGGCCGGGCGGCAGGATCGCCGTCACCATCTGGCAGCTGCCCGGCGCGCCGGGCCAGGCGCTGGTGGGCCGGGCCGCCCAGGCCGCCGGGCTGACCCGGCCGGACTGGCTGGCCACCGTGGACGAGGAACGGAACTTCGCGCGCACCCCGGACGGGGTGGCCGCGCTGCTCACGGCCGCCGGGCTCGGGGACGCACGGGGCGAGACGCACGCCTGGGAGCACCGGGCCGATCCGGAGGACTGGTGGGCGGGTCCCGCCGCCGGGATCGGCGCGGTCGGCGGGATGGTCACCAGCGCGGGGCCGGATGGCGTGGCCGCCGCCAAGCGCGAGTACGACGTGCTGTGCGGCGAATTCCTCGCGGACGACGGGCTGTTGTCGCTGCCGCACGTGGCGGTGCTGGGTCAGGGCAGGGTGTAGGAGACGCCCGGCTGCCACGGCGGCGGGTGCGCGACCAGGCTCTCCAGGCGGGTACCCGCGAGCAGGCAGTCCAGGGACCAGCGGTTCGCCGAGTGCGCGATCAGGAGGACGTGGCCGCCGTCCCACTCGGCGGCCAGGTCGCGCAGGAACGCGGCCGTCGCGTCGAGCACGTCGCGGTAGCTCTGGCCGCCGGGCCAGGGGCGGTCGATGTGCCGCGTGCGCAGCGGATGCAGGACGGCTGTCGGGCTGCCGTTCAGTTCCCCGTAGTCGCATTCCCGCAGGCGTGGGTCCTGGCGGAGCACCGGGACCTCCGGGCCGGTGAACGCGATCCGGGCCGTTTCGACGGCGCGGGCCAGGTCCGAGGTGTAGACGGCGTCGAGCCCGGTGCCGCGCCGCCGGCCACCCAGTTCGGCGGCCTGGCGG
The DNA here is from genome assembly GCF_030719295.1 of Streptomyces sp. Mut1. Classification (NCBI taxonomy): domain Bacteria; kingdom Bacillati; phylum Actinomycetota; class Actinomycetes; order Kitasatosporales; family Streptomycetaceae; genus Streptomyces; species Streptomyces castrisilvae. The sequence goes on along the minus strand of NZ_CP120997.1, from coordinate 2,897,060 downwards.
CGGCCGGTCGGGGAGAGCCGGCCCGGGAGCCATCCCGTGGCGATGCCCGCCTCGTTGTCGGTGGTCGTCGCGTGCGACTCGTACACGATCCGCACCGGCATGGCGGGCCCCCTCAGTTCTCCGTGACCGTGACCTTCTCGTCGTTGTTGAGCTGCTCCACCAGCTGCTTGACCTTGGCCTTGTCCCAGACCAGGTTGCCGCCCGTGGAACCGGAGATCGGCATGTTCAGCGAGGTGCCGTCGCCGCCCGTGACGTCCTTCAGGGCGAAGAACATCTGGCCCAGGGACCACAGCGACATGTCCTTGTCGACGATCAGCGTGTCCAGTCCCGCGCCCAGGGTCGGGTACAGCTTGAACGGGTTGATGATCGTCGAGACCGTCGCCGTCTGGCTCGCCAGCGCCGCGAGGAACTTCTGCTGGTTCTTCGTACGGTCCAGGTCGGAGGTGAAGGCGTGGCGCGTACGGACGAAGGCCAGGGCCTGCTGGCCGTCCAGGGTCTGCTTGCCGGCCTGGAAGTCGGCGCCGGAGTACTTGTCCTTGAACGCCTTCGGAATGTCCAGCTCCACCCCGCCGATCGAGTCCACGATCTTGGCGAAGCCGCCGAAGCCGATCTCGACGTAGTGGTCGATGTGCAGGCCGGTGTTGAACTCGACGGTACGCACGAGCAGTTCGGGCCCGTCCGTGGCGTACGCGGCGTTCAGCTTCGTCGTACGGCCGGTGGCCGGGTACTTCTTGCCGGACTCGGAGCCGACGAAGGAGGGGATCTCGACGTTGGAGTCACGGGGCAGCGAGACCAGCGTCGGGCCGTTGCCGCCGTCGTGCAGGATCATCATCGAGTCGGTCCGCTTGCCCTCGGCCGAACCCGTGTGGAGCCGCTTCTTGTCCTCGGACGTCATGCCCTCGCGGCTGTCGGAGCCGACGATCAGGTAGTTCGTCCCGTCGCCCGCCTTCGGCCGCTCGATGACCTTGGACAGGTCGACGTCGCGGTTCAGCTTGGAGTCGGCCCAGAAGTACGTGCCCACGGAGACGCAGAGCACCGCGACGACCAGGACCAGCGCGCCGATCCTGATCCGGCGGCCCCAGTTCGGCGCCGCGCCGGGGCGGCCCCGGACACGGCCGCCGTCGCCGGGACCTCCGCCGTGACCCGCGCCACGGCCGCCGTCTTCGCCGCCGTAGACCTGGCCCGTGTTGTAGCCGCTGTCGTACTGCGGCCGGCCTTCGTCGTAGCCGGCCGGCTGCTGCGGCACCGGGCGCTGTCTCGGCGGCGCGGGGCGCTGCCGAGGCGGGGCCGGGCGGCGCTGGACATGCGGCATGGAGCGGGCGCTCTCGGGGCGCTCGCTCCCGCTGCCCTGCCCGTAGCGGTTACCGCTGCGGTTGTCGTCGGTCCAGCCGTCGGGCCAATCGTTCATACGGACCAGTGTGCAGGCCGGGGCCATCCCTCTTACAGGGTGTGAGGAAAATCGGACCAGGGCTGTTGCGAAGCTGATGCATTGCGACGCTCTCCAAGCCCCCACATAAGGTGGACGGTATGACAGATCAGGCCACGCGCCCGGAGGGCGACATTCCGGCCAAGCCCACCGCGGCCTCCCGGACCACCCTCAGCCACATCATGACCGGCAGCGACACCAATCTCCTGGGTACCGTGCACGGCGGTGTGATCATGAAACTGGTCGACGACGCGGCGGGCGCCGTGGCCGGCCGGCACTCCGGCGGGCCCGCTGTCACGGCCTCGATGGACGAGATGGTCTTCCTGGAACCGGTCCGGGTCGGCGACCTCGTGCATGTGCGGGCCCAGGTCAACTGGACGGGCCGCTCCTCCATGGAGGTCGGCGTCCGGGTCATGGCCGAGCGCTGGAACGAGTCGACGCCCGCGACGCAGGTCGGCAGCGCGTACCTGGTGTTCGCGGCGGTGGACGCGGACGGGCGGCCCCGCCCCGTACCGCAGGTCGTCCCCGAGACGGAGCGCGACAAGCGGCGCTACCAGGAGGCCCAGATCCGCCGCACGCACCGGCTTGCGCGGCGCCGCGCGATCCGTGAGCTGCGGGAGAAGCGGCTGGCCGACGGCATCGAGGACTGAGCGGCGCGGGGCCGGCCGCGGGGCGCGGGGTTGCGGTGTTTCACCCCGGCAGCCTCACGGGCACGTCACCTCGTCGCCCTTCACCGCGTCGAACTTGCCCGTCTCCGGCTCCTCCGCGTGGACCGGGGTCACCTTGTGGTAGTCCTCGCCCGCGGTCACGTTCAGCGTCGCCCCCTGGCCCTGCACCGCCCGCAGCTCCGCGCCCGGCAGGGCCGCTGCCAGGGTCTTCGCGGAGCGGTCCCAGCGGGGGTCGTACGTGACCAGGGTGTGCTTGAGGTCGTGCTGCGGTGAGGTGAGCGGGGCGCGGGTGGTGTCGAAGCCCGTGGCGTGCAGCGCCGCGTCGACCGTGGAGCCCAGGCCGTCCTTCTCGGTCCCGTTGTAGACCTGGACCCGGATCTGCCGCGGCGGCACGTCGACCTTCTTCGCGGCGGCCTGCGCGGCCGGTCTGGCGGTCGCCAGGGGTTTGTCCTCGCGCAGGGCGGTGAACAGCTGCTTCGACTTGGCCGGGTCCCATCTGACCGTGGAGCCGATGCCCTTGACCTGGTAGGCGACATCGCTCATCGGCACCGAGGCGAATTCCGACGACGAGGGGGAGAAGCCGCGCATCGCCTGGCCGATGGAGAGCATCTGCTCCGTGTCGAAGCCCCGGTCGGCCCGGACCGACTTCAGCATCGTCGAGGCGACCTCGCGGAGCTTCACCGGATTCAGCAGGACCCCGCTGCTCGTCGCCCGCGTGATCAGCGCGGCCATGAACTTCTGCTGGCGCTGCATCCGGCCCAGGTCGGCGGCCCCGTCGATGTGCCGGGAACGTACGTACTGGAGCGCCTGGCCGCCGTCCAGCGTGTGGGTGCCGACCGCGAGGTCCAGGCCGGTGTAGGAGTCCTTCAGCGGCTTGGCCGTGCAGATCTTCACACCGCCGAGGGTGTCGACCGTCGTCATGAAGCTGGTGAAGTCGACCTCCAGGTAGTGGTCGATCTTGACGCCCGTCATGTGCTCGATGGTGCGTACGGTGAGGCTCGGCCCACCCTCCGCGTACGCCGCGTTCAGCTTCACCGGGTGCGCCGCGTGCTCCTCGCCGGTCGTGCGGTCCCGGTGCGCGGGGATCTCCGCGTAACTGTCGCGCGGCAGGCTGACGACGCTGGCGCGCTCCTTGTCCGCCGACAGGTGCACCAGCATGATCGTGTCCGTGCAGTGGCAGGGCTCGCCGCCCAGCCGGTACTTCTGCTTCTCCTCCTTGGTGATCTTGTCGCGCCCGTCGGTGCCGACCAGCAGCAGATTCATGCCGTGTCCGCCCGCGGGCCGGTTCTTCATGTCCTTGAACGGGTCGATGCGGTCGATCCCGCTCTCCAGGTTCGTCACGACCGCGTGCCCGATCCCGCCGGCCCCGAGCACGAGGACGGAGAGCCCGGTCGCCATCCGCATGCCCCAGCGCGGCCGCTCGTCCGGCCTTCTGGGCCGCCCCCGCCGCGAGGGAGGAGCGGTGCGTGGCCTGGGCGGACGGGGGGAGCGATGCGGCGTGGGCACGGGGGACACCTCCGCGGTGCGAGGGGGACCGTTCGCACGGTAGGCCCATATGATCTGCATCCCGGGAGGCCCCCCGGCGGCGCGCACTGCTGTCCCCCATTCGCGGTAACGTGGCGGCCGAATACCGCCGCCCGGTGGGGTGCGAACCCCCGGCGCCCCCGAGGACCCCCCGAGGACCACATGTCTGCCGCGCAGCCTCCCGCCGTCTCCGTGATCATGCCGGTGCTCAACGAGGAGCGTCATCTGCGCAACTCCGTCCGCCACATCCTGGAGCAGGAGTACGCGGGGGAGATGGAGGTGGTGATCGCGCTCGGCCCGTCCACGGACCGCACGGACGAGATCGCCGCCGAGCTGGTCGCGGAGGACCCCCGGGTCCACACCGTGCCCAACCCCACCGGCCGCACCCCCGCCGCCCTGAACGCCGCGATCCAGGCATCCGGCCACCCCATAGTCGTCCGCGTCGACGGCCACGGCATGCTCTCGCCGAACTACATCGCGACCGCCGTCCGGCTCCTGGAGGAGACGGGCGCGCAGAACGTCGGCGGCATCATGCACGCCGAGGGCGAGAACGCCTGGGAGGACGCCGTCGCCGCGGCCATGACATCGAAGATCGGCGTCGGCAACGCGGCCTTCCACACCGGAGGCGAGGCGGGCCCCGCCGAGACGGTCTACCTGGGCGTCTTCCGCCGGGAGGCGCTGGAGAAGGCCGACGGGTACAACGTCGAGTTCATCCGCGCCCAGGACTGGGAGCTGAACTTCCGCATCCGCGAGGCCGGCGGCCTGATCTGGTTCTCGCCCGAGCTGCGCGTCCAGTACCGTCCCCGCCCCTCCGTACGGGCGCTCGCCAAGCAGTACAAGGACTACGGCCGCTGGCGCCACGTCGTCGCCCGCTACCACTCCGGCTCCATCAACCTGCGCTACCTCGCGCCCCCGACCGCCGTCGTCGCCATCGCGGCCGGCCTCGTGGTGGGCGCGGCGGTCACCCCGTGGGCCCTGATCGTCCCGGGCGGCTACGCCGCGGCGATCGTCGCCGGGTCGCTGCCGGCCGGCAAGGGCCTGTCGCTGAAGGCCCGAGCCCGGATCCCGGTGGCGCTGGCGACCATGCACATGTCGTGGGGGTACGGCTTCCTGACGAGCCCGCGCTCGCTGGCGAAGAAGGTCATCGCGAGCCGCCGCCCGGCGGTCACCGCGCCCGGCACGCCGGTGGCCTGACCCGGACACGAGGAAGAGGGGGCGCCCGGCCGGACCGGGCGCCCCCTCTCGCGTACCGAAAACTCCTACGGCGTGCGGTACGGCCAGTACACGTCCATGCAATCGTCCGTCTTCGCGCCGTTCACGGCCTCGGTGCCCTCCAGCGGGTCACTGTCGTCGTCCTCGGCGCCCTTCGGCGCCTCGGCGCCCGTACGCCAGTCGGAGCCGACCGTGAGCGTCAGCCCCGCCCCGCTCGGGGTCTCCCTGACGGCGCTCGTCGGCAGCGACAGCGCCTTGGCCACGGACAGGGCGTCCGACTTGCCCTGCGCCCCGGCGCTGCGCGGGTACGTCACCTCGGTCGTCTCGGCGGACCCCGGATCGGACGTGGTGTCCGCCTCCGCGAAGCCCTTGGACTTCAGCAGGTCCCGGACCTCGGCCGCACGGCCCTCGGCGGGCGCCTGCCCGTCGGCCCCGGTGCCGTTGACCACGGTGATCCCGAGCGACGCCGGAGCACCGGCCTTCGGCCCGGCCGTCGCCGCCTTCTTCTTCGCCTTGGCCCGGTCCTTCGGGTCGAGCGACTGGTCATCGCGCAGCAGCGCCCACAGCTTGTCGGCGGCGCCGGGCTTCGGCAGCACGTGCGCGTCGGGGTCCTGGGGATCGGGGATGCGGGGCATCGTCAGCATGTTCATCTTGTCCAGCGGCACGTTCTTCAGCTGCATGCCGAGGTCGAACAGCTTCTTCACCGTGCCGATCTCCTCGGAGACCTGGAGCGACTTGGTCGCGGTCTCGGCGAGGTTCATCAGCCTGCCCGTGTCGGTGAAGGCGTTCTGGTTCTTGAGCTCGCGCAGCACGGAGTTCAGGTACATGTGCTGGGCCTTGGACCGGCCGATGTCGCTCTCGAAGGCGTGCCGGGTGCGCAGCCACTTCAGCGCGTCCTCGCCCTGGACCTTGTGCGTGCCCGCCTTCATCCGCAGGTACGAGCCGCCGGGCACGTTGGGCTTCGGCAGGTCGTAGACGTCCTGCTTCACACAGACCTCGGCGCCGCCCACGGCGTCCGCCATGGCGACCACACCGGCGAAGTCGACCATCATCCAGTGGTCGATGTAGACCTTGGTGAGCTGTTCCCAGGTGTCCAGGGTGCAGCCGGGGCCGCCGCGCAGCGACTCGTTGATGATGCCGTTGCTGGCCGGGTACTCCTTGTCGGTCTCCGGGTCCTTGCAGGCGGGTATGTCCACGCGGGTGTCCCGGGGAATGCTGACGACCGAGGCGTTCTTCCGGTCGGCCGACACGTGCAGCAGCATCTGCACATCGGCGAGCGGGGTGCCGCCGACGCTGTCCCGCGAGCCGCCGAGCTTGAGGTTCTCCGCGCTGTTACGGCTGTCGGAGCCGATCAGCAGGATGTTCAGCGGGGTCTTGCCCTCGGCGTTGGGGGCGGCCTTCTTCGCGGCGCTGTTGCCCGCGCTCCGCTCCCCCTTGCGGAGGTTGCTGTTCAGGTGCTGATACCAGAGGTAACCGGCCGCGCCGGTCCCGAGTATGAGGAAGGCGACGGAGAAGGCCGTCCACCGCAGCACGCGGTGCTTCTTCTTCGGCTTCCGGCGCCCGCCCCGGTTCCCGGCGCGATGCCCGCCCCCGGAGCCGCGGCCCTCGCCCTTGCCGGCGACGACGGTGGGCGTACCGGCGCCGTCCGTGTCCTCGTGGCGCTCCCCGGATCTGCGGCTGTGCGGGGGCCGCGGCCGCGTCCCCTCCCCAGGCGTGCTGCTCCGTCCCACCAGGACCCCCCTGCTGCTCAGACTCGCGGTATCGCGCGGTGACCCGGTGTCACTCGGCGCACTCTGCCTTGTCGGCGCTGGCCTTCGGGATGTCGATCTCCGTCGGCCCGGTGATCGGGGTCCCGGCGGCCTTGAAGTCCGCGCCCAGCGTCAGCACCATCGCCTCAAGTCCCTCGGCGTCGGCCGTGCCCTGCTTCATCGCGGACCCGGGCAGCCCCATCATCTCGGCGAGGGCGCGGGCCTGGTCCGCCTGGTTCGGGGCGTACTCCAGCGTCGTCTTGGCGATCTTCTTCGGTGCGTTGGCCTTGTTCGTGGACTTCAGGACGCCCTTGGTGTTCTGCAGCCAGGTGACCGTCTGCTGGGCGCCGCCGGCGACCTCGCCGCCGTTGTACACATCGACCCGGACGTCGCCCGCGGCCGCCTTGGTTCCCTTGAGGAGCGCGTCCTGCTTGCTCTTGGCCTTCTTCTTCTGCGCGGCCACCTCGGTCAGCGAGGTGTCGTCACGCATCATCGAGAACAGCTGCTCCGCCTTGGTGGGGTGCGCGACGACCGTGACGGGCTTGGGTTCCTCCGGGTTGTCTATCACCGGCATCGTGACGAACGTGATGTTCTTCGTGTCGATCTTGCTGAGCTCGGTGGCGAGCGAGCTGAGCTTCTTCACCGTGCCGATGGCCTTGTCGACCGTCAGTGCCTTGGTCGCCGCGTCCGCGAGCTTGTACAGCTTCGTCGGGCTGGTCAGGGTGTCGTCGGACTTCATCTGACGGATCATCGAGCCGATGAACTGCTGCTGGCCCTTGATCCGGTCCAGGTCACTGCCGTTGGCGAAGGCGTGCCGGGTCCGTACGAAGGCGAGTGCCTGCTCGCCCTGGACCGTGCTCTTGCCGGCCGGCAGGTCGAGCTTGGAGTCCTTGTCCTTGACCGCGTGCGCCAGGCAGACCTCGACGCCGCCGACCGCCGTGGTCAGCTCCTTGACCGCGTTGAAGTCGACCATCATGAAGTGGTCGACGGTCAGGCCGGTCAGCGCCTTGACGGTGTCCATCGTGCAGCCCGGGTCGCGGTCGTTCTGGCCGAGGCTGGTGTTGAACCGCTCGTGCGGCGTTCCCGGGATGGTCTTCTCCGAACCGTCTTCCTGCTTGGTCTTGCAGTCCGGGATGTCCGTGATGAGGTCGCGCGGGATGCTGAGCGCCGTGGCGTTGGTGCGGTCCTCGGAGACGTGGAACAGGATGTTGGTGTCGGCGTGGCCGGCGCTGCCCTTGTCGCCGTAGCCCTCGTTGCCCTTACCGGTGCGCTTGTCCGTACCGATGATCAATATGTTGAGGGGGGCGTTGGCGGTGATGACGTCCTTGTTGCCCCGGTCGCCGATGTCGACCGTGCTGAGGTTGCCGTTGAAGTGCTGGTACAGCCAGTAGCCGCCGGCCGAGACGCCGACGAGCAGGAACGCCATCACGCCGCCCGTCCAGACCAGCGCCTTCTTGCCGCGGGACTTGGGCGCCTTGCGCTTGCGGCGGCCGGGGGCGGCGTCCTTGGGAGCCGTACGGTCCTGGCCGCGCTGACCGCCCGCCGACCGGCGTCCGCCCTGGCGCGGCACCTCGGTGCTGCGGCGCGGGGAGTCGCCGTCGGGGGACCGGCGTTGGCCGCCGTCACGAGGGGTGCCCGTACGCCCGGGACCGCGCTGGGCCGGAGGCGTCGTGGAGCGGGGCGAATTCCCTCCGGATTGGTTCAGTCGCAGTTCGTAATCACCGGTGTCCGGGTTGAGAACCCACTGGTCTGCGGGATCCATGTCTTCCGCCCGCCCACGGCTTTGCGCATCCACGGTTACTTGAGTCCTCCGTCGGTGCCACGCGAGGCGCCTCCCCCGAAAAGGCACCCAGTCTTTCGCTCCAGAAGTGCGCGGCCGGATGGCCGGAAGCACCGGATCGCGTCACACTATCCGTCTCATTCGGCGTCCAGCGACGCGCGTGACACATTCCACGGCCCTTACAACTGGGCATTCTTCCCATTGCACGCCGAACGTTGGCGTCTGTTTGGCCATTGCTTTACTGCTTGCACAGGTCGGTCGCGGCATTGTTCCCCGAATAGGTGGGTGTGGGGGACGGCCCGGAGGCATCGGTGGAGTCCGTGCTCCTGCCGTCGTCGTTCCTGTCGTCGTCGTTCTTGCCGTCGTCCTTCTTCAGCTCGTCCGCGGGCACCACGGCGACCGGTTTGTCCGCGCGCAGCTGCTTGAAGAGCTTGTCCGCGTCGGGCTGCACCAATTCGTCCCGGTTCGCGTCGAGGTGGTACGGCTGCCGGGGCACCGTCAGGAACTGCACCTTGTCGGTGGGGACGTCACGCATGCCCCGCACCAGGTCGTAGAGGTCCTTCAGGCTGGCCAGCCCCGGGTCGGTGGTCAGCGCCTTGGTCGCCGCGTCCAGCACCGGGTAGAGCCGCGTCGGGTTGAGGAGGACGCCGTTGCTCTGCACCTTGTTGACCAGCGCGCCCAGGAACTGCTGCTGGCGGTCCATGCGGTCGGTGTCACTGCCGTTGCCGATCGACTTGCGGGCCCGCACGTAGCCGAGCGCCTGCTCGCCGTTGAGCTTGTGGCGGCCGGCCGCGAGCTTGAGGTGGGCGTCGCTGTCGTCGATCGGCTCCTTGAGGCAGATCTCGACCCCGTTGACCGCGTCGACCATGTCCTTGAAGCCGTTGAAGTCGATGACCATGTGGTGGTCGATGCGGATGCCCGTCATCTTCTCGACGGTCCGGATGGTGCAGGCGGTCCCGCCCATCTCGAAGGCCCAGTTGAACTGGGCGAACTGCGGCTTGCTGGCCGACTTGTCCGCCTTATGGCAGGTCGGGATGTCCACCATCAGGTCACGCGGGATCGACATGGCGGTGGCGCTCTTACGGTCCGCCGCCAGGTGCAGCAGGATCGTGGTGTCCGAGCGCTGGCTGCCGCCGTCGTCGCGGCCGTACTTGCGGTTGTCACCGGCCCGGCTGTCCGAGCCGATGAGGAGGATGTTCTCCGCGTCGTGGACGACGGAGACGGGCCGCTCCTTCTCGTACACCTTCAGCTCGGCCGCCGCCGAGGTGTCCGTATGGATGTTGCCGTCGAGCTTCCTGTACAGCCACCAGCCGATGCCCGCCGCGACGAGCACCACGAACGAGGTGCCGAGCGCGGTCCAACGCAGCCAGTGCCGCTTGCGCCTGACGGTGATGTCGACGGCCGCGCCCTCGTTCTTCGGACCGGGTTCCGGCGCCGGGCCGCTGCCCGAACCACTGCGCGTCTCCCCGCCGGGCGCGGCGGATTGCGTCTCGCCGTCCGGCGCGGACTGCTTGTCGCCGTCCGGGGCGGACTGCTTGTCGCCGTCCGGGGCGGACTGCTTGTCGCCGTCCGGGGCGGACTGCTTGTCGCCGTCCGGGGCGGACTGCTTGTCGCCGTCCGGCGTGTCCCGGGGCGTGTCCTGGTTCTCGCTGTCCGGTGCGTCCCCGGCTGCTTCCCGCTTGTCGCTGTCCGGGGTGTCCTGCTCCGCCGGTTCGCTGCCTGGGGTGTCCTGCCCGGCCGGTTCGCTTTCCTGCGGCCGGCTTCCGGCCTGCTCGCTTCCGGCCTGCTCGCTTCCGGGCGGCGGCGCGTCCGGTGTCCGGTCCCCGCTCGCGGCCGAGTCGTCGGGGTCGCCCGGAGTGCCGGCGCTTTCGGTCACGTCTGCGTCCATCCTTCACGTTCGGCGGCGCGCGCTGGGCCGCCGGTCGCAGAAGTAGACGGCTGAACCTCACGCTTGGTTGTGCCTCGGCGAGACATCCCTGGGGCAGACCCTCGGGGTCCGTACCGCAGATCATGTACCGGAGTTGAGCACCAGAGCGGAGGGCTCGGCCCACGATGGGCCGGACGGGTGCCCCTCGGGCCGCTTGTCGTACCGGCTACGAGGAGCACCCCGCCGTCACAGCGTCAGCGTGACCCGCTCGCTCTCCAGTCGCTGGGCCAGCGCGTCCGCGTCCAGCTCGCCGAGGTGGCGGCACAGGACCACGGAGCCTCCGGTCGCCAACGGCGCGTAGAGCCCGGCGCTGAGGCCGTCCCAGGTGTCGTACGTACGCCCCGACAGCAGCCGCGCCCCCTCGGCCAGGCCCAGCGCCGCCCCGTCCTCGCGGGCCCGCGCCACCAGTTCGGCCCCCGTGAACCCGGCCCCGCCCACCGTCAGCGCCAAAGCGTCCGGGTCCACCGGAGCGAACGGCGCGAACCGGTCGCCCTGCCCCGGCACCTCCACGGCATAGTCCGCGAACCCCTCGGGCGCCTGCGGGAACCTCCCGCCCAACGGGCGCAGCGCCAGGGCGATCCGCTCGCCCCGGCAGGCCCGCGCCGCGTCCAGCGTGTCCGGCCCGGTGACGACGAGGTCGGCGCCGGCCGGATCGCCCTGCACATCGGCGACGACACCGACCGAGGCGCAGGCCAGCAGCCAGACCGCGGACTGCCAGTGCGCGGGAAGCAGCAGCGCGAGCCGGTCACCGGGCTCGGCCGCCAGGTCGCCCTGGAGCAGATTGGCGGTCTTGGCCACCCAATTGGCGAAGGTGGCCACCGACAGTTCGACGCGTTCTCCGGTGGCGTCGTCGTAGAAGGTGACCAGGGGGCGGGCCGGGTCCGCGGCGAGCGCGGAACGCAGCAGGTCGGCAGGGGTGCGGTCGCTGGCGTTCATGTGCGGAAGGGTACGCGGCGGCGGCAGAGGCGCCCTCGTGCGGCGGCTGCCGCGTACACCGGTTCGGCAGACGGGCCGTCAACGACCCGGCACAATCCGGGTCGCCGGAGTTGTCCGGTTATGCCAAGGATCATATGTATGCGTGCCTTCACTGCATCCGCCATTGGTGTCACCTGCACGGCAGCGTTCGTCCTGCCGCTCGCCGCGCCCGCGGGCGCCGCCCCCGACACCCCAGCCCACGAAGCAGCGGCGGGCTCCGAACCCGCTGACCTGCCCGGCTCGACGCAGTCCCTGCCCCTGGACCCCCCGGCCGCGCCCTCCGCGCGGGCCACCGGAGCACCGGCCGGGGAGCAGGGACTGACCGGGCGCGCGGTCAGCCCGTTCTCCATGGCCGGGGTCGTCTGGGACGACGTGGACGCCGAACTCCACGGCACTGCCCAGGTCCGCACCCGCGCCACCGCGACGCACCGCTGGTCCGGCTGGCAGGACCTGGAGACCCACAACGCCGAACACGCCCCCGACCCCGGCGCCGCCGAACGCGCCCCGGGCGCGGTCAAGGGCTCCACCGCCCCGCTCTGGGTCGGCGACAGCGACGGCGTCGAGGTCCGGGTCCGCCCCAGGGCCCCGGACACCCGCGACGCGTCCGCCACCCCCGTACCGCTGCCCGCCGGACTGCACCTCGAACTCGTCGACCCCGGCAAGGACCCCCGGGACATCACGGGCGCGGCCGGCGCGGACCGGGCCGCCGGCCGCGCGGGTGCCCTACCGCCCGCGCCGAGCAGGTCCGGGACGGTGGCCGGCACCCGGCCGGCGTCCGCCGCCGAGCCGTACATCGGACCGCGCCCGAGCATCGTCACCCGCGAGGGCTGGGGCGCCGACGAGAAGCTGCGCGAGAAGACCTTCGCGTACACCTCGACCGTCAAGGCGGCCTTCGTCCACCACAGCGCCACCGGCAACAACTACACCTGCTCCCAGGCGCCCTCGGTGATCCGCGGCATCTACCGCTACCACGTCACGAGCAGCGGGTGGCGCGACATCGGCTACAACTTCCTGGTCGACAAGTGCGGAAACATCTACGAGGGCCGGGCCGGTGGCGTGACCAAGGCGGTCCTGGGCGCCCACACCCTCGGCTTCAACACCAACACCACGGGCATCGCCGTCCTCGGCACCTTCACCAGCACCGAACCGCCCGCCGCCGCCGTCACCGCCGTCTCCAAGCTCACCGCCTGGAAGCTCGGCCTGTCCGGCGCCGACCCGAAGGGCAAGGTGACCCTGGTCTCGGGCGGCAGCAACAAGTACGCGAAGGGCGCGAAGGTCAGCCTCGACGTGATCTCCGGACACCGAGACGGATTCGCAACCGAATGCCCCGGAGCGCGTCTTTACAAGAAGCTCGGGACGGCCCGGACCACATCGGCCGGCCTCCAGGGCCGCTGAGGACCCCAGGGGCACCTGCCGCGGACCCTCTGACCGAAGGGTGCCCCCTACGGTCTGCATACACTGGCCAGCCGAAGAAGCTGCCGGCCCCAGCAGGAAGCGAAGACAGTGCTGTGACAGAGGCAAAAGAAGCGATCCTCCTGGTCGGGGGCAAGGGGACCCGGCTGCGCCCGCTCACGGTGCACACGCCCAAACCCATGGTTCCGGCCGCGGGCGTCCCCTTCCTCACGCACCAGCTGGCACGCGCACGGGCCGCCGGGGTCGAGCACATCGTCCTCGCCACCTCGTATCTGGCGGAGGTCTTCGAGCCGTACTTCGGTGACGGTTCCTCACTCGGCCTGCACATCGAATACGTCACCGAGCGCGAACCGCTCGGCACCGGCGGGGCCATCCGCAACGTCGCCCACCGCCTCGCCTCCGGCCCGGACGAACCGGTCCTCATCTTCAACGGCGACATCCTCACCGGACTCGACATCCGGGCCCTGGCCACCTCGCACGCCGACTCCGGCGCCGACGTCTCCCTCCACCTGACCCGGGTCGAGGACCCGCGCGCCTTCGGCCTCGTGCCCACCGACGACACCGGCCGCGTCACCGCCTTCCTGGAGAAGCCGCAGACGCCCGAGGAGATCGTCACCGACCAGATCAACGCCGGCGCGTACATCTTCCGCCGCTCGGTCATCGACACCATCCCGGCCGGCCGCCCGGTCTCCGTCGAGCGGGAGACCTTCCCCGGCCTCCTCGCCGACGGCGCCCACCTCCAGGGCATGGTCGACTCCACGTACTGGCTGGATCTGGGCACCCCGCAGGCGTTCATACGGGGTTCGGCGGACCTCGTCCTGGGCCGTGCCCCCTCCCCGGCCGTCCCGGGCCGCTGCGGCGACCGCCTCGTCCTGCCCACCGCGTCCGTCGCCTCCGACGCCAAGCTCTCCGGCGGTACGGTCATCGGCGCCGACGCGGTGATCGGCGCGGGCGCCCGGATCGACGGCTCCACCGTGCTCGCGGGCGCGACCGTCGAACCCGGCGCCGTGATCACGGACTCCCTGGTCGGAGCGGGCGCCCGGATCGGCAGCCGTACGGTGCTGGCCGGCGCGGTCGTCGGCGACGGCGCCGAGGTGGGCGCCGACAACGAACTGCGCGAGGGCGTACGCGTCTGGTGCGGGGCGCGGCTGCCGGACGCCTCGGTGCGGTTCTCCTCGGACGAGTGACCTGACCGGCCACTCCCACCCGTACGGGGACCGGGTGGCCGAAAACAGCCGTACCCTCGACAGGCACCCCCGACAACCGAGGACCTCACCCGTGGCAGGACGATTCGCTCCCCGCGACGCCCGGCGCGCGCCCGTCCCGCACCAGGCGGCGGCCACGCCCGTACCGGCGGCGCAGACCCGCGTCTGGACCCCGCCGGGCCCGCTCGACCTGCGACTCGTCCTCGGTCCGCTGCGCCGGGGCCCCGCCGACCCCACGTTCCGGATGTCCGCCGACGGCTCCGTGCGCCGGGCCAGCCGCACACCGGCCGGCCCCGGCACGCTCCATGTCGTCGCCCGCGAGGGCCGCATCGAGGCAGCCGCCTGGGGGCCCGGCGCGTCCTGGCTGCTGGACCAGCTGCCCACCCTGCTCGGCGAGGGCGACGACCCGGCGGCCTTCACCCCGCGCCACCGCCTGCTCGCCGTGACCCAGCACCGCCGGCCGGGGCTGCGGCTGCTGCGCACGGGCCTGGTGCTGGAGTCGCTGATCCCGTCGGTCCTGGAGCAGAAGGTCACGACGGACGAGGCGTACCGCGCCTGGCGCCTCCTGGTACGCCGGTACGGGGAGCCCGCGCCCGGCCCGCAGGAGTACGGCCTCTACGTCATGCCGGACGCCCGCACCTGGTCGCTGATCCCGTCCTGGGAGTGGCACCGGGCGGGCGTCGACTCCAAGCGCTCGGCGACGATCCTGCGCACGGTGCGGGTGGCCCGCCGCATGGAGGAGGCGGCCGCCATGGAGCTGCCCGACGCGCTGACCCGCCTCCAGGCGATCCCGGGCATCGGCTCCTGGACGGCGGCGGAGACCCTGCAACGCTCGAACGGAGCGGCGGACGCGGTGACCGTCGGCGACTTCCACCTGCCCGGCATCGTCGGCCACGCCCTGGCGGGCAACCGCAACGCCGACGACGAGGAGATGCTCGCCCTCCTGACCCCGTACGAGGGCCAACGCCACCGCGCCACCCGCCTCATCCTGCTCTCGGGCGAAACCCCGCCCCGCCGGGCGCCCCGCCTCCAGCCCAGGGACATCGCCCGGCTGTGAGCCGAGGCCGGTTTCCGGGCGGAACCAACCCCGCCCGGCGGTGCATTCAAGCCCGTCCGGCGATGGAGGACCGGGGTCCGGGGCGGAGCCCCGAAAACCCTCGCGCCGCCCTACCTCACCACCACGAAATCCTCCGCGTCGCGCCCGACCCGCGGCCCGGGGTCCGCAGCCGGCCGCCCCACCGCCACCGCCCCCAACGGGTCCCACGCCTCCGGCAGCGCCAGCACCTCCCGCACCACATCCCGGCAGAACATCGTCGAGGACACCCACGCGGACCCCAGCCGCTCACCGGCCAGCGCCACCAGGAAATTCTGGATACCCGCACCCGCCGCCACGACGAACATCTCGCGCTCCGCGCCGTCCCGCCGCTCGTCCCCGTACGTGTGGGAGCCGTCCATCACCAGGCATGGCACCACCAGATACGGCGCCCGCCGCAGCACATCGCCCCGCCGCACGCGCTTGGCGATCGACTCCTCGCTCTTGCCGTCGCGCCGCAGATCCGCGATCCACGCGTCCCGCATCGCGTCGAGCAGCCGGGTCCGCGCCTCGGGGGACTCCAGCAGGACGAAGCGCCACGGCGTCGTGTGGTGGGGGGCCGGCGCGGTCACCGCCGCGGCGACCGCACGCCGTACCGCACCCGGGTCCACCGGGTCGTCGGTGAACTCGCGCACCGTGCGCCGCTGGGTCATCGCCTCCCGTACCGCCTCGGAGGTGCCGAGCCGGAACATGTCGTCGGCCGCCACCCGCACCATCGCGCGGGCGCCCTGCGCGTCCGCCGGGTCCACGACGTGGCCGAGGCCGCGCACCACCGCGACCGGGAGCCCGTCCGCCTTGCCCTTGACCAGGTCACCCGCGGCGGCCAGCTCGTCGGCGGTGGCGACCACCGTCGCGCTCAGCGGATTGCCGTACGCGTCGGTGCCGCCCCGCAGGTCGTCCAGGACCCGCACCCCGGCCGCGCCGATCGCGACATCGGTCAGCCCGCTGCGCCAGGGCCGGCCGAAGGTGTCGGTGACGACGACGCCGACCTCGACGCCGAGCGTCGCACGCAGCCCTTCCCGGATCGCACGGGCGGACGCGTCGGGGTCCTCGGGCAGCAGCAGGACCGTGCCGGCGGGGGTGTTCGACGCGTCGACCCCGGCGGCGGCCATGACCAGGCCCTGCCGGTTCTCCACGATGCGCAGCGAACCGCGCCGCGCCACCACCCGTACCGTCTCGGCGTCGATCGCCGCCTCCCGGTCGGTGGCCTCGACGATCCGGCCCTCCGCCTTGGAGACGATCTTCGAGGTGACGAGCAGCACATCACCGTCGGCGAGGCCGGGCTCGGTGGCCGCGATCAGCTTGGCGAGGTCGTCCCCGGCGCGCACTTCGGGCACCCCGGGCAGGGCCCACACACGGTAGGAGGGCGCGGTGGTGCTCATGCGCGTACCTCCTCGGCGAGGGCCAGCGCCTGCCGGGCCATCTCGGCGGTGGCGGTGACGTCGGTCATCATCAGAGGCACGGAGCGGCAGCGGATGCCCGCCGACTCGACCTCGTCCACCGTGCCCGCGTCCACGGTGTCGACCAGCCAGCCGTCGAGGAGCCCGGAGCCGTAGTGCTGGGCGACCGCGGCGGCCGTCGACTCGACGCCCACCGCGGCCAGGACCTTGTCCGCCATCCCGCGCACCGGGGCGTCACCGACGATGGGGGAGAGCCCGACGACCGGCACCCCGGCCTCGGCGATGGCCTCGCGGATGCCGGGCACGGCGAGGATGGTCCCGACGGACACGACCGGGTTGGACGGCGGGAAGAGGATGACGTCGGCCTCGGCGATGGCCTCCAGGACGCCCGGTGCGGGCTTCGACTGCTCCGCGCCGACGGGCACGATCGCCCGCGCCGGGACGGAGGCCCGCAGCTTCACCCAGTACTCCTGGAAGTGCACGGCTCTGCTCTCGCCGTCCTCGTCGATCGCCACATGCGTCTCGACGCGGTCGTCGGACATGGGCAGCAGCCGGACGCCCGGCTTCCAGCGGGCGCAGAGCGCCTCGGTGACGGCGCTGAGCGGATAGCCCGCGCCGAGCATCTGGGTGCGGACGACATGGGTGGCGATGTCACGGTCGCCGAGCCCGAACCACTCGGGGCCCACGCCGTACGCGGCGAACTCCTCCTTGACGTGGAAGGTCTCGTCGGTACGGCCCCAGCCCTGCTCCTCGTTGATGCCACCGCCGAGGGTGTACATCACGGTGTCGAGGTCGGGGCAGACCTTGAGTCCGAACAGATGGATGTCGTCACCGGTGTTGCCGATGACCGTGATGTCCGCGTCGGGCGCGGCCTCCTTGAGGCCACGCAGGAAACGAGCACCACCGATACCGCCGGCCAGAACCACAATGCGCATGCAAACAGTCTGTCAGGCGAAGCCTGATCATTGTGGGGGTGGTGGCGGCTGTCAGGCCGTGGCGGTGGCCGTGGCGGTGGCCGTGGCCGTGGCGCACTGGGCGGTGTGCATCGGC
This sequence comes from Streptomyces sp. Mut1, assembly GCF_030719295.1. Lineage (NCBI taxonomy): Bacteria > Bacillati > Actinomycetota > Actinomycetes > Kitasatosporales > Streptomycetaceae > Streptomyces > Streptomyces castrisilvae. The sequence continues at coordinate 2,879,639 of NZ_CP120997.1, read as the reverse complement.
ATGTCGGTGAGGCCCGGGTAGTAGACGTGGAGGCTGACGGCCGGTTCTAGGGAGGCGTTGACGACCTCGTGGAGGTAGCCGGGGGCGAAGACGCGCTGGGCCGAGGCGCCCAGCGTCCGCTTCCCCCGGTCCGTACGCTCGGTCAGCTCGCCGTCCAGGACGGTCAGGACGCCGGAGGACGGGCCGTGGTCGTGCAGGCCGCTGCCCTGGCCGGGGACCCAGCTGAGCAGCCAGACCTCGTAGCCCGGCCCCTGGCGCAGGCGGTGGTACCAGCGGGTGGTGGCGTCGTACTGGACGAGCGGCGCCCACTGGGAGCGGTCGGCGGCGATGGCGCGGGCGAGGCCGACGAATTCGGCAACGGTGGCGGGGTGTTCGCGGGCGGGGCGCAGCAGGTGCTGGACTTCAAGGAGGTCGCCGGCGATCTGGAGGTCGCTGTCGCTGTTCATGGATGCGGTGGTTCCTCGGCAGGGGAGCAAGTGCGGTGCGGTGCGGTGAGGTGTCGCGAGGACCGGGGACCGGCGGTCGCGGAGCCGTGAGGGGCGCTGCGGGAGGGGCCGGGGGTCCGGGGCGAGGTGCCGAGGCCGGAGCGGGAGGGCTACGACAGCGTCGGCGGCGTCAGCAGCTGAGACAGCTGGAACAGCAACAGCGAGCCTGGACAGCACTACGGAACCCGCGGGTGCGGGTGGCGTGCGTCGCTGAGGTCACTGGCATGACATCAAGGAGAACCGGAGAACCACCCACTGTCAACCCAATGCCCGATTTGGTGGCAATGTTTCACCTCATCCGGTTACCCGGAGCGGAGAAAGGTTTGTGCGTCAGTGCGCGGGGACAGGTGGCGCAGCAGTCGTGCCGCTAAACACGGGTACGGCACCGTGACCCGAATGTGATCTTGGTCGCTTCAGTGATCGAATCGCAACGTGTTCGAGCTCCCGGCAGTTTGTCTCCATGGAGAGCGAGGGCGCGAGAGCGCCCATGGTATATGTCAGGTTTTTGGTGATTTGAACACTTAGCGCATACGCTTGGTCCCGCAGAGTGAATAGCGGGGCCAATAGCAGATCTGGGCTTGACCCCCCAGAGCTACACACTTGTAATTTCACTCGTGTCGTTCGGTCGATCAGATAACGGCCGCATCACGGGGACGCAAGAGACAGACGAGGGGCGCACATGACCGAGCTGTTCCAGCAACTGCTGGTCGAGGACGCGGACGAGGAACTCGGCTGGCAGGAGCGCGCGCTGTGCGCCCAGACCGACCCCGAGTCCTTCTTCCCCGAGAAGGGTGGATCGACCCGTGAGGCGAAGAAGGTCTGCCTCGCCTGTGAAGTCCGTTCCGAGTGCCTGGAATACGCCCTTTCCAACGACGAGCGCTTCGGCATCTGGGGCGGCCTCTCCGAGCGTGAACGCCGCCGCCTGAAGAAGGCCGCGATCTGACCCACCCGCGACGGCCCGCCCCCTGCACCCCCCGCAGGCGGCGGGCCGTTTCCGTGCCCGGCTTCCGTGCTTCCGCCCCCGGCCGGGAGCCCCGTCGCACCCTCCGCCGGCCGCTCCGCGCCACCCCGCCGATCCGTACCGTTAGTGTGGGGCCCCGTCCGAGACGCGCCAACGACCCGACAGGGCGCGCGTGTACACCGATGCAGCCCCCGGGGGGACGTCCCCCGGACCCGGCCGGAGGGCCCGTACCTCGATGTCCGTGCACAGCCAATCAACGGCGCCGTACGCGGCCGCCGCCGCCCCAGAGTTCCCCCGGCATGTCGTCACCGCCGTGCTCGTCTCCCACGACGGCGCACGCTGGCTGCCCGACGCGCTCGCCGGACTGCTCGGGCAGGAACGCCCCGTACAGAACGTCGTCGCCGCCGACACCGGCAGCGCCGACGACTCCGCGCACCTGGTCACCGAGGCGCTCGGCGCCGACCGGGTCCTGCACCTCGCGCGGCGTACGAGCTTCGGCACCGCCGTCGACGAGGCGAGCCGCACGGCCGGCGTCCTGACCCCGGACGACCTCCCCTACCTGAAGCGGCCCAGCGGCTGGGACCCGGTCACCCGGACCTGGCACGACGAGGCGTACGAGATGCCCGAGCTGCCGCACGGCGAGCCGGTGCAGTGGCTCTGGCTGCTCCACGACGACTGCGCGCCCGCGCCCGACGCGCTCGCCGAGATGCTGCGCGTCGTGGACAACGACCGGCACGCCGCGATCGTCGGCCCCAAGCTGCGCGGCTGGTACGACCGCCGCCAGCTCCTCGAAGTCGGCGTCTCCATCGCCAACAGCGGACGCCGCTGGACGGGCCTGGACCGCCGCGAGCAGGACCAGGGCCAGCACGACCAGGTCCGCACCGTCCTGTCCGTCTCCACCGCCGGCATGCTCATCCGCCGGGACGTCTGGGAGGAACTCGGCGGCTTCGACCGCAGGCTCCCCCTGATGCGCGACGACGTCGACCTGTGCTGGCGCGCCCACATGGCGGGCCACCGTGTCCTCGTCGCCCCGGACGCCGTCCTGCGGCACGCCGAGGCATCCGCCCGCGAGCGCCGCCCCATCGACTGCGCCGGCCGCTCGGTGGCCAGCCCGCACCGCGTGGACAAGGCCGGCGCCGTCTACACGATGCTCGTCAACGCCCGCGGCAAGCGGCTGCCCTGGGTGCTGCTCAGGCTCGTCATCGGCACCCTGCTGCGTACGCTCGCCTACCTCGTCGGCAAGGTCCCCGGCCAGGCCGTCGACGAGGTCACCGGCCTCCTGAGCACCCTGCTGCGCCCCGGCCGCATCCTGAGCGCCCGCCGCGCCCGCGGCAAGGGCGTGGTCGACGCCGCCGAACTGCGCGGCCTCTTCCCCGCGCCCGGTGCCACCGTCCGCGCCACCGTCGAACAGGTCGCCGGGAACTTCGGCGGCGGCTCCGACGCCGACACCGGCGGCTCCCGGCACGGCGCCGTCGAGTCGGGCCCCGGCGGCGACGACGCCGACTACCTGGAGATCGACCAGTTCGCCCGGCTGAAGAAGGTCGGGCGCAAACCCGGACCCGTGCTCTTCGCCGTCCTCCTCCTGGTCTCCCTCGTCGCCTGCCGCGGCCTCATCGGAGGCGGCGCCCTGGCCGGCGGCGCCCTGCTGCCCGCCCCGGGCGACGTCGCCGACCTGTGGGGCAGATACGCGGACGGCTGGCATACCATCGGCACCGGCGGCACCCCGACCGCACCGCCCTACCTGGCCGTGCTCTCGGCCCTGTCCGCGCTGTTCCTCGGCTCCACCGGCTTCGCGCTCACCCTGCTGCTCGTCTGCTCGGTCCCGCTCGCCGGACTCACCGCGTACTTCGTCTCCCGCCCGCTGCTGCCCTCCCGGCTGCTGCGGGCCTGGGCGAGCATCGCGTACGCCTTCCTGCCCGCCGCGACCGGCGCCCTGGCCACCGGCCGCCTCGGCACCGCCGTCCTGGCCGTCCTGCTCCCGCTGATCGCCCGCACGGCCGTCTCCGCGCACGGCATGCGGGCCACCGGCGACAGCCGCGGCAGCTGGCGCGCCACCTGGGCGTACACCCTGCTCCTCACCCTCGCGATGGCCTTCACCCCCATCGTGTGGCCGCTCGCCGTGGTCCTCGGCCTCGGCGTCCTGGTGCTGCGGCGCGGCGACATCACGGCCTACGGGCTGCGCTTCCTCGCCGCCGTCGGCACCCCGCTGCTCGTCCTCGCGCCCTGGTCGCTCTCGCTCCTGAGCAACCCGTCCGCGTTCCTGAAGGAAGCCGGCCTGGAGACCGGTACGGGCTCCGCGTCCGCGCTGGACCTGCTCGGCATCAGCCCCGGCGGCCCGAAGGCCGCGGGCGGCGTCCTGCTGCTCGGCATCGTGCTCGCGGCGCTGGCCGCCCTGCTGCGCGGCGAGCGGCAGTTCGCCGTGCGGACCGCCTGGGTGGCCGCGCTGGTCGGTCTGGCGTTCGCCGGGCTCGCCAACGGCTCCGGCTGGGCGGGCCCCGCCACCCTCGTCTACGGTGCCGCGCTCATCGCCGCCGCCCTGGTCGGCGCGGACGGCGCCCGCATCCGGGTCGCCGAACTCAGCTTCGGCTGGCGCCAGCCCGTCGCGGTCCTGATCGCCCTGGCCGCCGGACTGGCCCCGGCCCTGGCCGCCGCCGGCTGGATGATCGGCGGCGCGGCCGGCCCGCTGGAGCGCCGCGACCCGGTCCAGGTGCCCGCCTTCGTCGCGGAGGAGAGCGGCACCCGCGACCAGCCGCGCACCCTGGTGCTCGGCGGCACCTCGCCCGCCTCCGTCGCCTACACCCTCGTCCGCGGTTCGGGCGCCCGGCTGGGCGACGCGGAACTGGCCGAGGCGCAGGGCCGCAACAGCCACCTCGACAAGGTCGTCGCCAATCTGGTCGCCGGCTCCGGCGCCGACCAGGGCAGCCAGCTCAGCGGCTTCGCGATCCGCTACGTCCTCGTACGCGACGGGGCGCCGAAGCAGATGAGCCGGGTGCTCGACGCGACCCCGGGTCTGAGCCGGCTCAGCCAGCTGGACGGCAGCGCGCTGTGGCGGGTGGACCGCCAGGTCGCCCGGGTCATGATCATCCCGTCCGGCGACGACGCCGAGCCGCTCCCGGTGGGTTCCCGGCCGGTCGAGGCGCACACCAAGATCCCGGGCGGCGCCTCGGGCCGCGTGCTGCGGATCGCCGACGCCGCCGACCCCGGCTGGCAGGCCACGCTCGACGGCCGCGCGCTGACCCCCAAGACCGTCGACGGCTGGGCCCAGGGCTTCGAACTCCCCGCCGAGGGCGGCACCCTGGACCTCACGTACGAGGAGCCCTTCACGCACACCGTGTGGATCTGGGCACAGATCGCGCTCGCCGTGGTCCTCGTGGTCATGGCCCTGCCGGGCCGCCGCCGGGAGATCGACGACGACCTGCCCGAGGAGGCCGAGGCGGTCGTCGCCGAACCGGTCGCGGGCGAGGGCCGCCGCGCCCGCAGGCTGCGGGCTGCCGCGCTGGCCGAGAACGAGGCCGCGGGCGGAGCCGATGAGCCGGAGCCGGACGCGGCCCAGGAGACCGGCGAGCAGCCGGCCTACGTCCCCGCCCAGCAGGGCCCGGAGGGCGGCGACCCGGCCCCGGACCCCGAGGGCGCCCAGGACGACGACAACGTCTTCGTACCGCAGCAGCAGTACGGCGAGTGGGACGGCCGGCAGGGCCAGTACCAGGACTCCGGCTATCCGCAGTACCAGGACGGCCAGTACCCGGACGCCCAGTACGCCGAGGGGCGGCAGCAGCCGGACGCCGGCGGCTACGACGCGTACGGCTATCCGCAGCAGCAGGGCGAGTACGGCACGGGTGACCAGGGCCAGTACCAGGGCACCGGCTACCCGCAGTACCAGGACGGCCAGTACGCGGGCCCGTACGACCCGCCCCCGTACGATCCGGCGCAGTACGACCCGAACGGGTACGACCCCGAGGCCGGGCAGTACGGCGAGCAGCGCCCGTACGACCCGCAGAACCCCGAGAACCCCGCCCCGGGCCGGAACCCGTGGCCGACCCGAGGCGAGTCCGAGTGAAGTCCACCAGCCTGTCCCTCATCGCCGGGGCCGTCGCCCTGGCCGCCGTCACCGGGTTCGCCGCGCTCAACGTGCCGGACGGCGGCGGCACGGCCGAGGCGAGGACCGCCGCACGGCTGCCCGTCGAGCGGACCAGCCTGCTCTGTCCGGCGCCCGGCCTCTCCGAGCTCTCGGAGACCGCGTACACGGCCTTCACACCGGTCGGCGGGAGCGGCGGGTCGGCCGCGGGCGGCAAGGCCGAACTCCTCTCGTCCGCCAAGGACGACGAGGACGCCAAGAAGGACACCGCGAAGGACAAGGAGAAGAGCAAGAAGGACAAGGAGGCGGGCGGGAAGAAGCCCGTGGTGTCCCTGAAGGAGCCCGGGAAGCCCGCCACCGGCGAGGCGTCCGGCGCGGACTCGCCCGCGCTCATCGGCACCGCCACCGCCCGGCTGGCGCCCGGCTGGACCGCCCAGCAGACCACCACCATCGAGGCGGGCGACGGACGCGGCCTGCTCGGCATCAGCTGCACCGCGCCCGACACCGACTTCTGGTTCCCGGCGGCGAGCACCGCGAAGTCCCGCCAGGACTACGTCCACCTCACCAACCCGGACGACACGGCCGCCGTCGCCGACATCGAGCTGTACGGCCCGGACGGCTCGCTCAAGTCCGACGTGGGCGAGGGCATCACCGTCCCGGCCGGCTCCGGCATCCGGGTCCTGATCTCGACGCTGACGAGCAAGGCCGCCGACGACGTGACCGTCCACGTCACCACCCGCTCGGGCCGGGTCGGCGCCGCCGTCAGGGCCGCGGACAGCAAGACCGGCAGCGACTGGATCGCCGCGTCCGCCGAACCGGCGAAGACGCTCGTGCTGCCCGGAATCCCGGCCGACGCCACCTCGGTACGGCTGGTGGCGTTCGCCCCCGGCGACGACGACGCCGACCTCAAGCTGAAGCTGCTCGGCAAGTCCGGCGCGATCTCGCCGGCCGGCCACGACGAACTGCACGTCAAGTCGAAGATGACCGCCGGGCTCGACCTGAAGGACCTCACCCGCGGAGAGGCCGGCTCACTGATGCTGGTCCCCGCCGAGGAGGGCAAGGCCACCCCCGTGGTGGCGGCGCTGCGGGTGGTCCGGGGCAAGGGCGACAAGCAGGAGGTCGGTTACATCCCGGCAACCGGCCCGGTCGGCGCGCGGGCGACCGCTGCCGACAACCGCTCCAAGGGCTCGGTCCTCTCGCTCGCCGCACCCGGAGCCGCCGGCACCGTCAAGGTCACGGCGTCCGCGGGCAGCAAGGGCGGCACCCCGGTCAGCAAGACGTACAAGATCGCCGCCGGCGCGACCGTGGCGGTCACCCCGCCGGTCCCCGCGGGCCTCAAGGGCACCTACGCCCTGACGGTCGAGACCCAGTCGGGCGGCCCGGTCCACGCCGCCCGGACCCTCACCGTGGAACAGGACGGCATCCCGATGTTCACCGTGCAGACCCTGCCGGACGACAAGGGAACGGTGGAGGTACCGGCCGCCGAACAGGACCTGTCGGTACTGGACGACTGAGCGGCCCCGCTACTCCTGGCCGTAGCGGGGGTCGACGGACTCGGGGGCGAGGCCCAGGAGTTCGGCGACCTGCTCCACGACGATCTCGTGGATGAGGAGGGCGCGCTCGTCGCGGCTCTTGGTGCGCAGCTCGACGGGCCGCCGGTAGACGGCGATCTGGGCGGGCCGCCCCTTCTCGGCGGAGAGCGCGCTGCCCAGCGGAACGGTCTCCTCCGCCGTCTCCGGCACATCCAGGACGACGAAGTCGACCTCGGCCAGCTGTGGCCAGCGCCGCTCCAGCCGCTCGACGGAGTCCTGGACCAGATCGCGGAAGCTGTCCGCGCGGCTCGTGGAGAGCGGCACCTGCGGCGGGGCGACGGGCCCGCGCATACCGCGGCCGTGTCGGTCTCGGCGCCGCGGTCGCGGCTCGGACGGGAGGGGCGGTACGGGACTGTCCATCACCGACGCAGCCTAACGCTCCGGACCCGGCTCCGAGGGGCGGCGGGACGGCTGCCGTCCGCGAGCCGGACGGCCTGTCCGCTCCTGAACAATCCGGCCACACAGCAGCCCGTTTCCGGCCCCGCTCCCGACCGCCGCACTCGCGTCCTGTGAAGGGTTCGTGGCACAGCGGCGCCCGGAACCGTCGCCGTCAGGGCCCCCGGGTCTCTCCCGCCGCGCAGGTCAGGGGAGTTGCTGTGGGGCGGTATGTGCCGGAGGTCACAGGGCGACACGGAGGGGTGAGCCGGGGGAGAGTCGTCGCAGCCCGCTCAAGAGTGCGGTACCGTCCAACATCGTGAGCCCTGTACGTCGCTGTTCGCGCACCGCGTGCGGCCGCCCTGCCGTCGCGACACTGACGTACGTCTATGCCGACTCGACTGCGGTCCTCGGCCCGCTCGCCACCTACGCCGAGCCCCACTGCTACGACCTCTGTGCCGAGCACAGCGAGCGGCTCACCGCGCCCCGGGGCTGGGAAGTCGTCCGGCTCTCCGACCCCTCCGCGCCCAGCCGCCCCAGCGGCGACGACCTGGAAGCGCTGGCGAACGCCGTACGGGAAGCCGCCCGCCCGCAGGAACGCGGCGACGGCACGCGGGGCGGCGGCCCGCGCACCGCGGACCCCATGGAGGTCGCCCGCAGGGGCCACCTGCGCGTTCTGCGTTCCCCCGACTCCTGAGGCGTCGCGGGCCGCCGGGTAGTTTGGCGGTCCGAAGAAGACCCCAGGAGGACCGGCCCGTGACCGCAGACCTGTCGCAGCTCGTGAAGGCGTACGACGTGCGCGGAGTCGTGCCCGACCAGTGGGACGAACCGCTGGCCGAACTGTTCGGGGCGGCGTTCGTAGCGGTGACCGGCGCGGACGCCGTCGTGATCGGCCACGACATGCGCCCGACCTCCCCCGGGCTGTCCGGGGCGTTCGCGCGGGGTGCGGCGGGGCGCGGAGCCGACGTCACGATGATCGGCCTGTGCTCCACGGACCAGCTGTACTACGCGTCCGGGGCGCTGGACCTGCCCGGCGCGATGTTCACGGCCTCGCACAACCCGGCGCGGTACAACGGCATCAAGATGTGCCGGGCGGGCGCCGCACCGGTCGGCCAGGACACCGGCCTGGCCGAGATCCGCACCCTGGTCGAGGAGTGGTCGCAGACGGGCGCCCCCGAGCCGGGCACCACCCCGGGCACGGTCACCGAACGCGACACCCTCACCGACTACGCCGCCCACCTGCTCTCCCTGGTGGACCTGACGGCGATCCGCCCGCTGAAGGTGGTCGTGGACGCGGGCAACGGCATGGGCGGCCACACCGTCCCCACCGTCTTCGCGGGGCTGCCGGTCGACCTGGTCCCGATGTACTTCGAGCTGGACGGCACCTTCCCGAACCACGAGGCCAACCCCCTGGACCCCAAGAACATCACGGACCTCCAGGCCCGCGTCGTGGCCGAGGGCGCCGATCTGGGCCTGGCCTTCGACGGCGACGCGGACCGCTGCTTCGTGGTGGACGAACGGGGCGAAGGCGTCTCCCCGTCGGCGATCACCGCCCTCGTCGCCGCCCGCGAACTCGCCCGCAACGGCGGCCGGGGCACGGTCATCCACAACCTGATCACCTCCCGCTCCGTGCCCGAGGTCGTACGCGAACACGGCGGCACCCCGGTCCGTACCCGGGTCGGCCACTCCTTCATGAAGGCGGAGATGGCCGCCCACGGCGCGATCTTCGGCGGCGAGCACTCGGCGCACTACTACTTCCGCGACTTCTGGAACGCCGACACGGGCATGCTCGCCGCCCTCCACGTCCTGGCCGCACTCGGCGGCCAGGACGCCCCCCTCTCGGCCCTGGTCGCCCAGTACGACCGCTACGCCGCCTCCGGCGAGATCAACTCCACGGTCGACGACCAGCCCGCCCGCACAGCCAAGGTCCGCTCCGCCTTCGCCGACCGCGAGCACATCACCACGGACACCCTGGACGGCCTCACGATCACCTCCCCCCACTGGTGGTTCAACCTCCGCCCCTCGAACACGGAACCCCTGCTCCGCCTGAACGTGGAGGCGGAGAACGAGGAAACGATGAGAGCGGTACGCGACGAGGTACTGACCCTGATCCGCGGATAACCACCCACCGACCCACCCGTCCATCCCCCTAGCCCCTCCGCCCCCCCCAGCCCGATCGGGCCACCCCGGCCCCGCTGGCTACTCGCGCCTATCCGGTAGTTGGAGGCGCGTGATCAAACCCCCGGGCCCGTCGGGCCGGGGCCAGCCCCTCCGTGCCGGGGCCAGCCCCTCCGTGCCGGGGCCAGCCCCTCCGGGCCGGGGCCAGCCCCGTCCGGCCAACCCCCGGCCCGTCCGGCCAACCCCAGGCCCGTCGGGCCTACCCCAGCCCCGCCGGACGGCCCAAGCCCGTTCCGGTCACCCCCGCCCCGGCCCCTCCGGCCACCCTCAGCCCCTCCGGGCCGGGCCCAGCCCCTCCGGGCCGGCCCAGCCCCGTCCGGCCAACCCCAGGCCCGCCGGGCCTACCCCAGCCCCGCCGGACGGCCCAGGGGCCGTCCGGCCACCCCCGTCCCGGCCCCTTCGGCCACCCTCAGCCCCTCCGGCGTTTGAGGAGCGGGGTCCGGGGCAGAGCCCCGAATCCCTGGCCGGGCGTGCCCATCGGCCTCGTCCACCTCCAGCCCCTCCGGCGTTTGAGGAGCGGGGAGCGGGGCAGAGCCCCGAATCCGCTGGCGGCCACTGCCAGCCCCGCCGGCGCTTGAGGCGCGGGGGCCCGGGGGCGGAGCCTCCGGTTTCGGGAAGGGGCGGGGAGGGGACAAGGGCCCGCCGCAGGCGCCCCCCAGCCCCCCAGCGGTAGGCTGACCCCGCCACAAGCGCACCGAACCCCGCCCCACCGCCCCACCCCGCCCGAAGGGACCACCCCATGCCGCTCGAAGCCGGCCTCCTGGAGATCCTGGCCTGCCCGGCCTGCCACTCCCCGCTCGACGACAGGTCGGCCGCCGACAGCCCGGAACTGGTCTGCACCGGCAAGGACTGCGGCCTGGCCTACCCGGTACGGGACGGCATCCCCGTACTCCTCGTCGACGAGGCCCGCCGCCCCGCGTAACCGGCCGCCCACCCGCACCAGCCGGTGACCGGCATGTGATCGGAGGACCGTCCCCATGCTCGACGAGTCGTTGCTCGACGCCCCGGAAGCCCTGGCCCGAGCCGACCGCCGCGGTCTGCTCCGCGGCGCCGCCGAGGCCGGGGCCCGGGTCCGTACCGCCGCCCGGCACGCGACGGAGGCCGGGATCACGGACCTGAAGCCGGAAGGCCGCCCCCGCGCCGTCCTCGTCGCCGGCCCCGGCACCGCCGCGACCGGCGTCGCGGACCTGATCGCCGCGCTCGCCGGCGCCTCCGCCCCGGTCACCCGTATCCACCCGACCGGCGTCGCCCCCGCCCCCGGCGCACTGCGCTGGACGCTGCCCGGCTGGGCCGGCTCCGTCGACCTGCTGCTCATCGCCACGGCGGACGGTTCCGAACCGGGCCTCGCCCTCCTCGCGGAGCAGGCGTACCGCCGCGGCTGCACGGTCGTGGCCGTCGCCCCCCTGCGCTCCCCGCTGCGGGAGGCGGTCCACGGGGTGCACGGCGTCGTCGTACCGATGGCATCCGCCCCGCACGGCGAGTACGACGCCGAGACGTCGGCCGCCGGCCCCGGCACGCTCTGGGCCCTGCTCACCCCGCTGCTCGCGCTGCTCGACCGCGTCGGCCTGGTCACCGCCCCCGCCGACGTACTGCAACGCGTCGCCGACCGCCTGGACCGTACGGCGGAGCGCTGCGGACCGGCCATCGCCACGTACAGCAACCCGGCCAAGACCCTCGCCGCGGAGCTCGCGGACAGCCTGCCGCTGATCTGGGCGGAGGGCGACGCGGCCGGCCCGGTCGGCCGCCGGTTCGCCGCGGTCCTGGCGGAGCTGTCGGGCCGCCCGGCCCTCGCCGCCGTGCTCCCGGAGGCGCTCCCGGCGCACGGGGGCCTGCTGGCGGGCGCGTTCGCCGCCGGGGCGGACCCGGACGACTTCTTCCGCGACCGCGTCGACGAGTCGGAACCCCTGCACGCCCGGGTGGTCCTGCTCCGCGACCGCCCCACCGGCGGCCTCAGCGCCGCCCCCGCGGCCCGCGAACTGGCCCTGGGCCACGACACGCCGATCAGCGAGCTCGAACCGGAAGAGGGCAGCACGCTCGAATCCCTCGCCGAGCTGCTGGCCGTCACCGACTTCGCCGCGGTCTACCTGGCCCTCGCCGCAAAGGGCGGCGCCTGAAACGGACTACGGAGCCCCGCGCACCGCGAAGCTCCCGCAGCACCTCGCACCACACCAGAACAACGCACAAGGACAAACTCCATGGACCGGCTCTCCAACACCGTGCGCCCGTACGCCTGGGGCTCGACCACCGCGATCCCCGCCCTGCTCGGCGTCGCCCCCACCGGCGAGCCGCAGGCGGAGATGTGGATGGGCGCCCACCCCGGAGCCCCCTCCCGGATCACCCGCACCGGCACCACCCCCACCGGCACCACCCCCACCGGCACCACCGCGTCGGCCCCCGCCGAACAGGCCCTCACCGACGTCATCGCCGCCGACCCGGCCGGTGAGCTCGGCGCGGCCACCGTGGAGAAGTTCGGCCCGCGCCTCCCCTTCCTGCTGAAGCTGCTCGCCGCGGGCGCCCCCCTCTCCCTCCAGGTCCACCCGGACCTGGACCAGGCGCGGGCGGGGTACGCGGACGAGGAGCGCCGGTCCGTCCCGATCGACGCCCCGCACCGCACGTACAAGGACGCCAACCACAAGCCCGAGCTGATCTGCGCGCTCACCCCCTTCGACGGCCTGTGCGGATTCCGCCGTCCGCTGGAGGCGGCCGAGGCGATGGAGGGCCTGGGCGTCGACTCCCTCAAGCCGTACGCCGATCTGCTGCGCGCCCACCCCGAAGAGGGCGCCCTGCGCGAGGTGCTGACGGCGATCCTCACCGCGGACCCGGCCGAGATGGCCGAGACGGTGGCCGCCGCCGCGGCCGCCGCGGAACGGCTCGGCGGCGCCTACGCCCCGTACGCCCGCATCGCCCACCACTTCCCGGGCGACGCCGGAGTCGTCGCGGCCATGCTGCTCAACTACGTGCGGCTCCAGCCCGGCGAGGCCCTGTTCCTCGGCGCCGGCGTGCCGCACGCGTACCTCGACGGCCTCGGCGTCGAGATCATGGCCAACTCCGACAACGTGCTGCGCTGCGGCCTGACGCCCAAGCACATCGATGTCCCCGAACTCCTGCGCATCGTCCGTTTCGAGGCGACAGATCCGGGAATCCTGCGCCCCGAGGCGTCGGCCTCCGGCGAGGAGCTGTACGAGACACCGGCCGACGAGTTCCGCCTCTCGCGCTTCGACCTGTCGCCCGGCGCCGCCCCCGTCGACCTGACCGCGCCCACGCCCCAGATCCTGCTCTGCACGGCGGGCGCCCCGCGCGCCGGCGAGCTCGGTCTCGGCCCCGGCGAGTCGGTGTTCGTACCGGCGGGCGAGCCGGTCCGGGTGTCCGGAGCGGGCACGCTGTTCCGGGCCACAGTGGTGGCCTGACGTACCGTCCGCGGTACGGCGGCTGCAACAATGTGCCGCCGTACCGCGGACGCCGGAGCCGCAGCACCGAGGAAGGGACACCAAGCACCCATGAGTGCGTCAGGCGGAACCAAGGCGATCGTGGCGGCACTCGGCGCCAACCTCGCGATCGCAGTGGCCAAATTCGTCGCGTTCCTGTTCAGCGGCTCCTCGTCGATGCTCGCGGAGAGCGTCCACTCGCTCGCCGACTCCGGCAACCAGGGCCTCCTGCTTCTCGGCGGCAAGAAGGCCCAGCGCGAGGCCACTCCCCAGCACCCCTTCGGGTACGGCCGCGAACGCTACATCTACGCCTTCCTCGTCTCCATCGTCCTGTTCTCCGTCGGCGGCATGTTCGCGGTCTACGAGGGCTACGAGAAGATCAAGCACCCCCACGCGCTGGAGTCCTGGTACTGGCCGGTCGGCGTGCTGGTCTTCGCGATCATCGCCGAGGGATTCTCCTTCCGTACGGCGATCAAGGAGTCCAACCAGACCCGCGGCTCGCTCAGCTGGACGGACTTCATCCGCCGCGCGAAGGCCCCGGAACTCCCCGTCGTGCTGCTGGAGGACTTCGGCGCGCTCATCGGTCTGGTGCTCGCCCTCGCAGGCGTCGGCCTGGCCATCGGCACCGGCGACGGTGTGTGGGACGGCATCGGCACCCTCTGCATCGGCATCCTGCTGATCGCCATCGCGATCGTCCTGGCCGCCGAGACCAAGTCCCTGCTGCTCGGCGAGGCCGCCGGCACCGACCAGGTCGACAGGATCAAGGCCGCGGTCGTCGACGGTGACACCGTCACGGGCATCATCCACATGCGCACCCTCCACCTCGGTCCGGAAGAACTGCTGGTCGCCGCCAAGATCGCGGTCCAGCACGACGACACCGCCGGCGAGGTCGCCAACGCCATCAACGCCGCCGAGTCCCGCATCCGGGAGGCCGTCCCGATCGCCCGGGTGATCTACCTGGAACCGGACATCTACAACGAGGCGGCCGCCGCGGCCGGCACCAATCCCGCCAAGACCCCGGGCGGCACCCCCGACGAGGGGGCCACCACCCCCGGCCCGGAGGCCCCGGAACCGGGAGCCCCCGAGCCCGGAGCCACCGATACCCCGGCCACCCCGTCGGACCCGACGGAATCCGGCCACTGACCGCACCGGACACGCCATCGCGTACTCCGTACAGCCGCTCCCGCCCCGGTTCAGCCCCGGCGGACTGGGAGCGGCTGCGCCGTTCGGTGTAGATTCGACGGCAGTGTCAGACGTCGCTGCTGATGGCGGTCGATCGGTCCGTACGCCGGACCGGCCGAGGGAGAGAGGGCCTCCGACGGACTGCGCTGCGAGCTCCCGGGCATCCGTATGCCCGCTGCCGCAGAGCCGCCCTACCCACCCTCGACTCCACCACGAGGAGCAGCCCGTTATGACGACGGTCGCCAATCGACAGGACTTCAAGGTCGCCGATCTCTCCCTGGCCACCTTCGGCCGTAAGGAGATCACCCTCGCCGAGCACGAGATGCCCGGCCTGATGTCGATCCGCAAGGAGTACGCAGCCGCCCAGCCCCTGGCCGGCGCCCGCATCACCGGCTCGCTGCACATGACCGTGCAGACCGCCGTGCTGATCGAGACCCTGGTCGCGCTCGGCGCCGAGGTCCGCTGGGCCTCCTGCAACATCTTCTCCACCCAGGACCACGCGGCGGCCGCCATCGCGGTCGGCCCGAACGGCACCCCGGACGCCCCCGCCGGCGTTCCCGTCTTCGCCTGGAAGGGCGAGACGCTGGAGGAGTACTGGTGGTGCACGGAGCAGGCCCTGACCTGGCCGAACACGCCTACCGGCGGCCCGAACATGATCCTGGACGACGGTGGCGACGCCACCCTCCTGGTCCACAAGGGCGTCGAGTTCGAGAAGGTCGGCGCGGCCCCGGACCCGGCCACGGCCGACAGCGAGGAGTACGCGCAGATCCTCACGCTGCTCAACCGCACGCTCGGTGAGTCCCCCCAGAAGTGGACCCAGCTCGCCTCCGAGATCCGTGGTGTCACGGAAGAGACCACGACCGGTGTGCACCGGCTCTACGAGATGCACCGCGACGGCACCCTCCTGTTCCCGGCGATCAACGTCAATGACGCGGTCACCAAGTCGAAGTTCGACAACAAGTACGGCTGCCGTCACTCGCTGATCGACGGCATCAACCGGGCCACCGACGTGCTGATCGGCGGCAAGACGGCCGTGGTCTGCGGCTACGGCGATGTCGGCAAGGGCTGCGCGGAGTCCCTCCGGGGCCAGGGCGCCCGCGTCATCATCACCGAGATCGACCCGATCTGCGCGCTCCAGGCGGCGATGGACGGCTACCAGGTCGCCACCCTCGACGACGTGGTGGAGCAGGCGGACATCTTCGTCACCACGACGGGCAACAAGGACATCATCATGGCCGCCGACATGGCCCGGATGAAGCACCAGGCCATCGTCGGGAACATCGGCCACTTCGACAACGAGATCGACATGGCCGGCCTGGCCAAGATCGACGGCATCGTGAAGGACGAGGTGAAGCCGCAGGTCCACACCTGGACGTTCCAGGACGGCAAGGTCCTGATCGTGCTGTCCGAGGGCCGCCTGCTGAACCTGGGCAACGCCACCGGCCACCCCTCGTTCGTGATGTCCAATTCGTTCGCGGACCAGACCCTGGCCCAGATCGAGCTGTTCACCAAGCCCGAGGAGTACCCGACCGACGTCTACGTGCTCCCCAAGCACCTGGACGAGAAGGTCGCCCGCCTCCACCTCGACGCCCTCGGCGTCAAGCTGACGACACTGCGCCCGGAGCAGGCCGCGTACATCGGTGTCGAGGTCGAGGGCCCGTACAAGCCGGACCACTACCGCTACTGATCCACCGGGGACAGCCCCGTAGGGACGGATCCCTCAAGGCTGCCCCGGCACGGAACCCGTACCGCTCGACTCCGTACCGACTGCTCCCGCCATGCGCCGCGGTGGTCCGCAGGTGACCGGTCACCGGCGGACCCCGCAGCCCGGGGCGATTCAGCAGTACCGGACACTCAGCAGTCCGGACCGATCAGCAGCAGCGACGAACGCAGGCCCCCGCACCCCCGTGTCGGGGGCCTGCGCCGTACCGCACCCGCACGACCTGAGGAACCCGAAGGACCCCATGCCCCGCGGCCGATATTCGCTCCACGATCTTCATGACCACACCCCCCTCGGCGAAGAACACTTCCACTGCGCGCCCGGCCCTTCCGGCTGGCGCTACATCTCCCAAACGACTGCCCCGTCCGGCAGTCACCTGGGATCCGTCGACCTCACCCTGGATGAACTCGGCCGCCCCATCCGTCTCGAACTCCATGCCGCCGACTGGCAGGTCCGCGGTGCCGCCCTCGAAGGGCTCACCTGGGTCCGTACCGACCCGACGGGTGCTCACGCCACCGAAGGCAATGTCCGCGCCCACGCCTTCAACGGCACGTCCCCCGCCTTCCTCGTCGCGACCGCTCGTCTGCTGCGCCTCACCCCCACTTCTCCGGCAACCCGCCTCCGGGTCGTCACCTTCACGGATCCGGTCCTCGCCCCCCGCACGCTCGACCAGTCCTGGGCCCTGGTGAACAGTGAAGCGCACCCCACTGACAACGGACCCCTGAAGGTGGACGAATACCAGGTCAGCGCCCTGGACACGGGCGAGAGGTACACCGTCCATCTGGCCGGGGACGTGGTTCTGTCGGCCCCAGGAGTCGAGCTCGAGGAACTGGAGTCCCCACCCTCCGAGCGGTAGCCGGACCGGAAGGGGAATCGCCCGCGATCAGGGTCCGAGGCCGAGGGGGTGAACACCGAGGCGCAGGCGCCCGGAAGCTGCTGGAGGCCGGGGAGTTCGGGGGCTGTGCAGGAAACCCGCTCGATGGAGTGACGGCCGCGGCCCGCGGCTGACGCGACACGACCTGGGCGGTGTCCGCGAAGTCCCGTCCGGCCCGCGACGCCTGGCAGGCGCTCTCGCCGCACCGGCCGAAACCCCAAGTAAGTCCAATACGAGGGATTCCGGCCGGCACGCAGAGGAGTGGGGTCTCCCCTGTTGGAGGGCGCCCAGAACTTGGGGAATCACCAGACGCCGCAGGCCGCGCACTTCGGGCGTACGACGGGATTTCGCGGACACGTCCTAGGAGGGCGGCACGAACCCGGTGGCGGACGGCCGCCCGGCCGCCCCTCCGCTACCGGCAGCCGCATCGGCGCCAGACCCCGGGGCTCCGTCGGACACCATGCCGATGGGACCAGGCACCATGCCGACGGGCGGACCGACGGCGGCCCCCGGGTGCTCAGGTGGTGTTACCGGGCCGGCCGGCCCGCCCGGATACCGGCCGAACCCGCCGCCCGGTTCGCCGCCCACAGACCCTCCTCCCGGCATGCTCATCGGCCCGGGACCGGCGGAGCCCCGCGTCGCCTCGCGGGCCGCGGCCTCCCACGCCCGTCGCGCGTCCCGCACCTGCCGCTCGTGCACCACGGCAGCCAGGTACGCGGAAGCCGGTACGCCCGCCGGAGCCGGAAGCCCGGTCCGCGCGGCGACCTCCCCGCCGAGCCGCTCCGCCATGCTCCGGCCCACGTCGGCATCGAGTTGATGCATCCGCGTCAGGTACTGCCGCACCGCGAGCCACAGATCGTCCGGAACTCCTGAGAGATCCAGACCGGCGAACCGCCCTACCAGCCAAGGCGGAGGCGGCGGAACAGCCGCTGCCCGGCCCGCCGGCACCCGTTCCCGTACGACGAGCGTCCCCGCGAAGACGTCACCGAGCCGCCGGCCACGCGCCGACACCAACGACGCGATGGAGGCGACGACGCCGAGCGTCATCAGGATCTCCACGACCGCCATCGCCCCGCGCACCAGCGCGTGCCGGAACCGTATGGGGCCGCCGTCGTCCCGTACGACGCGCAGCCCGCAGGCCAGCTTGCCCAGCGAACGTCCGTGGCTGAGCGTCTCGACCGCGATCGGCCCACCCACGAGAACCAGCAGGAAGGCAGCGACGGACACCGCCGCGATGGCCGCTTCGTCCAGCGAGGCGGAGACGATGGCGAGAACGAACACGACCAGGCCGAACACCGTTCCCACCACGATCAGGTCGATGGCCAGAGCCAGCGCCCGGCTCGGCAGTTTCGCCGGCCGCAGCCCCAGTACGACCGCGTCCCCGGTCACGAGCTCACTCATCGCCCCACCCCTCACCGAAGGCCCCTGCCCCGCGGACCCACAGTCTGCCAAGCTGGCCCGCAACGCCGCAGTTGGACGGACCGGTACACACCCTGCCTGGAGCCGCAGCCGATCATGGACCTCGATGTCTTCGTCAACGCCCACCGCGCCGAGTGGGACCGGCTGGACCACCTCCTGCGCCGTGGGCGCCGGCTGACGGGCGCGGAAGCGGACGAACTCGTCGACCTCTACCAGCGCACGGCCACGCACCTGTCCCTGATCCATTCCAGCGCCCCCGACCCGCTGCTCGTCGCGCGGCTCACGCAGCTGGTGGCCCGAGCCCGTGCCACGGTGACCGGTACCCGCCGAGCGTCCTGGCGCGACGCGGCGCGCTTCCTCACCGCGGGATTCCCCGCGGCCGTCTACCGCTCCCGCCACTGGTGGATACCGACCGCTGTCCTCTCCACGCTCCTGGCCGCGCTGATGGGCTGGTGGATCGCCGCGCATCCGGAGGTCCAGGCGACCATCGCCGCTCCGGACGACCTCCGTCGCATGACGAGTCCGGGTGGCGAGTACGAGACGTACTACTCCAGCCACCCGGCGACTTCCTTCGCGGCACAGGTCTGGACGAACAACGCGCAGGCCGCCGCCATGTGCCTGGTGCTGGGCGCGTTCCTCTGCGTCCCGGTGATCTGGATCCTCTTCGTCAACGTGGTGAACCTGGCGGTCGGCATCGGGCTGATGTCCTCGGCCGGCCGCCTCGACACGTTCCTCGGGCTGGTCCTTCCCCACGGCCTGCTGGAGCTGACGGCCGTCTTCGTCGCCGCGGGTACGGGCCTGCGCCTCGGCTGGACGGTCATCGACCCCGGCCCTCGGACGCGCCGAGCGGCCCTGGCACAGCGGGGACGAGCCGCCGTGGGCATGGCCATCGGCCTGGCGCTCGTCCTGTTCGTCTCGGGGATCATCGAAGCCTTTGTGACCCCGTCCGGCCTTCCGACCTGGGCCCGGATCACCCTGGGCACAGCTGCCGAGGTGCTCTTCCTCGCGTACGTCTACGTCCTGGGCGGCCGAGCCGCCCGAGCGGGTGAGGCGGGGGACGTGGACGCCGTCGAACGAAGTGCCGAGCTGCCGGTGGCCGCCTGATGTGCATACGCCGTCGCTGACCTGCTAGTCTCCTCCTCGCCCCAAAAAACCGTTGACACGGCGAAGTGGGGGAGGTAGATTTTAACGGTTGCCTCGAACTGGACAGGTTCGGGCCCCGACAGTTAATATCTGTCTCGCTCCGGTCGGAAATCAAATTTCCGCAGAGCCATCGATTCCCAATCTCAGCGAGTTGAAGCCGATTAGGTCGGCCGAAACGCTTCTGATAAAGTCGAATCAGCCGAAAGGCAA